>CAIVVS010000151.1 GCA_903909415.1 uncultured Pseudomonadota bacterium | reverse complement strand
CGCCGGTGCTGCGCCTGGATAAAACCCGATACAGCCGCACCACAAAGCCCGGTCATTCCCGCGAAAGCGGGAATCCAGCGTCGTTGGAATTCCTGAACGACACTGGATTCCGGCTCGCCGCCGGCGGCGGCGTCCGGAACGACAGTTGGACTGCGTAGCCCGCAACGCGCCGGTGCTGCGCCTGAACAACCCGACACAACCGCACCACAAAGCCCGGTCATTCCCGCGAAAGCGGGAATCCAGCGTCGTTCGGCTATGCCTTCGGCAGCAGCTTCCTCAGCTCGGTCTTCAACACCTTGCCGGTCATGTTTTTCGGCAAGGCGTCCACGAAGACATAGCGCTTGGGCCGCTTGAAGCGCGCGATGCGCGACAGGCAGAGCGCATCCATCTCGGCAACGAGGCCGTCACCGCGCCCGGCGCGCGCGACCACGAAGGCGATCACGTTCTCGCCCCATTCGGCGTCCGGCTCGCCGACCACCGACACCTCGGACACGCCGGCGTGTTCCAGCAGTACTTCCTCGACCTCGCGCGGGTAGATGTTGGAGCCGCCGGAGATGATCACGTCCTTGCTGCGGTCCTTGAGCGTGAGGAAGCCCTCGTCGTCCAGCACACCCACGTCGCCGGTGTGCAGCCAGCCGCCGCGCAGGGTCTCGGCGCTGGCGCGCTCGTTGCCCCAGTAGCCGCGCATCACCGCGTCGCCGCGCACCAGGATCTCGCCCGCCTCGCCCGCCGGCAGCGCCGCGTCATCCGGGCTGGCCACGCGCACTTCCATGCCGGTCTGCGCGATGCCCACGGACGCGAGCCGCGCCTCCCAGCGCGGGTGCGCGCTGTCGGCATGCATCGCGCGCGACAGCGCGGTGATGGTCATGGGCGACTCGCCCTGCCCGTAGATCTGCACCATGCGGTTGCCCAGGCGCCTGAGTGCGCGCCTGGACTCCTCGACGTACATCGGCCCGCCGCCGTAGACGATGGTCTTGAGCTGGCCGGGCTCGCCCGAGGGATGGTCCACCAGGCGCTTGACCATGGTGGGCGCGGCGAACAGGGTCACGCCGCGGTGCGCGCCGAACAGCGCGAACATCTCGTCGGGCTCGAAGCCGCCCGATTCCGGCGCCACGTTGAGCGCGCTGTGCGCCACATGCGGCAGCACGTACAGGCCCGAACCATGCGACATCGGTGCGGCGTGCAGGATGCTGTCCCCGGGCGCGATCGCGTCCACGTCGGAGAAGTAGTTCAGCGTCATCGCCATCAGGTTGCGGTGCGTGATCATCACGCCCTTGGGCCGCCCGGTGGTGCCGCTGGTGTAGAACAGCCAGGCGACGTCATCGGCGGCGCGTTCCGCCGCATGTCCGACCAATGAGGGCGCGTCGTCCGCCAGCAGGCGTTCGTAGTCCTTCGAGCGCGCGTCGATCACCTCGCGCAGGCCTGGCACTGACACCGAGGCCGCGCCCGAGGCAAACTCGGCGGTGGTGAAGCAAAGCGACGCGCCGCTGTCGGCGAGGATGTATTCGAGTTCGCGCGGATGCAGCTTGGCGTTGATCGGCACCGCGGCCAGGCCCGCGTGCCAGCAGGCGAACAGCAGCTCCACGTATTGCGGGCAGTTCGCCATGAACAGCGCCACTCGGTCGCCGGGCACCAGGCCGAAACGCCGGCACAGGCCCGCGCCCAGGCGCGCGGCGCGCGCGGCCAGCGTCGCGTAATCGGCGACCACATGGGTGCCCAGCGCGAGCGCGGGCGCATGCGGCGCGAGGCGCGCCGAGCGCAGCAGCAGGTGTGCGAGGTTGACGCCCATGGAATGTTTGGCCAGCGCGTTGCGGGAGACGCGCTGATTGTAGCGGCGCGCCCGGCATCGCCGCGCCGCAGTGCAGCGCCGCAGTGCCGCGCACAGGCCACACCCGCCAAAGCGGGGGGGCGAAGCGGCAGGCTAGCGCCGCCCGTGCTCCGCGATCTCGGCGCGGCTCACGTACATGAAGTAGGCGGTGACCAGCGATCCCGCCATCACCAGGCTGGCGATGGCCGCGGTCCAGTAGCCCTGCGCCCCCATCGGCGCGACCACCCAGTCGGTCAGGCCCAGCACGTAGCCGCCGCACAGGCCCACGCCCCACAGCGACACCGCGTAGATCACCATGGGCACGACCGCGCGCTTGTAGCCGCGCAGCACGTTCACCGCCACCGCCTGCAGCGCATCGAACAGGTGGTAGAGGGCGACGAAGGCGAGCAGCCCGCCGGCCAGCTTGCGCACGCCGGCATCGTTGGAGTAGAGCCCGGCGATCACGTCGGCGAGCAGGAACACCGCGATGCCGGTGGCGAACGCGATGGCGAAGCCCGTGCCGATGCCGATGATGCCGGCCGAGCGCGCGCGCAGCGGCTTGCCCGCGCCCAGCGCCTGGCCGACCATCACCGAGCCGGCGTTGCCCATGGCCAGCGGCAGCATGAACAGCATGGCCGAGAAGTTGGCCGCCACCTGGTGCGCGGCCGAGACTTCCGGCCCGAGGCGCGCGATGAACAGCGACATGAAGGTGAAGCCGGTGACGTCCACCATGAAGGTCACGCCGATCGGCAGGCCCAGGGACACGATGGCGCCGATCGCCTTCCAGTCCGGGCGCGAGAAGCGCGCGAACACGCCATAGCGCCGGTAGTCCTGGTCGAACGCGGTCCAGCCCCAGGCCAGCAGCGCGACCACCCAAAACACGATGGCCGAGGCCACGCCGCATCCGACGCCACCCATCTCGGGCGCGCCGAAATAGCCGTACATGAAGATCCAGTTCAGCGGCAGCTTGAGCGCCAGGCCAATGAGGTTCAACACCATCAGCGTGCGCGGGCGCGACACCGCGGTGGAGAAGCCGTGGAACACGCGGAACGCCAGGCCCGCCGGCACGCCCCAGGACAGCGCCGCGAGGTAGTCGCGGGTGCGCTGCTCGACCTCGGGCTGCAACTGGCTGATGGCCATCAGCGGGTCGGGGTGGCGCAGGATGGTGAAGCACACGATGGCGAGGATCAGCCCGAGCCAGCCGCTCTGGCGCACCTGTTCGCCGATTTCCGCGTGGCGCCCCGCGCCGTAGAGCTGCGCGGAGATCGGCGAAATCGCCAGCAGCACGCCCATGAAGGTGACGAACACGCTGAAGTAGATCGCCGAGCCGATGCCCACGGCGGCCAGGTCCAGCGTGGAATAGCGGCCCGCCATCAGCGTGTCGATCAGGCCGTTGGACATCACCGCGAGCTGGGCGATGAACACCGGCCACGCCAGCTTGAACAGCTCGGCGAACCGGGCCTTGAATTCGGTGCGGGACATGGAAAGGCGGCTCTCGGTTCGCGACCCTCGGTCGCCGGCGCGCGCGCCCTGCGGGGTCGCAGGCGGCGGCAGGCATACCGTCGCGGGGAATGTGCGCTATTTTACCGGTTGGCCCGCCACCGCCCTCCGGGGATTGTCAGCATGCGTTTCCACCAGTTGCTCAGCGAGGGCGCGATGCGCCGGCCGGACCGCACCGCGCTCTGGTGCCCGGACCGCGACGAGGCCTGGACCTGGGCGGAAGCCGCCGGCCGGATGGAACGCGCCGCCGGCGCCCTGCATGCGCTGGGCGTGCGCCGCGGCGACCGGGTCGGCATCTTCTGCGCCAACCGGCTGGACTATGCGCTGGCCATGTTCGGCGCCTGGCGCCTGGGCGCGATCTCCACCCACCTGTCGGTGCAGTTCGGCGAGCAGCTCGACTACTACGTGAACGACGCGACGCCAGACGTGCTGGTGTTCGCCGCCGACAACGCGCCGCGCGTGGCGCGCCTGTGCGAGAGCCTCGCCGCGCCGCCGCGCCACCTGGTTTGCCTGGATGGCCGCTGCGATGCCGTGCCGGCCGCGCTAGCCTGGTCCGCATTGCTGGGCGCCGCGCCGGCCGCGCCGCCGGACACGGTGCGGGACGACGACGGCGCGCACCTGTCATGGACCTCGGGTTCCACCGGACGGCCCAAGGGCGCGCTGATCGGCCACGGCACCACGATGCGCGCCTGCCGTTCCATCGCCGAGCGCCTGCGGCTGCGCGCCGGCGACGTGACCCTGGGCCCGACCTCGCTGTCCTCGTCCTACCACCTGGTCGCCAACCTGCTGCCCGGCCTGTTCGCGCAGGCGCAGGTCGGGATGCTGGCGGCGTGGGACGCGGTGCAGGCCTGGGACGAGATGGAGGACCTGGGCGTGAGCGTGGCCCCGGCCAATGCCACGCTGCTGGCCGAACTGCTGGAGCAATGCCGCGCGCGCGGGCGCGCGCCGCGCGCGCTGCGGCTGGTGCTCACCGGCGGCGTGCCCACGCCGCCCTCGCTCAAGCGCGCCTGGCGCGACGAGTTCCGCATCACGCTGGCCGAGAGCTACGGGCAGAGCGAACTCGGCGGCTTCGTCGGCCTGGGCTACCCGGACCTGCCGCCGGACGACAAGCTGCTGGCCAGCGGCCCCTCGCTGCCGGACCGCGAGGTGCGCGTGGTGGATGCACAGGGCGCGGTGCTCGCCTGCGGGCAGACCGGCGAGATCGAGGTGGCCGGCGGCCACATGCTGGGCTACTGGGGGCGGCCGGAGCAGACCGCGGCCGTGGTGCGCGACGGCTGGCTGCGCACCGGCGACCTGGGCTTCCTGGACCGGGACGGCTACGTCACCATGCGCGGGCGCGCCTCGGAGACCCTGCAGGTCGCGGGCGAGCCCTGGTTCACGCGCGACGTCGAGGACGCGCTGCTGGAGCACCGCGCGGTGCTGCTGGCCGCGCTGGTGGGCGCGCCCGATGCGACGCTGGGCACGCGCCCGGTGGCCTGGGTGACGCTGCGCCACGGCGCGCGCGCCGACGCGATGGAACTCGCGCGCCACGCCGCCGCCGCGCTGGGCCGCGACCCGCGGCTGATCGAGGTGTGCATCCTGGATGACATGCCGCTCACGCCGACCAGCAAGATCGACAAGATGGCGCTGCGCCAGCGCGCGCTCGGCGGGCACTGATGCCGCGGCTGTCTTGTCCCGGAAACATCGGGGGCGGGATCGGCGGTTAGAATCCGCTTCCAGTTCGGCAACGCATCGAGGAATCCACCATGTCGGGACACGGCCATATCGACCCAGCCAACAAGAAGATCGCGCTGCTGATCGCGGTGCTCGCGCTGGTGCTGGCAATCTCGGAGACGCTGGGCAAGGCGGCGCAGACCAGCGCGCTCAGCCTGAACATCGAGGCGTCCAACATGTGGGCATTCTTCCAGGCCAAGGCGATCCGCGGCACCTCGCTGCGCGCGGTGGCCGAGGAAATGGAAGTCGCGATGGAACACCCCTCCAACAAGGAACTGCGCCCGGCGATGGAAAAGCGCATCGCCGACTGGAAGAAGACTATCGCCCGCTATGACAGCGAGCCCGAGACCGGCG
>CAIVVS010000150.1 GCA_903909415.1 uncultured Pseudomonadota bacterium | reverse complement strand
TTGCAGCTTCCTTGATTCGGGTTGCTACTGGCGCGTCCAGGCCTACGCGCTCAGACCAGTCCGTCGAACAGCATCACGTCCACCGGTTCGCCCGCGGCCACGTTGCCCTGCGCATGGCCCAGCACCACGAAGCAGTTGGCCATGGACATGGAGCGCAGGATGCCCGAGCCCTGTGCGCCGGTGAGTTTCACCGTCCACTCGCCGTCCACCAGCTCCAGGACGCCGCGCTGGTACTCGGTGCGCCCCGGACGCTTGCGCATCGCGACCTGCGACTTCACGCGCATCAGCGGCAGCTGCGTGTCGCTGCGGCCGGACAGGGTGAGCAGGGCGGCGCGCACGAAGTGGTAGAAGGTCACCATCACCGCCACCGGGTTGCCCGGCAGGCCGAACAGGAAGGCCTGCTTGTCGTCATCCGGCTGGTCTGACCTGAGCTGCCCGAAGGCCATCGGCCGGCCCGGACGCATCGCGATGGTCCAGAACACGACTTCACCCAGCTTGGCCATCATCTGCTTGGTGAAGTCGGCCTCGCCCACCGACACGCCGCCGGAGGTGATCACCGCGTCGGCACGCGAGGCGGCTTCGCGGAACGCCGCTTCCAGCGCCACCGGGTCGTCGCGCACCACGCCCAGGTCGATCACCTCGCAGCCCAGCCGGGTGAGCATGCCCCACAGCGTGTAGCGGTTGGAGTCATAGACCTCGCCGGGCTGCAGTGCTTCACCGGCATGCTCATCCAGGGACTTCAGTTCGTCGCCGGTCGAGAAGAACGCCACGCGCAGCCTGCGGCGCACGCTCACCTTCGCGATGCCCAGCGAGGCCAGCATGCCGATCTCGGCCGGCTTGAGCCAGGTGCCTTCTGCCAGCGCCGGCTTGCCGATGGCGAGGTCCTCGCCCGCAAACCGCCGGTTCTGCCCCTGTTCCTGTCCCTTGGGGATGGTGACCACGCCGGCCTCGATGCGCGCGAACTCCTGCGGCACCACGGTGTCGGTGTCGCCGGGCATCACCGCGCCGGTCATCACCCGCACGCACTCGCCGGGTCCGACCGCGCCGCCGTATGCGCGGCCCGCGAAGGCGGTGCCGACCTCGCGAAGCGGCGTGTCGCCGTCGGCAGCCAGGTCGGCAAAGCGCAGCGCCCAGCCGTCCATCGCCGAGTTGTCGTTGGACGGCACGTTGATCGGCGAGACCACGTCCTCGGCGAGCACCCGGCCCAGCGCCTCGCGCACCGGCAGCATCTCGGTCTCGCGCACCGGCGACAGCAGCCGGCCGATGATGGCGTTGGCGCTCGCCACCGGCAACGCCTTGGGGTCGTAGTCCGAGACGCAGCTGATCGCTTCGTCCAGGGTGCGGGCCGGCGCGGGTTGGGTACTGAGTCGCGCTGGTTGGTCCATGCTCATCCGGGCGGCAGGTTGTCCCAGGCGGCGAGTTCCTCCCGGGTATTGATGTTGGAGAACGCGGCTTGCTGGTCGGCGAAGTCCACCAGCGACACGCGCAGCGTCGCATACCAGGCGTCGATCTTGCGCCCGCCGGATGCCATGAAGTCCGTCAGGTGCGGCAGCACGTCGCGCCGCGCCAGCGTGAACACCGGGTGCGATTGCGCGCCGGTGGTGGCCACCGCCAGTTGCGCGCCGTCGCGCTCCAGCGCTTCCCTGAGCCGCGCCACTAGGTCGGTGGGCAGGAAGGGCGAATCGCAAGGGGCGGTCACCAGCAGCGGCGTCGTGGCGGCGCTCAATCCTGCATGCAGGCCGGCCAGCGGCCCGGCGAACCCGCCGATGGCATCCGGCACCACGCGATGGCCGAGCGCCGCATAGGCCCCGGTGTTCTGGTTGGCGTTGACCAGCAGTTCATCCACCTGCGGCCGCAGGCGCTGTATCACCCAGTGCGCCATCGGGTGGCCGCGCAGCAGCTGCAGGCCCTTGTCGACGCCGCCCATGCGTCGTCCCTGTCCGCCGGCGAGCACCAGTCCGGTGATGGCCTCACTCATGCCAGCTCCGTGGGCGCGTTGTCGGTCTTCACGAAGCGCTCGCGCCCGGTGAACAGCAGGTAATGCTTGCCGCCCGCGGCGCGGCCGATCAAGGTGATGCCGGTCTTGTGCGCGATCTCCCAGCCCATGCGCGTCAGTCCGGAGCGCGACACCAGGAAGGGCACACCCATCTGCGCGGCCTTGATCACCATCTCCGAGGTCAGCCGCCCGGTGGTGTAGAACACCTTGTCCGAGCCGTCGGTGCCGTCCAGCCACATCAGGCCGGCGATCGCGTCCACCGCGTTGTGCCGGCCCACGTCCTCGACGAAGTACAGCGGCTCGCGCTCCAGGTCGGTGGCGGGGGCCATGCCGGCCGGGTTGGCGAACAGCGCGCAGCCGTGAACCGCGCCGGCGGACTTGTACACCGACTCGTGGCGGCGCGAGCCGGCCAGCATCGCGTGCAGCGCGCGGTCGGTGAGGCGCACGTCGTCGCGCAGCCGGATCGCGTCGATGTCGGCCATCAGGTCGCCGAACACCGTGCCCTGGCCGCAGCCGGTGGTGACGGTGCGCTTCTCCATGCGTCCGTCCAGGTCGGCGATGCCCGAGCGCGTGACCACGGCCACCGATTCGGTTTCCCAGTCGACCTGCACCGAGGCGATCTCGGCAATCGAACCGACCAGCCGCTGGTTGCGCAGGTAGCCGATGGCCAGCGCCTCGGGCGCCTGGCCCAGCGTCATCAGCGTGACGACCTCGCGCTTGTCCACGTACAGGGTCAGCGGGTGCTCGCCGGCGATGGCGGTGGTGACCACCTCGCCGCGCTCGTTGAGCGCCTCGACCTCGAAGGTCGGCGCGCGCGAGGCGTGCGTGACCTCAGGGACCGATGCAGGCTTCATCGGTGGGGATTTCAAGGCCGCGGCATCGTCGGGGTGCATCGTTCAGCCGCCGATGTAGGACATCTCGATCTTCTTCTCGCGCGCGGTCTCGGCGGTGCGCAGTTCGGAATAGCGGTCGTCGCGCACCGACCAGATGCCGGTGATCGCCGCGCTGATCGCGGCGTCGTCCGCGCCGTCGCGCATCAGCGCGCGCAGGTCACTGCCGGCCTGCGCGAACAGGCAGGTGTAGAGCATGCCTTCGGTGGACAGGCGCGCGCGGCTGCAGTCGTGGCAGAAGGCCTGGGTCACCGAGGAGATCACGCCGACCTCGCCCGAGCCGTCCTTGTAGCGCCAGCGCTGCGCCACCTCGCCGGTGTAGTTGGCCTCGGCCGGCTCCAGCGGGAACTCCGCCGAGATCAGGCGCACCACTTCGGCGGAGGGGATCACGTCGTCCATGCGCCAGCCGTTGGTCGCGCCCACGTCCATGTACTCGATGAAGCGCAGGATGTGGCCGGTCTGCCGGAAGTAGCGCGCCATCGGCAGGATGGCGTGCTCGTTCAGCCCGCGCTTGACCACCATGTTGACCTTGATCGGGCCGAGGCCCGCGTCGGCCGCGGCCTGGATGCCTTCGAGCACCTTGTCCACCGGGAAGTCCACGTCGTTCATCGCGCGGAAGGTGGCATCGTCCAGCGCGTCCAGGCTGACCGTGACGCGCTTCAGGCCGGCCTCGCGCAGCGCGCGCGCCTTCTTCACCAGCAGCGAGCCGTTGGTGGTCAGGGTCAGGTCCATCGGATGGTCGGGTGTGTCCAGCGCCGCGAGCTGGGTGATCAGGCTCTCGATGTTCCGGCGCAGCAGCGGCTCGCCGCCGGTGAGCCGGATCTTGGCCACGCCCTGCGCCTGGAACAGGCGCGCGAGCCGGGTGATCTCCTCGAAGCTGAGCAGCTGGTCTCGCGCGAGGAAGGCGTAGTCCGGCCCGAACACGTCCGAGGGCATGCAGTACACGCAGCGGAAGTTGCAGCGGTCGGTGACCGAGATGCGCAGGTCGTGCATCCGCCGGCCCAGCCTGTCCTGCAGCGGACGGCCGTCGGCCGAGGCGCCGGCGCCCGCATCCGTGCCCGTCGGGGGCATGGGCTTGCGGCGCGCATCGTGGATGCGGATCACGCGTTCGGTCATTCGATTGGCGGCGGCAGGTCAGTAAGACTGGGTGGGGACTGGGCTAACAGGCAAGTATAGTGTCTGCACCATGGCTGATCCAACCGAACTGAATGCCGCGCCGCCGCGGGCCGATGAGGTCAAACGCGCCTCGGTCATCATGCAGCGCACCGAACTGCAGGACCGCTGGCAGAGCGTGAACTGGAAGGCGGTCTCCGTTGACGAGGACCCGCGCCCCGCGCTGGCCTCGCCCAGGCTGGTCGGCTCCGAGGGGCAGGTGCAGCGCTGGCTGTGGACCGGCTTCGAGCTGCGCCTGTTCCGGGACGAGGCCGAGGGCTACTGGCTGAACGCCGATTCCGATACCCCCTTCGTCTGGGTCAACTTCGATGACGAGGAAGAGCCCGCGCGCCCGCAGTTGCTGATGCTCAGCTACAACGAGGCCGGGCGCATCATGGACGGCGGCGGCAAGGTCGATGGCTTACCCCTGCCGCCGCAGTGGTTGCCCTGGCTGCGTGCCTTCGTGGAACTGCACTACAAGCCGGAACCCGGCGGCAAGCGCCGCGCGCGGCCGCCCTCGTTCAAGGGAGCCAAGCGGGACGGGGATCCGGGCAAGTGAGGCCGACGTGAGAGGAGGCGAACCCACCGGGGACGATGGCGGCGGGAACGACGGCCGCGGTGACGAGGGTCGCGGTGATGACCGCATCGGGGGAGATGGCAACTTCCTGAAGCGATGGTCGCGGCGCAAGCATGAAAGCGCGCGCGCCGTCGCGCCTCCGGTCGCGGCCCCCGGCTCGCTTGCCGGGGAGCCGGTAGCGCCACAACCGGGCGATGTCGCGCAGGCAGGCGGCCAGGTGCCCGGGGCCGCAGCGCCAAGGCCCTTGCCCGACACCGCGACGCTGGACGGTCTGCGCTCGGAGTACGCCGATTTCCTCAAGCCCGACGTGGATGAGGGCGTGCGCCGGGCAGCGCTCAAGAAACTGTTCGCCGATCCGCACTTCGCCGGCATGGACCCGATCGAGTTCTACAGCCAGGACTACACGCACCCGGACCCGATCCCGGCGGCGATGCTCGCCAAGCTGAACCAGGCGCGTGGCCTGCTGTTTCCGCATGAGGACGAGAAGCCGGCCGAAGGCGGGGACCCGGCTGCCGCGGTCGACGCCGCGCCGGCCGGGACCGGACCGGATGCGCCCGCCGACCCGCAGGCGCAGGCCCCGTTGCCGGCACCCCCGGAACCCGGCTCCGATGCGGTCGATGCGGGAAAGTCCGGTGCCAGCGGCTAGAATCCGTCGCCCTCCCCGAACCAAGATCCGCCTGCCCGCCGCATTGACCCGCTCGCACTGACCCCTGCCCGGACCCCCGCTTGGACCCTATCCGACTCTGCAATTGCAACAAGACCTCGCCGCTGGATGCGCAAGCGCTGACGCGTGCATTGACCCCGGCGCTCAAGCTGCAGGAGGCGCTCACGGTCGAGGAGTCGCTCTGCCGTCGCGATGCGGCTGCGTTCACCGGCGCGCTGGGCGCCGAGCGCTGCGTGGTGGGCTGCACCCAGGAGGCGGGGCTGTTCTCCGAGCTGGCGGGCGACAGCGCCACGGTGCTGACATTCGTCAACCTGCGCGAGCACGCCGGCTGGGGCAGGGAAGGCGCGGCGGCCACGCCCAAGATCGCGGCGCTGCTGGCGATGGCGGCAATGCCCGATCCGGAGCCGGTGCCGGCCGTCGCGTATTCCTCCGGCGGCAGCCTGCTGCTGGTCGGCCCCCTGGACGCCGCCATCGGCTGGGCCGAGCGGCTTGCCGGGTCCTTCGATGTCGCGGTGCTGGCCACCGACGCCGGCGGCAGCCTGCCGCTGGCGCGGCGCTATCCGGTGTGGTCGGGCAAGTCCGCGCGCGTGACCGGCTGGCTGGGCGCATTCAAGGTCGACTGGGAGCAGGACAACCCGATCGACCTGGAAGCCTGCACGCGCTGCAATGCCTGCATCGATGCCTGCCCCGAGCAGGCCATCGACTTCTCCTACCAGGTCGACATGGCGCGCTGCCGCTCGCACCGCGCCTGCGTCACCGCCTGCGGCGCCATCGGCGCGATCGACTTCTCGCGCGCCGAGCGCGCGCGCAGCGAGCCCTTCGACATGGTGCTGGACCTGGGCGCGGAACCGCTGCTGCGCACGGCCCAGTTGCCGCAGGGCTACCTCGCCCCGGGGCGCGATCCGCTGGAGCAGGCGCTGGCGGCGGTGAAGCTGGCCGAGCTGGTGGGCGAGTTCGAGAAGCCGCAGTTCGTGCGCTACAACGCGCGCACCTGCGCGCACGGGCGCTCGGGCAAGACCGGCTGCACCGCCTGCGTCGATACCTGCTCGACCGGCGCGATCCGTTCCCTGGGCGACAAGGTGGCGATCGAGGCGCACCTGTGCGCCGGCTGTGGCGGCTGCGCCAGCGTCTGCCCGACCGGCGCGATCAGCCACGATGCGCCGCGCGTGCCGGATGCGGGCCTGCGCCTGCGCCGCATGCTGGCGGCCTACGCGGCGGCGGGCGGACGCGACGCCTGCCTGCTGGTGCATGGCGGCGGCGAGCCGGCCGCGCTGCTGCGCGAACTCGGTCGCATGGCGGCCGCGCCGAAGCGCAGCGGCATGGCCGGACTGCCCGCGCGCGTCATCCCGATGGAAGTGCACCATCCCGCCGCCTTCGGCCTGGACCTGATGCTGGGCGCGATCGCCTTCGGCGCGAGCCAGGTTGTGCTGCTCGCCAGCGACGCCGAGGATGCGGAGTACGGCCAGGCGCTGCGCGCCCAGGCCGGCCATGCGCAGGCCATCCTCTCCGGACTGGGTTACGCAGGCAGGCACATCGACTGGGTTGCGCCCGCGGATGCCGCCGCCCTCCAGCGCGTGGTGTCGGCGCTCGCGCCGGCGCAGGGCGTGCGCGAGGCGGCGACCTTCAACCTCGCGGCCGACAAGCGCGGCGCGCTGGACTTCGCGATCGAGCACCTCGCGCGCCAGGCGCCGGCCTCCGACAAGGCCACCGGCCGGCCGGTGGACCTCATCGCGCTCGGCCGCGGCGCGCCCTATGGCGCGGTGGCGGTGAACCGCGGCACCTGCACGCTGTGCCTGGCCTGCGTGGGCGCCTGCCCGGCCTCCGCGTTGATGGACACGCAGGATGCGCCGCGGCTGCGCTTCGTCGAGCGCAACTGCGTGCAGTGCGGGCTGTGCGAACAGACCTGCCCGGAGAAGGCGATCACGCTCGTGCCGCAGCTGAACCTCACGCCGCAGGCGCGCGAGCCGGTGACGCTGAACGAGGCCGAGCCGTTCAACTGCGTGCGCTGCGCCAAGCCCTTCGGCACGCGCCGCATGGTGGATGCGATGCTGGGCCGGCTCGCCGGGCATTCGATGTTCGCCGGTGTCGCGCTGCGCCGGCTGCAGATGTGCGCCGACTGCAGGGTGATCGACATGATGGAAAACAAGGACGAAGCCACCGTGGACCGGCTGGATGCTGACAAATCGGGTAAGCCATGAGCGAAGCAGGGGAAATGACCGCCGAGGACCAGGGGCGCGTCGGCTTCTACGCGCTCTTGTCGCGTTTCCTGTTCGCCGGGCCGGATGCTGCACTGCTGCAATTGGTGTCGGAATCGGGCGAGTTGCCCAACATCGAACCGGGCGGGGAACTGGCCGTGGCCTGGGCGGAATTCCGGGCCGCCTGTTCCGGTCCGGATCCGCACCTGGTGGCCGACGAATACGAGTCCCTGTTCGTGGGGGTGGGCAAGGCCCCGGTCACCCCGTACGCCAGCCATTACCTTGTGGAAGCGGGGCGCGAGCGGGTGCTGGTGCGCCTGCGCGACCGGTTGTCGGCGCTCGGTCTTGCGAGGGCGGGCGGCGTGAGCGAACCCGAGGACCATTTCGCCGGCCTGCTGGACGTGATGCGCCACCTGGCGGCGCGCGGACCGCGTGCCGCCGACCCGGATGCTGCGCTGCAAGATCAGGCGCGCTTTTTTGCCGAGTTCATCGAGCCCGGTTACGCCGCGTTCTGCGCCGGCGTCCGTGCGGCAGGCGGCAAATCGTTCTATGCCAGTGTCGCGAAACTCCTGCAGTCGTTCCTGGATGTTGAAAGAGCAGCCCTAAAGATGATCTAATCTTCCCATTCGCGGCGCTGGCACGCGCGTCCCATGGCGCGCATGAAAAAAGAACAATGGCCGCGGCATTGGAGATGCAGACAATGAAGCAGTCAAAAGCGCTTGACCGGCGAAAGTTCCTCCTCACCCTGGGCGCTGGTGGCGCCGCAACGGCGGCCGTGATCGGCGCCAAGGTTGCCGGCGTCACGCCCGCGGCCGACCAGACCCTGAAGGCAGGGGGCGATGTTTCCGACGGCTACAAGGAAACCGCCCACATCCGCACGTACTACCGCACAACCCTCGTCTGAGGAACACGCCCATGCTGCTTACCCGCAAAGGCGCCGCTGACGCGGCGCAAGGCCATCGTCCTTCACGCCTGTCGCGCGCTGCCGGTTCCGCCAACGCCGCCGCGCAGGCGCACACCATCAGCCGGCGCGACTTCCTCAAGCGCTCGGGCGTGGCCGCCGGCACCGGCGCCTTCGCCGCCTCGCTGCCCTACTCGATGATCGGCGAGGCGCAGGCCGCGGACAGGAAGCCGGCCGGCGACGCCAAGGCCGAGGTCAAGCGCACCGTCTGCACGCACTGCTCGGTGGGCTGCGCGGTGGACGCGGTGGTCCAGAACGGCGTGTGGGTGCGCCAGGAACCGGTGTTCGACTCGCCGATCAACCTCGGGGCGCACTGCGCCAAGGGCGCGGCGGTGCGCGAGCACGGCATGACCGACCACTCGCACCGGCTGAAGTACCCGATGAAGCTGGTCAACGGCAAGTACCAGCGCATCTCCTGGGACCAGGCGGTCAGCGAGATCGGCGACCGCATGCTCGCCATCCGCAAGGAATCCGGCCCGGACTCGCTCTACGTCGTGGGTTCGTCCAAGCACTCCAACGAGCAGGCCTTCCTGCTGCGCAAGTGGATGTCGCTGTGGGGCTCGAACAACTGCGACCACCAGGCGCGCATCTGCCACTCGACCACGGTCGCGGGCGTCGCGCAGACCTGGGGTTACGGCGCGATGACCAACTCCTACAACGACATGCAGAACACCAAGCTGATGCTCTACATCGGCTCCAACGCCGCCGAGGCGCACCCGGTGTCGATGCTGCATTCGCTGCACGCCAAGGAGTCCGGCGCGAAGATGATCGTGGTGGACCCGCGCTTCACGCGCACCGCCGCCAAGGCCGACGAGTTCGTGCGCATCCGCTCCGGCTCGGACATCGCCTTCCTGTTCGGCATGCTGCACCACATCTTCAAGAACGGCTGGGAAGACAAGGCCTACATCAAGGCGCGCGTGTTCGGCATGGACGCGATCCGCGACGAGGTCATGAAGAAGTGGACCCCCGAGGAGGTGCAGAACGTCACCGGCGTGCCGCCGGAGCAGGTGGCGCGCGTGGCCGAGATGATGGCCAAGGCCAAGCCCGCGACGATCGTCTGGTGCATGGGGCAGACGCAGCACACCATCGGCAACGCGATCGTGCGCGCTTCGTGCATCCTGCAGCTGGCGCTGGGCAACATCGGCGTGTCCGGCGGCGGCGCGAACATCTTCCGCGGCCACGACAACGTGCAGGGCGCGACCGACGTCGGCCCCAACCCGGACGGACTGCCCGGCTACTACGCGGTGACCGCAGAGGGCTCCTGGCGCCACTGGGCGCGCGCCTGGAACGTGGACTTCGACTGGATGAAGGGGCGCTTCGCCACTCCGGCGATGATGCTCAAGCCCGGCATGACCGTGTCGCGCTGGATCGATGGCGTGACCGAGAAGAACGAGAACATCGACCAGGACCCGAACCTGCGCGCGCTGTTCTTCTGGGGCCACGCGCCCAACTCGCAGTCCCGCGGCCTGGAGATGAAGAAGGCGCTGGACGCGCTGGACCTGCTGGTCGTGGTCGACCCGTACCCGTCGGCCACCGCGGCGATGGCGGCGATGCCGGCGCAGGGCTACGAGATCAACAAGAACCGCGCGGTCTACCTGCTGCCCGCGGCCACGCAGTTCGAGACCGAGGGCTCGTGCACCGCGTCCAACCGCTCGCTGCAATGGCGCGAGAAGGTGATCGACCCGCTGTTCGAGTCGCGCTCCGACCACGCCATCATGCTGGCGTTCGCGCGCAAGCTCGGCTTCGAGGACCAGCTGCTCGGCAAGAAGGACGGCCGGCAGAACATCAAGCTGAAGAAGGCCGCCGCCGGCTACGACGAGCCGGTGCCCGAGGACATCCTGGCCAACGAGATCAACCGCGGCGCATGGACCATCGGCTACACCGGGCAGTCGCCCGAGCGCCTCAAGCGCCACATGAAGTACATGCACACCTTCGACGTGAAGACGCTGCGCGCCAAGGGCGGGCCTTGCGACGGGGAGTACTTCGGCCTGCCATGGCCCTGCTACGGCACGCCCGAGATGAAGCACCCGGGATCGCCCAACCTGTACGACAACTCCAAGCACGTGATGGAGGGCGGCGGCAACTTCCGCGCGCTGTTCGGCATGGAGCGCGACGGCGTGTCGCTGCTGGCCGAGGACGGCTCGCATTCCAAGGGCGCGGACATCACCACCGGCTACCCGCAGTTCGACCACGTGCTGCTCAAGAAGCTAGGCTGGTGGGGCGAGCTGACCGAGGCCGAGGCCAAGGAAGCCGAGGGCAAGAACTGGGCGAACGACATGTCCGGCGGCATCATCCGCGTGGCCATGAAGCACGGCTGCCACCCGTTCGGCAACGCCAAGGCGCGCGCGGTGGTGTGGAACTTCCCCGATCCGGTGCCGCAGCACCGCGAGCCGCTCTACGGCATCCGCGCGGACCTGGTCGACAAGTACCCGACGCACGACGACAAGAAGGGCTTCTGGCGCCTGCCGACGCTCTACAAGTCGGTGCAGCAGAAGTACAAGGACGTGGGCAAGGAGTTCCCCATCATCCTCACCTCCGGGCGCCTGGTCGAATACGAGGGCGGGGGCGAGGAAACGCGCTCCAACCCGTGGCTGGCCGAGCTGCAGCAGGAGAACTTCGTGGAGATCAACCCGAAGGCGGCCAACGACCGCAGCATCCGCAACGGCGAGATGGTGTGGGTGAAGAGCCCGACCGGCGCGCAGATCAAGGTCAAGGCCATGGTCACCGACCGGGTCGGCCCGGACACCGCCTTCATCCCGTTCCACTTCTCCGGATGGTGGCAGGGCCGGGACATGCTGCCGTTCTACCCGGACGGCGCCGCGCCGATCGTGCGCGGTGAGGCCGTGAACACCGCGACCACCTATGGCTACGACTCGGTGACGATGATGCAGGAAACCAAGACCACCGTCTGCCAGATCGTCAAGGCTTGAGGAGAACAACATGGCCCGCATGAAATTCCTGTGTGATGCCGAGCGCTGCATCGAGTGCAACGGCTGCGTGACCGCCTGCAAGAACGAGAACGAGGTGCCCTGGGGCGTGAACCGCCGCCGCGTGGTGACGCTGAACGACGGCGTTCCCGGCGAGCGCTCCATCTCGGTGGCCTGCATGCACTGCTCGGACGCGCCGTGCATGGCGGTGTGCCCGGTGGACTGCTTCTACCGCACCGACGACGGCGTGGTGCTGCACGACAAGGACGTGT
>CAIVVS010000149.1 GCA_903909415.1 uncultured Pseudomonadota bacterium | reverse complement strand
TTCGAGATCAAGGCCATGACAGCCGACGGGCGCATCGTGACCCGGCGCATGGAAGCCGGCCGCGAAGCCGACGCGCGCCGTGAGGCCCAGCTGCACGGACTGTCGGTATTCCAGATCCGCCCGCTGCGCTCCGGCGGCCCCCTGGGCTCGCGCACCGGCGCGCCCGGAAAGCTCAATGTCGCCGCCTTCTCGCAGGAACTGCTCACGCTGTTGCGGGCCGGACTGAGCCTGGTGAGCGCACTCGAGGCCATCGCGGAAAAGGAAAGCAATGCCGGCGCCCGCGCCGTGACCGAGGACCTGCTGGCGCGATTGCGTCGTGGCACGCGCTTCTCCGATGCGCTGAGCGGGTGCGAAGCAGGTTTCCCGGAACTGCTGGTTGCCGGCGTCGTCGCCAGCGAGCGCAGCGGCACCCTGGATGAAGCCCTGGAACGCTATGTCGCCTACGCCACCAGGCTGGACGGGGCGAAAAAGAAAATCGTCTCCGCACTCATTTATCCGGTGCTGCTGCTGGTGGTGGGCGGGCTCATCACCACCTTCCTGATCGGCTATGTCGTGCCCAAGTTTGCCGCGGTGTACCAGGAGTCCGGCAGCGACCTGCCCTGGGCATCGGCGATGCTGATGAACATCGGCAAGCTGATCGGCGCCCATCCCGAAGTCCTCATCAGCGCCCTGGCCGCCGTGGTGGGCATCATCGTCGCGGCCTTCGTGCAGCCGCGCATCCGCTCGCGCATCGGCGAGCTGATCCGCGGCATCCCCGGCATCGGCCCCCGCATTCACGTGTACGAACTGGCGCGGCTGTATCGCACGCTGTCCATGCTGTTGCGCAGCGGCACCCCGGTGGTCCCCGCGCTTGGCATGGCCGCGCGCATGCTGAGCGGCCCGATGCAGTCACGCCTGGCCCGGGCACGGGTGGAGATATCGCAGGGGCAGCCCCTGTCCAGCGCCCTTGAAAAGCAAGGACTGACCACCGCCGTCGGGGCGCGCATGCTCGGCGTGGGCGAGCGCGGCGGCGACATGGCCGACATGCTCGCGCGCATCGCCGACTACCACGACGAGGACATCGAGCGCTGGGTGGACCATGCCACGCGCCTGTTCGAGCCGCTGCTGATGGCCGTCCTCGGGGTGGTGATCGGCGCCATGGTGGTGCTGCTGTACATGCCCATCTTCGACCTCGCGGGAAGCGTCAAATGAGCACCGTCCTCGGATTTCCGGCACAGCACGCGGCCTGTGTGCGCGCCCTGGGCGCGGAGGCCTTCGCGCGGGCCCGGGCCGCCTCGCAGGCCGGCGAAGGCACCCTCATGGCCGTCCTCGAGGAACAAAGCGGCCTCGCGCCGCGCGAATTCATCAACGCACTGGGAACACGCCTGGGCATGGCGGTGCTGGCGCCGGCAGACCTGGACACCCTGCAGCCTGACTTCACGATACTGCCCTTCGCCCAGGCTTCACGCCGGCGCTGCGTGGTGCTGCGCCGGCGCGACGCGGCCGACGGCGCCGCGGGGGCCGCCCTTGCCCTGATCACCGACCCGCTGGATCCGGAACTGCAGGAGTGGGCGCGCTTTGCCCTGCCCCCAGGCATGCCGCTGCAACTGGCCCATCGCGCCGACTTCGATGCCTACCTGTCACGCCAGGAAGAAGCCATCAGCGCCATGGACGGCATCGAGGACGCGGGCGATGGCCAGTCCGAGTCGCGCGAGCAGATCGAAGACCTGTCCCTCAGCCTCATCAGCGCCGACAGCAGCCCGGTAGTGCGGCTGGTCAATTCCACCCTCTACGACGCGCTCAAATCCGCGGCCAGCGACATCCACCTGGAATCGGACAACAACGGCCTGACCATCAAGTACCGGATCGACGGCGTGCTGGTCAAGGTCGGCCAGGTGGCCGGCCAGTCGACGGCGCAGCAGATCATCTCGCGCATCAAGGTGATGTCCGACCTGGACATCTCCGAGACGCGCGTGCCGCAGGACGGCCGCTTCAAGGTGGCCGTGCGCGGCCGCCCGGTGGACCTGCGCGTGTCGGTGATGCCCAGCATCTTCGGCGAGGACGCCGTGATGCGCATACTGGACAAGCAGACGCTGACCAGCGAATCCATGGACCTGCGCCTGGAAGCGCTGGGCCTGGACCAGGAAGCCATCCGCCAGATCCGCAAGCTCTCCAACGAGCCCTACGGCATGGTGCTGGTGACCGGGCCGACCGGCAGCGGCAAGACCACCACGCTGTACGCCGCCCTCACCGAAATCAATCACGGCCGTGACAAGATCGTCACCATCGAGGACCCGGTCGAGTACCAGCTGCCCGGCGTGCTGCAGATCCCGGTCAACGAGCGCAAGGGCCTCACCTTCGCGCGCGGCCTGCGCTC
>CAIVVS010000148.1 GCA_903909415.1 uncultured Pseudomonadota bacterium | reverse complement strand
GGGACTGGCGACGCGCCTGCTGGCCACGGCGCTCGAGGAACTGCGCGTGCAGCAGGTCCGCTTCGCCGTGCTCTGGGCCGGCAAGCCCGACGTCTACGAGCGCGCAGGCTGGCAGTTCGTCGATCGCGGCCTGCTCGGCAGGATGACCGTGACGCCACCGGCGCGGGACCGCGCCCGGACGGATGTCGACGCCCGATCCGCTTGCCAGGCCCTGGACGCCATGCGCCGCGCATCGCGCCTCGTTCGCAGCGAAGGCGACTGGTCCGCGCTGCTGCCGCCATCCACCCGTTCGCGCATCGTGGCCGGGCGCGACTGCTACGCCGTCCTCGGGGAACTCGGCCGCAACGGCTACCTGCTGGACCTGGATGGCGATCCCGCGGGGATGGCGGGACTCGTCCAGTCCGTGGCGAGCGACTACGACGAACTGCTGCTCAACATTCCCGGCAACGGTCCCATCCACGCGGCCCTCGCACCGGTTCCCGGCATCCATTGGCAGCCGCAGCGGCTCGCCGGATGGATGGCGCTGGACGAGGGCGTCGACACCGCGTGCTTTGCAGACTGGTACCTGCCCTTCCTCGACCGGATCTGAGCCCGCTGCGCCGCCCGGCGCAACGCGAGTCGGTCAACCGCCCTCGGCCAGGAAGCGGCGCTCCATGTCGAGCAGATCGCGGCTGCGATCACCGATGCGCCGAGCCGGCACGCCGGCATACAGGCCGAATTCGGCGAGGTCGTCCTTCACCAGGCTGAGCGCCCCGACCGAGGCGCCCTCGCCCAGCGTGACCCCGGGCAGGACCACGCTGCCCGCGCCCACCAGCGAATGGCGGCGGAACACCACGTCGCCGGTCTGCACCTTGCGGTAGCGCTCGGGGATGGTCGGGTGCGCCATCCCCTCGCCGCCAAAGTCGTCGCTGGACGAGTAGACCGAGACGCGCGAGGAAATGCCGGAGAAGTCCTCGAACACCATCGCGCCCTGGCCGATCAGAGAGCTGTAGCAGGCGATGTGCACGTGCCGCCCGATGCGGATGCCGCCTGCGCCCGCCGACAGGATGCAGAAGTCGTCGATGCGAACGCCGTCGGCGAGCGAGATCGCGCCGGGATTGTAGAAGCGCGCCATGTCGCTGACCCGCACGCCGCGCCCGACCGATGCAAGGCCCAGCGCCGCGAGTCCGCGCTCGTCGAGGAAGGGCATGTCAGGCCTCCATGGCCGAAGCCAGTGCCGCGCAGGCACGCCCGATGTCCGGCTGGCTGACCCCGGGATGGAATGGCAGGCCGAGGATGCGCCCGGCCAGGCCCTGCGCCGTCGGCAGCGCACCCGCGCGCACCGTCCGTGCAAGGCCGGGATGGTCGGGGATCAGCGGGCAGTACCAGCGCCGCGTTTCCACGCCAACGCCGGCCAGGCGCTGCATCACCGCCGGAACGTCGCTGCCAGCGGGAAGGCACACCGCCATGATGGTGTACACGCCGTCGCCGGGCCTGAGCTGCGGCGTCACCGTGGGGCAGGTGCGCGCCAGCTCGGCGAGGTAGTCGCGAGCCAATGCGCGGCGCCGCTGCATCGCCTGCGGCCAGCGCGCCAGTGCCGCCAGGCCCACCGCCGCGTGGTACTCGCTCAGCTTCGCATTGGTGCCGTACTCATGCACGATGCCGCCCGGCAGCGTGATGCCGAAATTGGTCAGGCGCCGGATGCGCTCGGTGAATTCGTCGTCGGTGGACACCACCGCGCCGCCCTCGCCCATGCCCAGCGACTTGGTCGCGTGGAAGCTGAACACCACCGCGGTGCGCCGCCCGGCCTGCTGGTTGCCGAAGGCACCGGCCGCATCCACCAGCACCGGAACCCCGGTGTCCGCCGTGAATGCATCCCAGCCAGCCACATCCTGCGGGCAGCCGAAGGTCGCCACCGGCATCACGCAATCCACCTTGCGTCCGGCACGCGCGAGTTCGGCCATCGCCTCGCGCGCCAGTGCAGGCGTGAGCAGCCAGCTTGCCCCGTCCACGTCGGCCGCAGCGGGCAGCATGCCGGCGCGCAATACCGCGGTGGCAGTCGCCACGAAGGTGAAGGACGGCAGCAGCACCAGCGCCCCCGGCGGCAGGCCCATCGCCTGCAGGCCGAGTTCCAGGCCCACGGTGCAGTTCGCGACGCTGGCCAGGTGCAGTTGCCCGGGCGCATCCGCTTGCGCCTGCATCCGTGCCACCAGCCCTACTTCCAGTTCGCGCACCAGCGGGCCGAAGTTGGTGTACCAGCGCGCCGCATCGATGCGCGCAAGGTATGGGGCGATCTCGGACGCGAGCGGCATGTCCGGCACCAGCAGGGGAATGCGCTGCGTCATGCCGGGCCGCCCACGCGCCCCGAGGACCCCGCGCACCAGGTGCGCCACATGCCGCGCAGTTTGCCCTCCAGCGCGGCGGTCAGCCCGGCGTAGTCCTGCAGCGGGGAGGCGCGCAGGCGATCGCGCATGCCGGCGCGGTAGCCGGTCAGGCGTCGGCAGTCGTTGGCAAGCGCCACCGCGATGTCCACGTACTGCTCCTCCGTTTGCGCCACGAGTTCCGGCAGTCCCGCATTGGCCAGGTGCATCAGCCCGCAGCGCGCCAGGCTGTTGCCGCCGGCCAGCGTCACCACCGGCACGCCCATCCACAGCGTGTCGCATGTGGTGGTGCCGCCATTGTAGGGAAACGGATCGAGCGCGAGGTCCGCATGTGCGAACTGTGCGTAATATTCCTCAAGCGGCACCCGGGAAACGACGTCGACGCGGTCGGCATAACAGCCCGCGGCCTCGAGCAGTTCGAAGGCTCGGTCCAGTCCCTCGCCTCGCTGGGCCCCCACCAAGCGCAGCCTGGCCCCGGGCACGCGCGCGAGGATGCGGCCCCACAGGCACAGCGTCGCGTCCGAGAGCTTCAGGT
Source organism: uncultured Pseudomonadota bacterium (assembly GCA_903909415.1). The sequence goes on along the minus strand of CAIVVS010000148.1, from coordinate 4,942 downwards.
AACCGTTGAACGAGCCGAAGGTGACGTGGCCGTTGCGCAGGTGCGGCGCTGGCGAGGGCTCGGGCACGCCCTCGGGCGCGCGCCACACGCACAGGATGGACGGCAGTCGCACGAGCGTTTCCACCGACAGCGGCTCCGAGCCCGGGGGATCGGTGTAGCCATCGACGATCCGATAGTCGAAGGCGCGCATGCCGGTGGTGCCGAGGTAACCCAGCCAGGTCGCCTGAACTGGCGCGGGCTTGCGCGCCAGTGCCAGCAGCCGGTTGCCGCGCGTATGGCCCGACAAGTCGATGACGATGTCGATCGCGTCGGCGCGGATCTGGGCGGCCAGCGCGCCATCGTCGAGGCCCGCCACCTCGCGGAACAGGTCCACCTTGCCGGCCAGTCGCGCGGTCACCGCGTCGGGCCTCGGCCAGGCCGAGTAGCAGGCGATGAAAAAGGCGTCGCGGTCGTGGCATTCGAACACCGGCTCGATCAGGCGCTGCAGCGCGTGCGCCCGGAAGTCCGCAGAGACATAGCCGATGCGGATGCGACGTGCTTGGTCGGGAGCGTTTCCGTGCGGCGCAGCCGCGCGCGTCAGCGGATCGGCGAAGCGCTCTCCCCATTGCCGGTGCTCATCGGCGATCTCCTGCGGCGTGGCGTACTCCGAGCGGTTCAGCAGGAACAGCAGCAATTGCTGCACGGCCGGGTCATCCGGGCGCAGCGCCACCAGCTTGCGTACCGCCTGCGCGGCCAGGTCCAGCCGGCCCAGCGCCTCGTGCGCATCGCCGATCACCGACCAGCCCGGGACGCAGGCGGGGTCGGCCGCCACCGCCCGCCCGGCGAGCGCCAGCGCGGTAGCGACACTGCCGCCCTTGCGCATCAGGTCAGCGGCCAGCGCCAGCACGATGGGGGATCCCGGATGCAGCTTCTCCATGCGCTCGGCAAGCAGGCAGGCCTCGGCCGGCAGCTGCTGCTCGAGCGCCACCAGGCCGAGCACACCCATGGCCTCGGCGTCATCCGGATGCGCCGCCAGCAGGCCTTCCAGCATCGCGCGCGCAGCGGCCAGTTGCCCCGCTCGCAACAGCTCGGCGGCCTGCGCGCTCGATCCGGCCGGCGACCCGGCTGGATCGCCAGCCGGCGCACCCAGCCATCGCGACGCCATCGCGCGCAGCGCTTCGCCCAGGCTCATTCGCCTCGCCCCCGCGCCGTATCCAGCCTCTCCCGCCACATGCCGCGATAAGCGGACTCCAGCGCACGCGCAAGGCCCGTTTCGTCGCGCAGGGGCGAGGCCGCAAAGCGGGTCCGCAGCGTGGCGCGCAGATCCGCGAGCCGCGCCGGGTCGCGCGCCAAGGCAGCGGCGGCCGCGACATAGCCCGCCGTCGAGTCCGCCACCAGTTCCTGCAAGCCGACCTGCGCGAGGATCATCGACCCACAGCGCGCCAGCGCCCCGTTCGCGGCCAGCGTGACCACCGGCACGCCCATCCACAGCGAATGGAAGGTGGTGGTGCCGCCGTTGTACGGGAACGGGTCCAGGCCGATGTCGCACTCGGCCATCAGCCGGAAGTACTCGCCAAGCGGCCGGCGCCCCAGCACCTGGATGCGCTCCGCTCCCACGCCATGGGCCTCGAAACGGCCGAGCAAGGCCGCACGCACCGACGGCGCGTCGCCCCAGTCCACCACGAGGCGCAGGCGCGATCGCGGCACGGCTTCGAGCACGGCGGCCCAGGTGTCGAGCACGGTGTCGTTCAGTTTGGTATGCGCGTTGAACGCCCCGAAAACGACGTGCCCACCCGCCACCGACGGCGGCGGGCCGGGCTGCGGCGCGTCCGGCTGGGGCCGGAAGCAGACGAAGGGACGCGGCAGGCGCCACATGCGCTCGGTCTCGGTCCAGGCCGGCGCTCCGGGCGGATCCATCCATTCATCGGTGATGCGCCATTCGACCGCGGGCAGCCCGCTGCTGCCGAGGTAGCCCATGTAGGTGGCCTGCACCGGCGCGGGCTGCAGCGCGAACGCACCCAGGCGGTGTCCGACCGTGTGGCCGGACAGGTCCACCAGCACGTCGATCCGGTCCTCGCGCACCTGTCGCGCCAGTGCGGCGTCATCCATGGCATGCACGTCGCGCCAGGCGTCGGCGCCGGCGCGCAGCCGGTCCGTGACCGCGTCGCTGCGGTACCAGTTGTAGTAACAGGTGACATGCACCACGCGCCGGTCATGTGCCTCGATGACCGGCGCGATGAAGTAGGCGCTGGAGTGGCCACGCAGGTCGGCCGACACATAGCCGATGCGCAGGACGCGCCCGGGGTCGGCATCCGCAACGGGCCCCGCCGGCCCGGTTGGCGCGGCAAGGCCGGCGGCAAACACGCGCAACGCCTCCCGCAGGTCCGCGGGCCGCGGCGGCCAGACCTGCTCCAGCAGGCAGATCAGGCTGTCCTGTGCCGCCGACATCCGGGGTTGCCGCGCCAGCGCGCGGCGGTAGCAGGCCTCGGCCTGCGCGTGCTCTCCGGTCTCGTGGTGCAGCAGGCCGAGGTTGTACCAGCCCTCGGCGAGCTCCGGCGCCTCGCGCGTCGCCAGGCCGAGCGCATCCAGCGCCGGCACGAGCGAGCCAGCCGCCTTGTGCGCCAGGCCGAGGTTGATCGCCACGCGCGCCGGCTGCGGCGCCTGCGGCATGGCCATCGTGTACCAGCGCGCCGCGAGCGCCGCCTCGCCGACCGACAGCGCGTAGGCAGCCGCCTCGCAGCGGTCCACGTAACCAGCATGCTCGCGCTCGACGTGGGCGCGCCACGCCGCGAGCGCAGCGGCGCGATTGCCGGTAGCCGCCAGTTCCCGCGCAGCCTCGGGACCGGAGGGACCGGCCCGACCGGCGGGGGCCGCGGGATCGGGTGCGGCCAGATCCGCCGCAGGCCTTCGCCCGGCACCGGCCAGCTGCCGCAGCAGGGCCCTCAGCATGGATGCGCCATCTGCACGACCGTGTTCATGCCGCGCACCAGCGGCCCCACGCATCGCGATACAGCCGCTCCAGCCTGCGCGTGTAGGCCGCACCATCGGTCAGTGGCGAGCCGTTTCGAATTGCCGCCAGCGATTCGCGCAGCAAGGACAGCCGTGCCGGGTCGGCGCACAGGGCCGCCGCGCGGGCGACGAAGTCCTCCCGGTCCCGCGCGACCTGTTCCGGATGGCCTGCGGCCCGCAGCAGGCTGGCGCCGGCGCGGCTGGCGAACGTCTCGCCGCTGCGCGTGAGCACCGGCAGGCCAAACGACAGCAACTCGCTGGTGGTCGCCCCGCCGTTGCATGGATAGCTGTCCAGCGCCAGATCCACGCGCGCGGCAAAGCCGGCGAACTCGGCCTCGCTCACACGGCCATGGATGTCGATCCTGCCGGGCGCAACGCCGCGTCTCGCGAATCCAGCCAGCAGGCGGTCGCGCGCGACACCATCCGGGATGGTGAGCAGCAGCATGCGCGCGGCCGGCACGCGCGCCAGCACCTCGGCCCAGCTGTCCACCAACTCGTCGCCGATCTTGGCGATGTTGTTGAACGAACCCCGCAGCGGCGCCGCGCCGCCGCGGAACGGGCCGGCGCCCGCGGCGGGCGGCGCCACGGCGTCGGGCGGGTCAAAGCACCACAGGCAACCATCGAGTCGCAGCACCGTTTCGGCATAGCGCGCATCGCCCGCGCCGGGCGGGTCGGTGATGGCGTCGCTGATGCGGTAGTCCATCGCGCGCATGCCGGTGGTGTTCGGGTAGCCGAGGAAGGTCATCTGCACCGGCGCGGGCTTGCGCGCGAAGGCGAGCAGCCGGTTGCGCCGCGTGTGGCCGGCGAGGTCCACCAGGATGTCGATGCAATCCTCGCGCACCTGCGCGGCGAGTGCGTCATCGTCCATGCGCGTGACATCGCGCCAGCGGCGGCCATGGCGCGCCGCTGGCGCCGGCAGCGGGCCGTTGGCATAGCAGGTGACGTCGAACGCCCCGGCGTCGTGGTGGCGCAGGAACGGCTGGATGAACCGCGCCGCAACGTGTGCATGGAAGTCACCTGACACATAGCCGATGCGCAACCGCCGATCCGGCTCGCGCGTGTTCCCGAAAACGGGAACCGCGGGCGTGTGCGGATCGGCCACAAGACGGCCCCACTCGCGGTGCGCCTGCGCCACGTCCTGCTGCGCTGAACCGGGCGCCAGGTTCAGCGCGAACAGCAGCGAGGCGCGCGAGTCGGCATTCGCCGGATCGGCCTGCACCGCCTGCCGGAAGATCGCGACGGCTTCATCGCCATCGCCGCGCGCAAGCAGCGCCAGCGCGAGGTTGTGGCTGATGCCAGCGTTGCCGGGAGCGAGGGCCAGCGCGCGCCGGTAGCCGGCGATGCCTTCGTCCAGCCTGCCGGTCTCGGTGCAGGCATTGGCCAGATACATCTGCACGCCGGCATCGTCCGGCTCCAGCGAGGCCGCGCGCAGGAAGGCGTCGCGTGCCGCCTCGCGCTCGCCACGCTCCCAGCAGGCCAGGCCTTCAGCCACCAGGCCGGCAACCGCATCGTTCCCGGCGGGAGAGGTGGCCGCCGCAGCACCCGATTCGCCGCCCCGCCCGAACAAGGCTGAAAATATATTTGAAATCATGCGCTTATGCCATTTTCAGGCATTTTACATGCTTCCTGCCACGCGGCACGGTACAAGGCCTCCAGCGAACGGGTGAAGGGCTCGGCCGCCAGCAGCGGGGAGGCACGCAGTCGGTCGCGCATGCTGGCGCGCAGTTGCGCCAGATGCGACCGGTCGCGGGCAAGCGATGCCGCGAGGCGGACGTAGCCCTCCTCGTCCCCGGCGACGAGTTCATCCAGCCCGGCCGAATGCAGGATGCTGAGGCCGGCCCGCGAGGCGAAGGTGTCGCCGGGAAAGCTCACCACGGGCACGCCCATCCACAGCGTCTCGCAGGTGGTGGCGCCGCCGTTCACCGGCCAGGTGTCCAGCGCGATGTCGACCTCG
>CAIVVS010000147.1 GCA_903909415.1 uncultured Pseudomonadota bacterium | reverse complement strand
CACCACCGCCTGCGCGCCCGCGGCCAGCGGCGCCTCGGACGGCGTGCGCGGCGTGGCCGCGTGCGCCCCGGAGACCGGTAACGCCAGCACGATGGCGAGGACTGCGGCGGCCGCATGGAACAGGGCGAAGCGCCTCACCGTACCAATGGCCGTGCCGATCGCGGTGCGAGTTGCCGTGCCGGTCGCCCCACTCCTTGCCGGGCGCGGCCGCACGCGTTCCGTCGCGTCTCCGCCCGGCCCGCCCATGCTCAGCCCGCCCATGCGCCCCTGCGTCCCATGCCGCCTCCGCTAGCCCTGCTTGGGCGCCGCGTGGATGCGCGGCAGCAGCCAGATCGCGACCACGGTCGCACCCATGGCGATCCAGCCGACGCGATTGTAGTGCTGCAGCGTGCCGTCGGCCGCGCGCGCGACGATCAGGCTGGCGATCAGCGTGGCCACGCCGGTGGAGGCGTGCTGCATGAACGCGCTCAGGCCCATGAAGCTGCCGCGCAGCGACGGCTGCACCGCCGAGGTGATCACCGCCATCGCGGGGATGTAGCGCGCCGGGAAGGCGCAGAACATGCTGAGGCTCACCGCCATCGCCAGCACCAGCGGCACCGGCGGCAGGTTGGTCAGCGCCGCCATGCACACCATGGACGCGCCCGCGCCGGCGAAGAACAGCTTGCGCCGGTTCATGCGGTCGGTGAGCCGCCCGACGATGCGCACGGTGAAGAACGACAGGAAGCCGCCCAGGAAATACAGCATCGGCAGCTCGTCCTCCTTGACCCCGACGTTGAGCACCAGGTAGGGGCTGATGAAGGGCACGATGGAAAAGCCGCCGAAGTTCAGCAACCCGGCCAGCGCCAGCGCGCGCAGGTGGTTGGGCACGGCCAGCACCGCGCGCACCTGCCCGAGCGCCCCGCGCTCGCGCCGCGCCGCGATGTGCCCGCGCAGCGTGGGCAGCAGGAACACCGCCGCGACCGCGATCACCAGCACCATGCACGCCACCACCACGTAGGCCAGCCGCCAGGACAGGTGGTTGGCCAGCCACAGCGCCACCGGCAGCGCGAGGATGGACGTGATGGCGAAGGCCGACATCACCGCGCCGAGCGCGCGCCCGCGCCGGCCCTCGGGCGTGATGTCGGTGGTGATGGACAGCACGCAGGCGGTGAGCACGCCGCCGAAGATCCCGGCGATGGCGCGCGCGGCCAGCAGCGTGCCGTAGGTCTGCGCCGAGGCCGACAGCAGCGCGGTCAGGCCGAAGCAGCCGTACAGCACCAGCAGCGCGCGCTTCCTCTCGAAGCGGTCGATCACGAAGGCCGCCAGCAGGCTGGCCACCGCGGCGCTGCCGGTGTACACCGCGACCAGCAGGCCGAACTGCGTGGGCGTGATGCCGAACAGGCGCATCATCTGCGGACCCAGCGGCATCAGCACCATGAAGTCCAGGATGTGGCTCATCTGGATGCCGGTGAGCGCGGCGATGGCGAGCCGCTCGCGCGCGCGGGTCATGGGCGGCACGCCGTGGGCGATGCTCACGCGGCAGGCGCCCCCACGACACCGCTCACCGCGCCGCCGCTCATCTCGACGCCGCTCACCGCGACACGCCGCGCGCGACGATGCGCGACATCACCACGCCGCCCAGCCCCAGCGACACGAAGGCCGCGCCCCAGGCCATCGGGTCGCGGTTGCCCCCGGCCAGGTCCAGCACCACGCCGAACACCAGCGGCGAGACGAAGCCCATGCCGAAGCCCAGCGTGGAGTGCGCGGCCAGCACCAGGCCGCGCCGGCGCTCGTCGGCGGCGGCCACCACGCCGGCGGTGAGCGTGGCCGAGTCGCCGTTGACCAGCAGCATCTGCACGAACACCAGCGCCGCCAGCAGCAGCCAGTGCGCCCCCGACAGGAAGCCGAGCACGCAGGTCAGCGCCCCCGAGGCCGCCATCGCCACGCGGATCACCGCGGCGCGGCCGTGGCGCAGCGCCAGCTCGTTGCCGAACACCGAGGCCGGCGGGGCGAACAGGTTGGCCAGCGCGGCGATCGCCACCGGGCCGAGCAGCCAGGCCTCCGGCGCCAGCGCCGACAGGCCCTGCGCCGGGCTGCCGTCGGACACGCCGTCCATGCGGCCCTGCGCGAAGGTCAGGAAGGCCACCAGCCAGGCGCGCGAGCCGAACAGCTCCCAGCAATGCACCATGTAGCCGAGGATGTAGTTGCGCGTGGCGCGATCGGCGAAGGCCGGGCGGAAATCCAGCAGCGCACGCCGCTCGCGCGCGGCGCCGTGGCGCGGTTTGGGCGGCATCAGCAGCAGCACGATGGCGATGGCCGCCAGCGGCCCGAGCGCGGTGGCGGCGAACGCCGCCTGCCAGCCCAGGTGGCTGTCGATGGTGCCGGTGAGGAACAGCGAACCGGCCATGCCCACGCCGAAGGACGCGGTGTAGAAGGACACCGGGCGCGACTGCCCGGCGCCGACCTGGTCGGTGAGCGCGCGCAGGCCCGGCATGTAGGTGCCGGCGATGCCCGCGCCCATCAGCGCCTGCAGCATGGCCGCGGTCAGCGCGCCCTGCGCCAGCAGCGCGAAGCCGATCGCGCCCAGCCCGGTGACCAGGCAGGCGACGGCGAAGATGCGGCGCGCATCGACCCGGTCGGTGAGCGAGGTGAGGAATGGCGAGGCCACCATGAAGCCGCCCAGCAGCATGCCGCCCACCAGCCCGGCCTCGGTATTGGACAGGCCCCACTCGGCCTGCAGCTGCGGCAGCAGCGCCGGGTAGCTGGAGAAGGACAGCATGGACAGCACGTTGGCCGCGCACATCCATGCGGTGGTGGCGGCCGGGCTGCGCCCGGACCTGCCGGACCCGCCGGGCGCACGGCGCCCGGTCAAGCGCTTCCCCTGCGTATGGTGTGCGTCGGCTTGGCGCGGCTTCCCACGCTACTGGTGCTTGAACACGGGCTTGCGCTTCTCGGCGAAGGCGCCCATGCCCTCCTTCTGGTCGTCGGTGCCGAACAGCGAGTGGAACATGCGCCGCTCGAACAGCACGCCCTCGGTCAGGCCGGACTCGTAGGCCCGGTTCACGGACTCCTTGGCCGCCAGCACCGACGGCAGCGAGAAGGACGCGATCACCGTCGCCGCGTCCACCGCTTCCTCCAGCAGCTTGTCGGCCGGCACCACGCGCGACACCAGCCCGGCGCGCTCGGCCTCGGCCGCGTCCATCATGCGCGCGGTCAGCACCAGGTCCATCGCCTTGGCCTTGCCCACCGCGCGCGGCAGGCGCTGCGTGCCGCCGGCACCGGGGATGATGCCCAGCTTGATCTCGGGCTGGCCGAACTTCGCGTTGTCGGCGGCGATGATGATGTCGCAGGTCATCGCCAGCTCGCAGCCGCCGCCCAGCGCGTAGCCCGCCACCGCCGCGATCACCGGCTTCCTCACCGCGCGCAGCTTCTCCCAGTTGCGCGTGATGTAGTCGGTCTTGAACGCCTGCATGTAGGTCATGTCCTTCATCGCGCCGATGTCGGCGCCGGCGGCGAAGGCCTTCTCGCTGCCGGTGACCACCATCGCGCCGATGCCGTCGTCGGCGTCGAAGGCCGCGAGCGCCGCCACCAGCTCGTCGATCAGCTGGTCGTTGAGCGCGTTGAGCTGCTTGGGACGGTTGAGCGTGACGATGCCGACGCGCCCGCGGGTCTCGGTGAGGATGCATTCAGCCATGGCAGGCTCCAGTTGGATCGAAAAAGGGTCAAAAATACGTTAAGTGGCTGATTTATTTGACTTTTTCTTGATTTCCGAGAGTGGCAGCACGTCGCCCAGGTCGACCCGCCTGCGGTCCGGCTCCACCGCCGCCAGCGGCACCGCCTCCTGCATCGAGGCGTGGCTGCGCAGCGTGAGGTTCTGGTACAGGCGCGTGCCGCTGCGCTTCCACTCGATCTCCTGCTCGGAGAGTTCGCGCACGATCTTCGCCGGGATGCCCGCGACCAGGGTGCGCGGCGGGATCTGCATCTCGGCGCGCACGAAGGCCATGGCCGCGACCACCGAGGACTCGCCGACGCGCGCGTTGTCGTTCACCACCGCGTTCATGCCGATCAGCGCGTCGCGCTCGATCACGCAGCCGTGCACCACCGCGCCGTGGCCCACGCTGACATCTTCGCCGACCACCGTGTCCGTGCCCGGATAGCCGTGCATGATGCAGCAGTCCTGCAGGTTGGAGCCGCGCCCGACGATCAGGCGGCCGTAGTCGCCGCGCAGGCTGGCGTTCGGGCCGATGTACACGCCCTCGCCGATGATCACGTCGCCGATCAGCACCGCGCTCGGATGCAGGTAAGCGCTGGGATGCACCACCGGAACGATGCCGTCGATGGAATACACTTTGGCCATGGGACGCAACACCTTGAAAGCGAAGCGGCATTCTATCAGCGCGATGATTGCGGCCTTGTTGCTTGCCTGTGCAAGCGCGCAGGCGTTCGACCTTCAAGGCCACCGCGGCGCCACGCTTTTACGCCGCGCCGCTCGTGCCTTTGCGACCATGGCACTGCTGTTGACGGCCGGAACGGGGTACGCCTTCGACCTGCAAGGCCATCGCGGCGCGCGGGGCATGGCCCCCGAAAACACCCTCCCCGGGTTCGCCACCGCACTGACGATAGGCGTGTCCACGCTGGAGCTGGATGTGGGCGTGACGCGCGATGGCGTGGTGGTGGTGCACCACGACCGCAGGCTGAACCCCGATCTCGCGCGCGGCGCCGACCGGCGCTGGCTCACCGGCTCGGTGCGCACCATCGACGAGATGACCCTGGCCGAGCTGCAGCGCGTGGACGTGGGCCGCATCCGGCCCGGCAGCGCGCTGTCGCAGCGCTTCACCGAGCAGAAGCGCATGGACGGCGTGCGCATCCCGACGCTGGCCTCGGTGTTCGCGCTGGCGCGCAGCGCCGGCAACGAGGCGGTGCGCTTCAACATCGAGACCAAGCTCTCGCCGCTGGCGCCCGATGAAACGCCGGAGCCGGCCGTGTTCGCGCGCGCGGTGCTCGCGGCGGTGGACCTGGCCAGCCTGCGCAACCGCGTGAGCGTGCAGTCCTTCGACTGGCGCACGCTGGCGGTGGTGCAGCAGCTCGCGCCGGAGGTCCCCACCGTCTACCTCAGCTCGCAGCAGCCCGGCTTCGACACACTCAGCACCAAGGACGGCGGCGCCTCGCCGTGGACCGGCAAGCGCCTCGCCGACTTCGCCTCGGTGCCGGCGATGGTCAAGGCCGCCGGCGGCGCGGTGTGGTCGCCGGACCATCGCGACCTCAGCCGCGAACTCGTGGCGCAGGCGCATGCGCTGGGGCTGAAGGTGGTGCCCTGGACGGTGAACCTGCGCGAGGAGATGCGCCGGCTGGTGGACTGGGGCGTGGACGGCCTGATCACCGACTACCCGGACCGCGGACGCGAGGTGATGGCGGAGAAGAACCTGCCGCTGCCCGCGCCGACGCCGGTCAGTGCCCGCCCCTGAGGGCACACCCCTAAGGGCACGAAGGCGGGCGCGCGCTACGCGGCCGGTCTGGCGGGCGCCTTCACCATCCACATCGTGGACAGCCCGACCAGCACCATCAGCGCCCCGCCCAGTCCCAGCCACGCATAGCCGCTGGCCGCCAGCAGCGCGCCGCCGAAGGTCGAGCCGATCGCGCTGCCGGCATAGATCGCCGAGGCGTTCAGCGCGAACAGCACCGCCGTGCGCGGCGGGTCCAGCGCGGCGAGGCGCGCCTGCTGCGGCACCATGAACGACCAGCCGAACACGCTCCACAGCAGCACCAGCACCACCACCGCCGGCAGGCCCAGCGTGAGCGCGGTCAGCGCCGGCATCACCACCAGGTGGGTCGCGGCCATCGCGATGAGCGCGCGGCGCGGACCGATGTGGTCGGTGAGGAAGCCGCCCAGCGCGTTGCCCAGCACCGCGCCCACGCCGAACAGCGTGAGCATCGCGGTGACGCCGTCGCGCCCCATGACCTGCGTCACCTCGAGGAAGGGCCCCATGAAGGTGTAGAGCACGTACATGCCGCCGATGAAAAAGGCGGTGAAGGACACCGCGATCACCAGCCGCGGCGTGGCCAGCACCTCGCCCAGCGTGGAGAGCGACACCGGCGGCACGCGGATGCCGGCCGGCACGGCGCGCGCCACCGCGACCAGGCAGGCGAGGCTCAGCGCGCTCGCGCAATGGAAGGCCGCCTGCCAGCCCAGGGCGTAGCCCACCCAGGCACCCAGCGGCACGCCCAGCGCCTGCGACAGCGTCAGGCCGCCGAACACCGTGGACAGCGCCCGGCCGCGCGCCTCGGGCGACACCAGCGCCACGCCCACCGCCGCCGCTACCGGCGTCACCAGCCCGCCGCCCAGTGCCATCAGCGCGCGCGCCAGCAGCAGCACCGGGTAGTTGGGCGCCACCGAGCCCAGCAGGCTGCCGAGCAGGAACAGGCCGAGGCCGGCCATCAGCACCCGGCGCCGGTCCACCATGCCGCTGAGCGACACCAGCACCGGCGAGGCCACCGCATACACCAGCGCATAGGCGGTCATCACCCAGCCGGCCTGCGACTTGGTGATGGCGAAGGCCTCGGCCAGCGGCGAGAGCACGCCCACCACCACGAAAGCGCCCATGCCGACCGCGAAATTGCTCAGCGCGAGCCAGAACAGCACCGCGGAGCGGGCCGGTTTCATTGCTTCTTGGGCGGGGGACATCGGAATCCAGGAAAACGCGGCCACCGGGGAACAGGCGGCCGGAAGCCGGCGATTGCACTCCTCGCGGACCGCGCAGTCAAACCCGGCAAAGCAGCGCCGGGGCAGGCGCGCCATCGTCAGGGCCCTGCCAGCCCGCTTTCGCCCGACCGGCGCACCCTGTGCGGAACCGGACACGAGCGGTGCGCCTGCCATCTGGAATCGGGCCGGACCGAAGCCGGGCGGTGCAGTAAAATCCTTTCCAAATCAGGATTTTGTGAAATGTCCACACCCAACACCCCGAACAAGAAACATCCCAAGGACGCCGCCGAACCGGTGACGCCGTCCAACTTCATCCGCCACATCATCGATGCGGACCTCGCCTCGGACAAATGGGTGGGCCGCGGCTGGGCCGGCAAGCCGGGCGACGCCGCCTCGCACGCCGCGGCGCCCGAGGACATCGCGCGCATCCGCACCCGCTTCCCCCCGGAGCCCAACGGCTACCTGCATTTCGGGCATGCGAAGTCGATCTGCCTGAACTTCGGCCTGGCGCGCGACTACGGCGGCGCCTGCCACATGCGCTTCGACGACACCAACCCGGAGAAGGAAGAGCAGGAATACGTCGACTCCATCCTCGACGCAGTGACCTGGCTGGGCTTCTCCTGGGACCACCACGGCGAGAGCAACCAGTACTTTGCCTCGGACTACTTCGGCTTCATGTACCGCGCAGCCTGCGCGCTGATCGAGGCCGGCCACGCCTATGTGGACGAGCAGAGCGCCGACGAAATGCGCGCCAGCCGCGGCAGCCTCACCCAGCCCGGCAAGCCCAGCCCGTTCCGCGAGCGGCCGGCGGCCGAGTCGCTGGCGCGCTTCGCGGAGATGCGCGAGGGCAAGCACCCTGACGGCAGCATGGTGCTGCGCGCCAAGGTGGACATGGCCTCACCCAACATCAACATGCGCGACCCGGCGCTCTACCGAGTGCGCCACGCCGAACACCACCGCACCGGCAACGCCTGGGCCATCTACCCGATGTACACCTACGCGCACCCGATCGAGGACGCGCTCGAGCGCATCACCCACTCGATCTGCACGCTTGAGTTCGAGGACCAGCGCCCGTTCTACGACTGGCTGCTGGGCAAGCTGGCCGACCTGGGCCTGCTCGCGCGGCCGCTGCCGCAGCAGATCGAGTTCGCACGCCTCAACCTGACCTACGTGGTGCTGTCCAAGAGGAAGCTGATCCAGTTGGTCGAGGAAAAGCACGTCGAAGGCTGGGACGACCCGCGCATGCCCTCGCTGGTGGGCGCGCGCCGGCGCGGCTACACGCCCGAGGGATTCCGCATGTTCGCCGAGCGCATCGGCGTGACCAAGGCCGACTCCTGGATCGACTACTCGACGCTGGAAGAGTGCATGCGCGAGCACCTCAACGAGGTCGCGCCGCGCCGCATGGCGGTGCTGGACCCGGTGAAACTGGTGATCGAGAACTGGCCCTCATCTTCCTCCGGGCCGCATGAAGAACTCGCCGAGGTCCCCAACCACCCGCAGAAGCCCGACTGGGGCAAGCGCCAGGTGCCACTGACGGGCGAGCTCTGGATCGAGCGCGAGGACTACCAGGAAGTGCCGGCCAAGGGCTACTTCCGCCTGTTCCCCGGCAACAAGGTGCGCCTGCGCTACGGCTACGTGATCGAGTGCATCGGCTATGACCAGGCCACCGACACCGTGCGCTGCCGCTATTTCGAGGACAGCAAGTCAGGCACGCCCGGCGCCGACACCTACAAGGTCAAGGGCAACATCCACTGGGTGAGCGCGAAGCACGCGCACGCGGCCGAGGTGCGCCTGTACGACCGGTTGTTCCGCGAAGCGCATCCGGGCAGTGAGCGCGACTTCCTGCTGGACCTGAACCCGGAATCGAAGAAGGTGATCCACAGCCAGCTGGAGCCGGCGCTGGGCGAGGCAAGGGCCGGCGAGACCTTCCAGTTCGAGCGGCATGGCTACTTCACGGCGGACTTGAAGGATGCCGGGGTGTTCAACCGGACGACTACCTTGCGGGATGCGTGGCAGAAGTAAGCGGCATCTGGCAAGACTTCCACCTATTGGAGTTTCCATGCGCACAGCCATAGCAGCCCTCGGCATTCTCACCGCCCTTGCATGCTCCAATGCGACTGCGCAAGAACTCGCCGTCTCCCAGTCGGACACGGTGCAGACAGTGACCGCTGCACAGAAAGGCAAGCGCATCACCCTGCGCCTGCGCTCCGGCCAGGAACTCACCGGCACGGTGAAGGAAGCCACGCCCAGGCTGGTGGTGCTGGCCGGCATACAGGGCCGGGAGTTCTTCGACGCGGCGGTGCCGGTCGAGATGATCGAGGCGGTGCTGGTGCGCAACCGCCCCTGACGGCCTGGCGCCATGGCCCGCGGGCGCGAGGTGCTTGCCGCCAGCAACCAGGCGGTCTACGTATGGGGCTTCGCGCTGTTTTTCACCGGCATCGTGGCGTACTTCAGCTTCATGTTCTACAAGGATGGGCCGCCCCGCTGGCTTGCGCCCGGCCCGACATGGGCCCTGCTGGTCGTGTTCTGGCTGTGCGCCGCCTTCGTCGCGTGGTTCGGCCTGACGGCACGACGCGGCAGGGTCGAATGGGACGGAGCACGCGCCTGGCTCATCGTGGACGGCCCCTTTTCGCGCGGCGAGCGCGACTTCGTCGCGACTGACGTCACAGCGCTTGCCATCGTGAAGACCACCACCGGGGACGGCCATCCCTGGTTCAAGCTGATGATCACCCTGCACGGCGGTAGCCCGGTGGAGGTGGCCGCCGGCCGCAAGTGGCCCAGGCTGGGCGAGCATGAGCGGCGCATCCGTGCTGCGCTGCACCTGCCCGCCACCCAGGGGGCTGCTCGGTCCGGCTCTCAGTCCAGCTTGTAGCCCATCTCGTAGTGCAGGTAGATGCCGTCGAAGTAAAGCCAGCGCATGCGGGCGCTCTCGTAGGCCCAGTGGATGGCGAAGTCCTTGAGCGCGCGGGTGGTGCAATGCCGCTCCAGCGCCTCGAAGGCGCGCGCGCCGTGGTCCTCGTCGGCTTCCACGTGCAGCCAGAAGTGCTCGATCTCGTCTTCCTTGTACTTGTAGACCTTGCGCAGTGCCGGGAGCATGCGGCTGTAGAGCTCGGGTGACTGGGACTCGGTGCCGATGTTGATCGCGGCCACGCCGGCAATCCAGGAGGGGTCTTCCACCGCCTCGCGCTGGAAGCGCACCCAGGACTCCGTGGTGGGCAGGCCGCGCCCCTTCTTGATCGAGGCGACGCTCGCGCCGTTGGCCTTGGCGAACTTGAGCAGCACGTCCAGGTGCGAGTGCTCGTCGTCGGTCTCCTCCTTGAAGTTCTCCATCTGGAAGGCGATCACGTCGCGCGGCGCGCCGACGCAGATGTTCATGAACATGGGCACGACCTTGGTCACCCAGTGGTAGTGCTCGGTGGCCCAGCCGCGGTGCGCGGTGCGGCTGACCTCGCCCTTGGCCCACTTCACCGTGAGCGGATGATCCTTGCAGTGGCGCCGGTTGATGGCCGCCTCGATTTCCTTCCTGAACGCCGACTTCCTGACAATCTTTGCCATGCCTGCCTCCCCCGTTGGTTCGTCTGCCCTGCTTGCCTGTTACCCCTGCCGTTCCTGACTTGCCCGACCCGCCTTGCTCGACCCGCCTTGCCTGACCAGCCTCACTCGACCTTGATGTTGGCCTGCGTGACCACGTTGCGGAAGTCCGCGATCTGCTTGCGGTTGAAGGCCTCGTACTCCTCGGGCGTGCTGCCCAGCGGCTCCATGCCCAGCGTGGCGAAGCGTTCGCGCACCAGCGGCTCGCGCAGGATCCGGTTCATGTCAGCATTCACCTTGGCGACGATCGCGGGCGGCAGCCCCGCCGGGCCGACGAGTCCGGCGCGCACCGCGCCGTCCACGCCCGGTATGCCCAGCTCCGCCAGCGCCGGCACGCCGGGGGCGAGCGGGCTGCGCTTCTCCGAGGTAAGCGCCACCAGCTTCATGGTGCCGGCCTTGGCGTTCACCAGCGCCGAGGTGAGGGCGACGATGCCGAAGGCCACGTCCCCGCTGAGCACCGCGGTGGCCGCCGGCTGGCTGCCCTTGTACGGCGTATGGATCAGCTTGATGCCCGCGGCCAGCGCGATCTGCTCGCCGGCGAAGTGGTTGTTGGTCGCGATGCCGGCCGAGGCCCAGGCGATCTGGCCGGGGCGCTGCTTGGCCGAGGCGATCAGGTCGGCCAGCGACTGTTGCGGGGCATTGGCCGCGATCACCAGCGCCATCGGGCTTTGCATCATCAGCGTGATGGGGGTGAAGCCCTTGTCCGGGTCGTAGGGCAGCCTGGGCATGATCGCCGGGGTCAGGGTGATCACCCCGCCCGCGAGCAGCAGGGTGTAGCCGTCGGGCCTGGCCTTGGAGACCATCTCGCCGGCGATCACCTCGCTGCCACCGACGCGGTTCTCGACGATCACCGTCTGGCCCCAGGTTTCCGTCAGGCGCTGGGCCACGACGCGCGAGGCCACGTCCACCGGCCCGCCCTGGGAGCCACCGGTGACCAGGCGCACAAGGCGCGCGGGATAGTCCTGGGAGAAGGCCGGCCCGCCGGGCAGCAGCAGGCCACAGACGAGGATGGAAAGGAACCGCGCGACACACCTGACAGCAAGAATCATGACACCTCCTTCATGTTTCCTACGGATACGCCCTGGCTCCGGTCAGGAAGCCTCGGGCCTGTATTCAGTTGCCTGTGTTCAGCTCGTTGCGAGCTTCTTCCTTACCCGTTCATCGAAGCGGGCGACGTTCACCACCACCCGCTCGTGGCGGCCGTCGCCTATCACCTCGCGCTCGTCGCGCGCTTCCAGCGTGAAGCGCACGGTGCGGCCTTCCAACCCTACCACCTTCGCGACCGCCGTCACCTTCATGCCCACCGGCGTGGCCGCGATGTGGCGCACGTCCAGCACCGTGCCCAGGCTCTGGTGGCCTTCGGGCAGCAGGCGTTCGCAGGCGGCCAGCGCCGCCGCCTCGAACAGGTTGATCATCACCGGCGTGGCCAGCACGCGCACCTTGCCGCTGCCCACGCGTGGCGCGGTGTGTTCCTCGCCGACGGTGAGCGAGGCCTCGCCGGTCATGCCGACGGCGATGCGTTCCAGGACGCTGGGCGTGGTGGCCAATGGGGCTTTCGCTACTTGCTCATTTCGCCGAAAATTCGTCGGGCACCGGCACGACGTGGCCGCATTCGGTGCAGGTGCGGTTCTTCTCCGACTGGTAGAACTCGCGGTAGGCGCCGGACACCGGGTCCACGCGGTAATCGCTCACCGTGAAGCGCGCCTCGTAGAGCTTGTGGTCGCAGGACGGGCAGAACCACTGGAAGGCGTCCTGCTCGCCCGGGTGGCGCTTGCGCTCCACCACCAGCAGGAAGGCGTCCTCGGGAAAGCGCGGCGAGTGCGGGATGCCGCCGGCGGTGTAGATGGTGCAGCCTTCCTTGAGCACGGCGATCTCTTCCTTGCCCTCCGGCGTGCGGAAGTGCAGGTTCATCTCGCCCTTGACCATGTACATCAGCTCGTCCGACGGGTTCACGTGGAACTCGCTGCGGTACTGGCGCCCGCGCGCGACGAAGGCCAGCGACTCGGGCTGCTGCCACATCACGTGCACGCGCTTGCCGGTGGCGGCGAGTTCGCGGGAGATGGCCTGGAGGTCGGCGATGGGCATGGGCAGCATGGGGGTCTCCTTGCGGTTCAGGTCGGGCGGTGGTCGCAATGCTTGCGCATCACAAGCATAGCGCGTCCACCCTCGGTGGCAAGGGCTGCGGGCGCCGCAATGCCCCGCAAATGGGTGCTAGCCTTGATCATGCTCAAACAATCCCGCTTCGCCGCCCCCCCCGTGACGCATGACGTCCTCGTCATCGGCGCCGGCGCGGCCGGCATGATGTGCGCCGCCCAGGCCGGCCAGCGCGGCCGCCGGGTGCTGCTCATCGAGCATGCGGCGCGGGTCGGCGAGCGCATCCGGATTTCCGGCGGCGGGCGCTGCAATTTCACCAACCGGACCGTCGGCCCGGACAATTTCCTGTCGCGCAACCCGCATTTCGCGCGCTCGGCCCTCACCCGCTACACCCCGGCGATGTTCCTGGAACTGCTGGGCCGGCACCGCGTGGCCTGGGAAGAACGCGATCACGGCCAGCTGTTCTGCCGCGAGTCGGCGCAGGACATCATCGACTTGCTCATGGCCGAGTGCGAGTCCGCCGGCGTGCAATGGGCCCAGCCCTGCGAGGTGCAGGCAGTCGAGAAGACCGGTGACGCGTACCGGGTCGCCACCACGCTGGGCACGTTCAGCGCGCCGTCGCTGGTGGTGGCCACCGGCGGCCTGGCCGTGCCCAAGCTGGGCGCCACACCGCTGGGCTACAGGCTGGCGGAACAGTTCGGCCTGGCGATGGTGCCGCCGCGCCCGGCGCTGGTGCCGCTGGCGCTGCGGCCCGAGGACTTCGCGCCGCTCGCGCCGCTGGCAGGCGTGGCCTTCGAGGCGGTGACCGGCTGTCACTGGAACCCGACGGACAGGAAAGCGAAGCCCGCATCCTTCCGCGAATCGGCGCTGATCACGCACCGCGGCCTGTCGGGCCCGGCGATCCTGCAGGTATCGAGCTACTGGCAGATGCAAGCCGACGCCCATCGCTCGCCGATCGAGATCGACCTGCTGCCCGGCACCGATGCCGCCGAATGGCTGGCGTCCAACCGGCGCGGGTCGCTGCTGCCGCACAACCTGCTGGCCGAGCGCCTGCCGCGACGCTTCGCGCAGGCCTGGTGCGAGGCCTTCGGCTGGGACCAGCCGATGGGGCAGTGGTCGAACGCGCAGGTGGCGGCGGCGGCCGAGTCGCTGAACCGCTGGCGCATCGCGCCCTCGGGCACGCTGGGCTATGCCAAGGCGGAAGTCACGCTGGGCGGCGTGGACACGGACGAGGTGTCATCGAAGACCATGGAGGCCAAGCGCTCGCCCGGGCTGTACCTCATCGGCGAGGTGCTGGACGTGACCGGGTGGCTCGGGGGCTACAACTTCCAGTGGGCCTGGTCCTCGGGCTGGGTGGCCGGGCAATTCGCCTGACCCGGGGAGGGGCGCGCCTTGCGTTGCCCGGCGCACGGCGGGCCGGCCCCGCAAGTGCGTAGAATGCGTCCTCGTCCATCGGAACCACCAAGGAACAAGCGCCATGAAGCGGCAGGATCTGGAAAAACTCAAGGGCCTCACCATCGCCAACCGCAACAAGGGCAACACGCACGGCATCCCCGGCCCGAAGGCCGAGGAGATCGGCCGCCGCGAGCAGCGCGAGCTGGACCGCGCCGCCGGGCTGGTGCCGTTCGCGGTCAAGCTCAACAGCGGGCTGGTGGCCAAGCTGAACGCACAGGTCGCGTCCAGCGGCAAGACCATGACCGAGGTCGTGACCGCGGCGCTGGAAAAGGGACTGGCCGCGAAGTAAGTCGCGAAGTAAGCGGCAAGGCAAGCCCCGGCCCGGGACGGGCCGGCGCGCGCCTCAGGCGTGCGACTCCCGGTAGTCCAGCACTTCCTCCAGCTCGTGCAGCACCTCGTCGCTGATGAGGTCGGCGCGCCAGATGCGTATCAGCTCGCGGCGCTCTGCCGCCAGCGCGGCGCGGCGCAACTGGCTGGCGAGCTGCGCCACGCGCGAGTCGGCCGCGCCCTCGGTGTCGAACACCGCCTTCTCCGAGAACTCCGCGCGTATGCGCTCGACCAGCTCGCCGGGCACATACGCGGCGCGTGACGGGTCCTGCGCGGCGGCGTCGATCGCCGCCGCCGCGGCCGCGGCCAGCGCGACGCGCGCCACCTGCCGCTCCCCGTCCGCGCTCGGGTCGTGGCCCATGTCCAGCACCCGGATCAGCGGCGCCAGGGTCAGGCCCTGCAGCACCAGGGTCACCGCGATCACCGAGAAGGTGAGGAACACGATCAGGTCGCGCTCAGGGAACGGCTGGCCGTTCTCCAGCGCCAGCGGCAGGCCGAGCGCCGCGGCCAGCGACACGATGCCGCGCATGCCGCACCAGCCTGTGATGAACACCTCGGCCTCGACTGGCGGGGGCTCGCGCCGGCGCAGCTTTGGTGACAGCGCGCGCGGCAGGTAGGCGACCAGGTACACCCAGGCAAAGCGAACCATGATCGCGGTCATGCTGATCAGCACGGCACCCGCCACGAGCTCGGCCACCGTGTGTCCCGCGCCGGTGGCCGACAGGCGCTCCACCAGGTCCGAGAGCTGCAGCCCCATCAGGATGAAGACCAGGCTGTTGAGCAGGAACACCTGCATGTTCCACATCGAGCGCGCGACGATGCGCATCTGGGCCGACACGATCTCGGGCGAATGGCGCCCGCGCACCAGGCCGGCCGCCACCACCGCGAGCACGCCCGAGGCACCGAGCGATTCGGCCAGGATGTAGGCGACGTAGGGCACCGACAGGGTGGTCAGCACCTCGATGAACGTGTCTCCCAGGTGGCGGTGCACCCAGACGAAGGCCAGCGCCAGCGTAACGCCCAGCGCGATGCCGCCCAGTGACAGCCCGACGAACTGCAGGCCGGCGTCGGCCATGGAGAAACCGCCGGTCATCACCGCCGCCACCGCGAACTTGTACAGCACCAGGCCCGAGGCGTCGTTCACCAAGCTCTCGCCCTCCAGCACCGTCACGACGCGGCGCGGGATGGCCAGGCGCGACAGGATGGCGGTGGCGGCCACCGCGTCCGGCGGCGAGACGATGGCGCCCAGCGCGAAGGCAGCCGCCCAGGGAATGTCCGGCACCAGCCACTTCACCGCCACCCCCACCGCCAGCGTGGTCACCACCACCAGGCCGATGGCGAGCAGGCCGATCGGGCGCAGGCTCGCCTTGAAGTCGCGCCACGAGGTGAGCAGCGCCGCCTGGTAGAGGATGGGCGGCAGCACCAGCACCAGGATGAACAGCGGGTCGAAGGCGAGCTGCGGCAGGCCGGGGACGAAGCCGAGCGCCCCGCCCCCGACCACCAGCGCGATCGGATAGGGAAACTGCAGGCGGCGCGCCACCCAGCCGAGCGCGACCGAACACAGCAGCAGGAACAGGGTGACTTCGAGAAGGTGCATGGGGCGGCGACCTTGGATCGGGCGGCGACCTTAGCACAGCGCGCTTGCAGATATTCGCGCGGGCCACGCAGGTCGGTGCCGGGCGCAACCGGGGACGCGGCATGACGCGGCGCACAAAGCGGCGCGAGCGGCGCATTCATCCATTTTCATGCCGGCATGCAAACATAGTTTGATAGGATCAACCCGCGCCGCAACCGTCCCCGCCCCGCAACCGTCCCGGACGGCGCGGGGCCACGCAACGAGGAGGAACCGATGTCAGACCCCGCAATCCCGCAGAAAGCCCCCTACAAGGTCGAACTGATGGCCACCTACCGCTACGCCTGGTGCGCCTGCGGCCTTTCCAACTACCAGCCGTTCTGCGACGGTTCGCACACCGGCTCCAAGGCCGGCATCAAGCCGGTGATCTTCACGCAGGACAAGGACCAGACCGTCTACATGTGCGGCTGCAAGCACAGCGCCAACGGCATGCGCTGCGACGGCACGCACAACACGCTCTGAGCCGGACCGGCCACACAGCACAGGAGACACACATGTCAGCCAAGCCCCAATTCAACGCCGAACCGGACAAGGTCGTGGTCATGGACACCAACACCATGCCCTGGGAGCCCACCGGCCAGCCCGGCGTCGCCATGAAGCTGATCGAGCGCGTGAACGACCCGCGCAAGGGACGCGAGACGGCGCTGCTGCGCCTGGACGCGGGCACCACCCTGCCCGAGGAAGTGCTCGCCGAGCGCGTGGACATCTTCGTGGTCGAGGGCTCGTTCTCCGACGGCACGGAGACCTTCGAGCGCCACAGCTTCGTGCGCAACCAGCCGGGCTACCGGCTGAAGCTGTCCACCGCCGGCGGATGCACGCTGTACGTCAAGCGCCGCGTGCCGATCCGCAAGGACGAGACCGCGCGCATGGCCATCGACTCGAAGACCGCCAAGTGGACGCCGTTCCCGCACCGCGGCGCGGACGTGCTGCACCTGTACCGCGACCAGCACGGCATCGAGACCGCGCGCATCGGCAACGTGCACCCGCAGAAGAAGATCCCCTCGCACGACCACGCCATGGGCGAGGAGACCTTCGTGCTGGCCGGCGTGCTCAAGGACGAGTACGGCGCCTACCACTCGGGCACCTGGTTCCGCTTCCCGATCGGCGTTCCGCACGCGCCGTTCACCGAGGAGGGCAACTGCCTGATGCTGATCCGCGAGGGCGACCTGGTCTGGTAGCCGCAGCACCCACGAATCCTGGAGGAGGAAAAATGGAAATGAACAACGCACTGTCCCGCCGCCTGGCGGGAGTCGCAACCGCCGTGGCGTTCGCCCTCATCGCGGTGCCGGCATCGGCGCAGCAGGTGGTGATGAAGCTCACCACCGCCACCATCAACGACGGCCAGCACGAGTGGATGAAGATCTACAAGGAGCGGCTGGAGAAGGCCGCCGCCGGCAAGCTCAAGGTCGACATCTTCCCGGCCGGCCAGCTCGGCACCATCCCGCGCATGATCGAGGGCATGCAGACCGGCAGCATCGAGGCCTTCGTCACGCCCACGGACTTCTACGTCGGCATCGACCCGCGCTTCATGGTGTTCGGCGCCCCGGGCGTCTACCGCGACCGCGCGCATGCCGCGGCCACCATCCAGGACCCGTCGGTGCGCGACGAGATGCTCAAGATGGGCGAGGCGCGCGGGCTGATCGGCGTGAACGCCTTCATCCTGGGCACGCCGGCCTACCTGTCGCGCAAGCCGATCAAGACGCTGGACGAGTTCAAGGGCCAGAAGATCCGCATCAACGCGAGCGACATCGAACGCGAGCAGATGGCCCGCGTCGGCGCCACCGGCATCCCGATGAACCTGAACGAGGTGCTCCCGGCGCTGCAGACCGGCGCGATCGACGGCAGCCGCAGCGTCCCGGCGATCTTCGTGAACTTCAAGTACCAGGACGTGGCCAAGGTGATGACCGTCACCAACGAGGCCTACCTCGTCAGCATCGGCATGGTGAGCAAGGTCTGGTTCGACAAGCTGCCGGCCGACCTGCAGAAGGTGATCATGGACGAGGGCCGCGCCATGGTGCCGGCGGTGCAGTCCTTCGCCAACGGCTACGAGGACCAGATGTACAAGCGCTGGACCGACGCCGGCGGCCAGGTGGTGAACCTGTCCGCGGGCGACCGCACCGAGCTGATGAAGCGCATGGAAGGCGTGGGGCCGAAGGTCGTGGGCGACAAGCCCGCGGTCAAGGCCATGTACGACAGGATGGTGGCCGCGGCCGCCAGGATCAAGTGATCCTGGCCGGCGGGTCCCCCGGGACCCGCCGGCGCGGCAACCCGACGGCGGCCGTCCCGGCGACGAACACGGGCGGGCCGCCGTCTTGCTTTGCACGGCGATATGCTTGGCGCTTGCGGCACGCGACCGCGGAAACAGACACTGGCAGGCAATGAGAAAAACACGGTTCGAACGCGCCATCCACCTCGTGCTGGCCGCGCTCATGATGGTGATCATGGCGATCGGCTTCGCCAACGTCGTCGCCCGAGACCTGTTCTCCGCGCCGCTGGTGTGGGCCGACGAGGTGATGGTCTACCTGATGATCTGGGGCGTGTTCCTGGGCGCCATCGTGGTGACGCTGCGCCGCGAGCACCTGAACATGGACATCCTGTTCGTCACCACCCCGCCGGCGGTGCGCCGCTGGCTGATCGTGGCCGGTGCCGCCGGGCTTGCCGTCACGCTGTCGGTGGTGGCCTGGTCCTCGATGCAGTTCCTCGCCACCATGTGGCGCCTGGGCAACAAGAGCGTCGCCGCCGGCATCCCGATGGTGGTGCCGCACGCGGCGCTCACCGTCGGCTCGGTCGCGATGGCCGGGGTGGCGATCTGGATCGCGTGGCGCCACCTGGCCGACCCGAAGGCGGTCGAGGCCGACGGTCCGGACACGCCGCTGGAGGCGCAGGTGGCGATGCACGCCGCCGAGGGCGGCGCAGCGGGGCCCGCGCGATGACCTGGGCGCTGGTGGTCCTGCCGACGCTGCTGTTCCTGTTCGGCTTCCCGATCTTCGTGGTGCTGGCCGCCTCGGCGGCGATGTTCCTGCTGTTCTTCAGCTCGGCGCCGCTCACCACGCTGCACCAGGTGATGTTCGGCAGCGTGGACGGCATCGCGCTGCTGTCGGTGCCGCTGTTCATCTTCGCCGGCGAGTTGATGGGCGCGGGCGCGATCTCCACCCGGACGCTGGCCTGGATGTACTCGATCTTCGGCCGCGCGCCGGCCAGCACGGGCCTGGCCACCGTGGGCGTCGCGACGGTGCTGGGCGTGGTCGGCGGGTCGAGTGCCGCGGCCACCGCCACCACCGGCCGCCTGCTGCTGGGCGAGCTGCGCAAGAACGGCTACGGCGACCGCTTCAACGCCGGCCTGATCACCTCCTGCGGCACCATCGCCATCGTCATCCCGCCCAGCATCAACATGATCCTGTACGGCGTGGTGGCCGAGGTGTCGATCCCGGCGGTGTTCGCCGCCGGCATGTTGCCGGGCGTGCTGATCTCGCTGGTGATGTGCGGCTACGTGGTCTGGTACGGCGTGAAGCACGGCCTGCGCGAGGGCGAGCCCTTCTCCTGGCCGCGCTTCTTCGCGGCCACGCGCGCGAGTTTCTGGGCGCTGGGCATGCAGGTGCTAGTGCTGGGCGGCCTGTTCTTCGGCGTGTTCACCGCGACCGAGTCCGCCGCGGTGGCCTGCGTGTACGCGATCGCGGTGTCGCGCTGGGTCTACAACGACGTCTCCTGGCGGCGCATCATCGACCTGGCGGGCGACTCCATGTACCTCACCGCGCAGGTGATGGTGCTGTTCGCGGCGGCCGGGGTCTACTCCTGGATGCTCACGGTCTCGGGCATCCCGGCAGCCTCGGTGCAGGTGCTGGAATGGATCAAGGCCGACCCCTGGATGGTGCTGCTGGCGATCAACGTGTTCCTGCTCATCGTCGGCACCGCCATCGACCCGGTGTCGGCCACGCTGGTGCTCACGCCGCTGCTGCTGCCCATCGTCAAGGCGATCGGCGTGGACCCCGTTCACTTCGGCGTGATCATGACCATCAACATGGCGATCGGCAACTTCACGCCGCCCTTCGGCCTGAACATCTTCGTCGCGCAGGCGCAGTTCAAGATGCCGGTGAAGACCATCTACATGGGCACCCTGCCCTTCTTCTGGGTGCAGACCGCCTGCCTGATGGTGGTGAGCTACTGGCCGTGGCTGTCGATGTACCCGGTCAAGCTGATGTACGGTCGATGAGGTACGGGCGCTGAGGTACGGTCGATGAGGTACGGGCGCTGAGGCACCAGCGCTGACGTACGGGTGCCGAGCGCGCCGCGCCGGCATCCCGCTCAGCCCGTGTTGCCCGCCTTCTTGCGCGCCGGGGCGCGGCGCTTGCGCGCGGGCTCGGGCTTGTCGCCCGCCAGGCGCGTCTTCATGAAGCCGGGCGGCGTGCGGCTCACCAGCACCCGCGCGGTGTCCTTGCCGATGTTGTAGACGTCGTGCGGCACGGTGCCGTCCCAGTGGAAGCTGTCGCCCTCGGACACCTCGAAGGAATAGTCGCCGTGCTGGGCGCGCAGCCGTCCCTTCAGCACCAGGAAGCACTCCTCGCCGTCGTGGCCCTGGTCGGGGTCGGAGGCGCGGTAGCCGGCGGGCAGCTCCAGGATCACCATCTCCATGTTGCGGCTGGGCGCCGACAGCAGCGTGATGCTGCGCGGCTGCTTGTTGGGCGGCACCGGCGGGCCGAAGCTCACCACCAGCCGGTCGGCCTTGCGCACCACCACCGGCGGCACGGTCTCCTGCACGAAGAACTGCGTCACCGGGATGTCCAGCGCCGCGGCGAGCTTGCGGATGCTCTGCAGCGAGGGTGAGGCCTTGCCGGTCTCGATCTGGCTGATGTAGGGCCGCGACAGGCCGGTGCGCGCGACCAGCTGGTCGATCACCAGCCCGCGCCCGGTGCGCAGCTTGCGCAGGCGGTCACCGAAGCTGGACATGGGGGTGTTTCCTGTTCGTGCGCATCACCACGGCAACATATCACGCCGCGGATGCGCCCGAGCCGCTGCGGTACGATTCCCGGCCGAACGCCACGCAGGGAAGCCCGCACCCATGTCCACGCACCGCAAGACCGCCATCGTCACCGGCGCCGGCTCCGGCATAGGCCGCGCCGTCGCGCTCACCTTCCTGGCCAAGGGCTACCGCGTCGCGCTGGCCGGCCGCAGGCGCGAGGCGCTGGAGGCGGCGATACGCGATTCCGGCGCCGCCGCCTCGGAAGCGATCGCCGTGCCCACCGACGTCGGCGACCCGGCCTCGGTGAAGGCGCTGTTCGCGCGGGTGAAGGATGCCTGGGGCCGGCTGGACGTGCTGTTCAACAACGCCGGCACCGGCGCGCCCGCGCTGCCGCTGGAGGACCTGTCCTACGAGCAGTGGATGACGGTGGTGAACGCCAACCTCACCGGCGTGTTCCTGTGCACGCAGGAAGCATTCCGCATCATGAAGGACCAGTCCCCGCGCGGCGGGCGCATCATCAACAATGGCTCGATCTCGGCGCACGCGCCCCGGCCCAACTCCGCTCCCTACACCGCGACCAAGCACGCGGTCACCGGCCTGACCAAGTCCACCTCGCTGGACGGGCGCAAGTACGACATCGCCTGCGGCCAGATCGACATCGGCAACGCCGCCACCGACATGACCGCGCGCATGGCCGAGGGCGTGCCGCAGGCCGACGGCCGGCTCGCGGTGGAGGCGCGCATGGACGTGCAGCACGTGGCCGACGCGGTGCTGCAGATGGCCTCGTTCCCGCTGGAGACCAACGTGCAGTTCATGACCATCATGGCCACCAAGATGCCCTTCGTCGGGCGCGGCTGAGCCCGGGCCCGATGCGACAGGGTGAGCCCGCGCTGCCCGAGCCGCCTGCGTCCGGGGCGCTGACCCCGGACCCGGGCTGGACCCGGCCGGCGCGCTACGCCGCCTGGGAGCGGCTCGCGCTGCGCCTGCTCGCCGACGAGCGCGACCTGGTCTTCATCCGCGTGGCCGCGCGCATCGCCGCCACCGTGTTCCCCTCGGCCGCCTTGCTGTTCCTGCTGCCGGCCTGGGCGGTCGCGCTGCTGGCCCTGCCCTACCTGTGGCTGGTGTTCGCACGTTTCGGCGGGCCCTACAGCCTGATGCTGCATGCCACCGAGCACCGGCGGCTGTTCAACCGGCGGCTCCAGTGGCTGAACGCCATCCTGCCCGCGTTGTACGGCCCGCTGTTCGGCCACACGCCGGCCTCGTTCTTCGCGCACCACGTGGTGATGCACCATGCCGAGGGCAACCTCGAACCGGACACGTCCTCGACGCTGGGCTACCGGCGCGACGATCCGGTCCACTTCGCGCACTACGCGCTGCGCTTCATCGCCGCCGGCTGGCTGCACCTGGGCGCATGGCTGTGGCGGCGCGGGCACCGCCGGCAACTGGCGCACTTCCTCGCGGGCGAGGCTGCCTGGTTCGGCGCGGTGGCGCTGGGGTGGATGCTGAATCCCGCCGCGACGCTGGTGGTGCTGGTGCTGCCGCTGCTGCTGATGCGCCTGGCGCTGATGGCGGGCAACTGGGCGCAGCATGCCTTCGTGGACCTGCGAGATGCGGCGAACCCGTTCCGCAGCGCGACCTGCCTCATCGACTCCGCGCACAACCGGCGCTGCTACAACGACGGCTACCACATCGTCCACCACATCCGCCCGGCGATGCACTGGTCGGGGATGGCGCGGACCTTCGACGCCAACCGCGCCGCCTTCGCGCGCCATGACGCCGTGGTGTTCCGCGGCATCGCCAACAACCAGGTGGTGTGGTGGGCGCTGATGCGCGGCGACTGGGAGTTCCTCGCGCGCCACCTCGAGGACTTCAGCGCCGAGGGCGGCCCGGTGCGCAGCCACGAACAGAAGGTCGCCTTCCTGCAGCAGCGCGTGCGCGCCAGCCGCGGCGCGCCGCCGGCCCTCTTCGCACTCGCGGCCTAGCCGCCCCCAGGAACGATCAGCTCAAGGACGGCCCGCACCAGCCGCCACGCGGGCGGCTTCGGTGCCGAACAGGCGGTCCCACAGCCGCGTGGTCACGCCGAAGTGGCAGGCCTCGTCATCGTGGTGGCCCTGGTGGAAAGCCGCCAGCGCCGGGCTGCGCTCCGGATGCTCGTGCAGCCGCCGGTGCACGTACCGGAAGCGCACGTAGCCGACGCACATGCCCGCGGCGAAGCACGCGCCCGCCGCCGCATCCCCCGTCGCCAGCGACAGCGCCCAGGCCACGGGAAACGGCGGCAGCAGCGGCAGCCAGTAGGACGCCGCGTCGATCTGCTCGCGCTCGGGGTGCTCGTGGTGCTGCGCATGCACCGCGGCGAGCAGGCCCTGCCCGTGGAACAGGTGGCGGTGCACCAGGTACTCGACCAGGGACAGCAGCGCGACGCCGCCGGCCAGCCAGGCCGCCGCAAGCAAGGGATGGGCGCCGCGCGCGAGGCTCCACGCCACCGCGGCGAGCGCGCCGCCTCCCAGCAGCGCGTAATGCGTGCGGCTGGCGAAGCGCTGCCGCGCCAATGACGGTGCTGCGTCCTGCGCGCTCACGCGGTCGCCAGCTTCCAGCCGGGAATGGCCTCGCAGGCGTTGCGGTAGCCGATCTCGATCAGCCGGTCGGCCTGGTCCCAGTCGTTGATGTCGTACTCGGCCACCTGCGGCGTGAAGTAGATGTCGGAGGCGCCGCGCATGTTCTCGGCATGGGCGGCGCTGGCCATCAGCACCGAGCGCATCAGGATGCGCCGCAGGCCCGGGAACTTCGCGCCCGCGCGCCGGCGCAGCAGCAGGTTCCACCCCGAGGGGCTGGCGCCGAAGTCGTAGTCCGAGGTCAGCGGCGCAGCGGCGCTGACGTTGCAGGTGAGCACGGTGCTCGCGCCGGCGGCGCGCATCGCGTCGGCCGGCAGGTTGTTCAGCAGCCCGCCGTCGACGTGGATCTCGCCCCCGTCCAACTGCGGCGGCACGATGCCGGGCACCGCGTTGCTGGCGCGCACCCAGTGGCGCAGCGGCCCCTGCTGGTGCACGTCGACGGTCAGCCGGCTCAGGTTGCAGCTGACGCAGAAGTACTTCAGCCACAGGTCCTCGATGGACCGGTCGCCGAACAGCCCGCGCATCGCGCGCTCCAGCCGGCGGCCGTTGAGCAGCGCCAGCGCCGGGTAGGTCAGGCCGGAGAACGGCCTGTGGCGCAGCGCGTCGCGCATGCGGCGCTCGATCTCGCCAGGCGCAATGCCCGAGGCGGCCAGTGCGCCTATGGTCGAGCCCATGCTGGTGCCGCCGACGATGTCGTAGGCGATGCCGGCCTCGTGCAGCGCGCGCAGCAGGCCGATGTGCGCCAGCGCCTTCGCCCCGCCGCCGCCCAGCACCAGGCCGAGCGAGTGCCCGAGCAGGTGGCGCGCCATGCGGCCGAGATCGGTTGCCGACCCCTCACGTAGGTGGTGGTGGCGCCGCAACCTGCGCGGCGCGAGCCACGCGGCGGTGCCGGACGGTTCGGCGTCGCCCGCGGGATGGATCAGGACGAGTTCCACGCCCGCCGACAGGCTCGCGGCAGCCACGCCCGCCGAGGCGCCGGCGGCACCGACCTCCGCCGACAGGCCGGCGGCGTCCAGCATGGCTTCCAGCGCGCCCGGCGCCGGGCTGGAACGCGCGTCGGCCAGC
This sequence comes from uncultured Pseudomonadota bacterium, assembly GCA_903909415.1. The sequence continues at coordinate 284 of CAIVVS010000147.1, read as the reverse complement.
CCCAGCACGCGGTCGGCCTGGCGCCGGCAGCGCCGGGTCCACGCGCCCGCCGCCGCGCCGCCTTCGCGTCCGCCACCGACTTCGCCATCGGCAAGGTAGACCACCAGCCGGTGGCGCCGCTCCTCCTCGTTCAACCAGGTCGCCAGGCGCGCATGGCCGGGCGACCCCGGCTCGGCGCGCGCGGCGCCCTCGCCCAGCGCGCGCTCGACGGCGGGCGCGTCGATGACGGCCACGTCGCCGGCCTGCGAGATCGCCGCCACCAGCGCGCGCAGGCCCGCTGCAGT
>CAIVVS010000146.1 GCA_903909415.1 uncultured Pseudomonadota bacterium | reverse complement strand
GGCGGGCGATGTGCTGCAGTTCGGTGCTCGTGTTCATCTGCGCGCTCCTGTGCGTGGTGCGTGGATGGATGGGGCATTCCGCTTGCAGGAGCGATCTTCACCCGGCCATGTTGCAATAGCATGAAAAAGTTCAATTGAATCAGCCACTTAGGGTGTTTTTAGCCTAGAGTTCACCTGAGCTGGCACCGCCAAGTGCCAGATGCGAAACGGTTTTGTGAGCGCTTGCTCCGCGCGATGCGGGGTGCGAAAGGAGAGGGAAATGAGCCGCTACTGGGATGACTTCGAGGTCGGCACGACGCTGCCGACGCGCTCGCGCCTGATCACCATGGAAGACCACCTGGCGTTCTGCAGGCTGGTGGGTTACGAGGTGCCGATGTTCGTGGACGAGGCCTTCGCGAAGACCACGCCGCTGGGCGGCGTGATCTGCCCCAGCCACCTGATCATGTCCTTCTCGACATCCATGACCGGCGACCTGTTCTACGAGTCGGTGATCGCGCTGATGCGCATCGAGAACGCGCAGTTCCTCGCGATGGTGCGCCCCGGCGACACCATACGCACCGACGTCGAGGTGGTGGACAAGAAGCCCACCTCCAAGCCCGACCGCGGCGTGATCACCTTCCGCGACCACGTGATCAACCAGCGCGGCGAGGAAGTGTTCCGCAACGACAAGATTGTGTTGATGCGCAGGCGTATGCCTGCGGCGTAACGGGAGTCCGGCGTCAGCCGGCGGCGTAACGCGGCGAAACCGCGCTACTGCGCCTCGATCTTCGCTTCCTTCACCACCTTGCCCCACACCGCGTACTCGCGCTCGACATAGCGCGCCATCTCCTCCGGCGTGGAGGGAATCGCGTCCATGCCGTGCTTGGCGAGCTCGGCGCGGATCTCCGGGTCGTTCAGGGAGCGCACCAGGTCGCGGTTCAGCCGGTCGATGACGGGCCGGGGCGTTTTGCCCGGCGCGACGTAGGCGTACCAGTTGGCTGCCTCGTAGCCGGCGAGGGACTCGCTCATCGCCGGCACGTCCGGCAGCAGGCTGATGCGCCTGGCAGTGGTCACGCCCAGCGCGCGGATCTTGCCGCTCTTGATGTGCGGGATGGCCGAGGGCGCGGACGCGAAGCCCGCCGGCACCTGGCCGCCCAGCAGGTCGGTCATCGCCGGACCGCCACCCTTGTAGGGCACGTGGATGACGGGCGCCTTGCCCAGCATCTTGAACAACTCCCCGGCGAGGTGGCCGGTGCCGCCTATGCCCGAGGTCGCGTAGCCGATGCTGTCCGGCTTCGCATTGGCCAGCCTGATGAACTCGGCAATGGTGTTGGCCGGCACCGAGGGATGCACCACCAGCACGTTGGCAAACGAGACTGCCAGCGTGATCGGCGCGATGTCGCGGCGCGGGTCGTAGGGCAGGTTGGCCACCATGTGCGGCGCCACCGTGAGCGGCCCGACCGCGGCCAGCGAGATGGTGTGGCCGTCGGGTGTCGCCTTGGCCAGCAGGTCCGCGGCGATGTTGCCGCCCGCGCCGGCGCGGTTCTCCACCACCACCGGCTGGCCGATGACTTCCTGGAACTTGCGCGCGATCACGCGGGCGGTGATGTCGGTGCCGCCCGAGGGCGCGAAGCCGACGATCACGGTGATCGCCTTGGCGGGGAAGGCCTGTGCCTGGGCGCCCGCCGCAGCCAGCGATGCGGCCGCGGCCGCAGCCAGCAGCAGCGCGCGTGTCGGTGCGCACGCTGCGGGACGGGCCCGCTGCCGCGCCGGGGCCTGCGTGGCGCCTGCTGCGCCGTGGTTGCCGTGGTTGCCGTGGTCGCGTTGGTCGCCGTAGTCGATGTAGTCCATGTTCCCCCTCCAGGTCATGGTCGCGGACGCGTTGCCGCCGCGTGGCTGCCTTGCGTGCGCGTCGTCCGGGGGCCGTTTGTCCGGGCCGCCCGGGCTGCGCTCACTCGAACTTCAGGTTGCGATCGCGCACCAGGCGCGCCCACTTGGCGACTTCCTTCTGCACCACGTCGGCCAGGTCGGCGGGCGTGCCGCCGGCGACTTCCGTGCCCAGCGCGGCGAGCCGCTCGCGCACTTCGGGGACCTGGATGGCGCGGTTGATCTCGCGGTTGAGCGTGGTGACGATGGGCTGGGGCAGCTTGGCCGGCCCGAGGATGGCGAAGAAGGTGCCGCCTTCCACCGCGAAGCCCTGCTCGGTGAGCGTGGGCGTGTCCGGGGTCAGCGAGAACCGCTTGGCCGAGGCCACGCCCAGCAGGCGGAACTTGCCGGCGCGCACGTGCGGGTTGGCGGTGGCGTACACGTCCATGGACGACTGGATCTCGCCCGAGAGCAGGGCGGTGATCAGCGGCGCGCCGCCCTTGTAGGCGATGTGCACCAGGTCGGTGTTGGTCGCTCCGCGGAACAGCTCGTACGCCAGGTGGTTGGAGCTGCCGTTGCCGAAGGAGCCGAAGTTCAGCTTGCCCGGGTTGGCCTTGAGGTAGGCGACGTACTCGCGGACGTCCTTGGCCGGCACCGAGGGGTTCACCAGCAGCATGAAAGGCGTGGTCGCCATCATGCCCACCGGGGTGAAGTCGCGCACCGGGTCGTAGGACAGGTTCTTCACCGTGGCCGAGTTGGTGCCGAAGGTGCTGGCCGTGCCCATCACGAAGGTGTAGCCGTCGGGCGCGGCGCGCGCGACGAACTCGGTGCCGATCGCCCCGGCCGCGCCGGCGCGCACTTCCTGCACGAAGGGCTGGCCGAGCGCGGCGGTGATGCGGTCGAACACCACGCGGATCACCGCGTCGCCCGAGCCGCCCGCCGGGAAGGTGTTGATCACCTTCACCGAGCGTTCCGGCCATGCGGGCGCGGCCTGTTGCGCGTGGGCGGGCGCGGCGGCGAGGACAGCGGTGGCGGCCAGCGCGGTGACCAGCTTGGTGACCGAGGAGGTGACCAGCGCGGTGGTCAGGTTCAGTCGGGTTCGGTTCATGGCGCGTGGCTCCGTGGAATGCGGCGAATCACCGATCTTACCCGGCGGCGGCAGGCTT
>CAIVVS010000145.1 GCA_903909415.1 uncultured Pseudomonadota bacterium | reverse complement strand
GGCGCCCAGCCTGTGTAGCCGACGTAGAAACGCGCCTTGTCCGGGTGGTCCTCGATGATCTTGTCGACCAGCGACACGTTCATGCACAGGTAGAGGTCGGACATCAGCGGCAGCGCGCCCTGGCCGGGGTTTTCCTTCAGGCGCACCACCGCGAACACGGCGGAGCGGGACACCGGTCCGCCGAAGAAGATCGGGTCCGCGACCTTCTTGGAGGGCTCATGCTCGGGAAACAGGCGCGACATGGTCTGGCGCGTCGGGCGGTTCAGGATGATGCCGATCGCCGAGCCGTTGTCGCGGCGGCTGGCCAGGATCACGGTCTGCGCGAAATTCGCGTCCCGAAGGGACGGCTTTGCGACCAGCAGCACCGCATCGGGATCGGCGCCCTGGGTTTGCTGTGCCGTGGCGGACAGGCTGCAGGCCAGCCCGAGCAGGGCGGCGATTGCTGGAACAAGGGAAGCAAGCAGGCGGGGCATGGCGGACTCCGGCATAGGCATTGCCAAGCCTAATACGAAACATTCACTGCCGCCACCGCGATAGCCTGCGGACGCCTGACTGCCACCCCGCTGGAATCCAGATGGCTGGCGGGACCGGCCTGCTGGCCGGCGCAAACCGGGCGAATCGTCGTGCCGGCCGGATCAGCTCAGGTCAGCTCAGGTCAGCTCAGGTCAGGTGAGGTCGCGGTAGCGGAAGCAGCCGGTGAGGTGGTCGTTGACCATGCCCACGGCCTGCATGAACGCGTAGCAGATGGTGCTGCCGACGAACTTGAAGCCGCGCTTCTCGAGGTCGCGGCTGAGCGCGTCGGACACCCGCGTGCGCGGCGGCACGTGGCGCGTGGTGGGCCAGCGGTTCACCTGCGGCCGCTTGCCGACGAAGCGCCACAGGTAGGAGTCGAACGTGCCGAACTCCTTCTGCACCGCGAGGAAGCACTTCGCGTTCTCGATGGTGGACTCGATCTTGCCTTCGTGGCGCACGATGCCCTCGTCCTTCATGAGGCGAGCGACGTCGCGCGGGGTGAAGCGGGCGACATGGCCGGGCTCGAACTCGGCGAACGCCTTGCGGTAGTTGTCGCGCTTCGCAAGGATGGTCGCCCAGGACAGGCCGGCCTGGGCGCCTTCCAGCGTGAGGAACTCGAACAGCACGCGGTCGCTGTGGACCGGTCGGCCCCATTCGAGGTCGTGGTACTTGATGTAGGCCTCGCTGCCCAGGCACCACGGGCACCGCGGCTGGCCGTCCGGGCCCTTCTGCGGCAGCCCGATGATCTGCGGCGCGGGTGCGGCGGCGACAGCAGCCGGCGCAACCGCCTTGTTCGCGGGTTTGGCGACGGCCTTCTTTGCCGCCTTGGCGACGGCCTTCTTTGCCGCCTTGGCAGGGGCCTTTTTCGCTACCGGCCTTTTCGCCGCAACCTTCGCTGGCGACTTGGAGACGGGCTTGCGTGCGACGGTCTTTTTCGCACTGCTGCTCGAACGGCTTGGTGCCTTTTTTGCTGGCATGTCTTTTATTGCTCCCCGACCAGCCGTTCGATGCGGTTTTCGATGCGGCGGACCTGACTTGGAAATTATACCAAATCCCAAGCGGGACAGGCACTTAGCGTGAGGTCTTGGGGCTAACCGTCACGCGCGCAGGTGCCTGGCGGGGCGCCTGGCCGCAACCCGACCGGCGCTACTGCGGCTCCACGCCGGCCTGTTTCACGAGCATGGCCCAGTGCGCCAACTGCTCGGCGACGTAGCTGGCGAACTCGGCGGGAGACCGCGAGGGCTTCACTTCCATGCCCACGGCGGCGAGCCTGTCCTGCACGTCGCGCTCGGCAAGCGCCGCCTGCGACTCCGTCGCCAGGCGCTGGACGACGGCGGCAGGCATGCCGGCCGGACCGAACACGCCCATCCAGGTGCGCAAATCGAACCCGGGAAGCTCGGCCGCGATCGGCGGCACGCCGGGCAGCAGGGGCGAGGGGGTGGGCGTGGTGATGCCCAGCGCGCGCACCTTGCCGCCCTTGATCGCCGGCACGCCGAT
>CAIVVS010000144.1 GCA_903909415.1 uncultured Pseudomonadota bacterium | reverse complement strand
CGTCATCCAGGGGGCGCGCCAGATCAGGTAGAGCACGCGCTCGCGCGGCCAGCCCAGCGCGCCACCGGACAGCCGCTGCGAGGCCTGCGTGTAGGCCGCAGCCATGTCCGCTGCCTGCTCTGTGCGCCCGAAGATGCCGCCGAGCAGGGCGTAGAGGCGCAGGTTGTCCCCGGGTGTCATGGGATGGGTCACCACGAGGTGCGGCACGAAGCGCGCGAGTGCTTCGGCCGTGTCACGCCGGTTCTCGTCGACGTTCAGGATCACGTGCGTGGGCGCGATCGCGCGGATCGCTTCCAGGTTGGGGTCCTTGGTGCCGCCGACCTTCGGCACCGCGCGGACCACCTCGCGCGGATGCACGCAGAACCCGGTGCGCCCGGCGAGCTGGCTTGCCAGCCCCAGTTCGCACACCAGCTCGGTGATCGAGGGCACCAGGGATACGATGCGCGCCGCGTCGCCGGCCGGCGCGTGCAGGGTGCCCGCGTCGTCGCGCAGGCCACCGTCCACGCGATGCATCAGAGCGGCAGGTTGCGCGGCTTGCGCGGCGCGCGCGCAAACAGCGCGTCGTAGGCCGGCGCGGGCAGCATCGCGAGCACGCGCGCCGCGATGGCCATCTGCCAGGGCACCGTGAAGCGCGCGCGCCCCGCGTCTATGCCGCGCGCGATGCGGCGCGCGCCCTCGTCGGCGCCGAGCAGGAAGGGCATGCGGTAGCCGTTCACGCGCGTCATCGGTGTGTCGATGTAGCCCGGGCACGCCGTGACGACCCGCACGCCGCTGCCGTGCAGTTCCACGCGCAGCGACTCCAGCCAGGTGATCGCGGCGGCCTTGGACGAACTGTAGGCGCCGGAGCCGGGCAGGCCGCGCACGCCGGCGACGCTGGCGATGCCGCACAGGGTTCCGCTGCCGCGCTCGCGCATCGGCGCGGCGAAGGGCGTGAGGGTGGCGGCCAGGCCGGTGACGTTGGTCGCCAGCACGCGCGACAGCACGGCGATGCCGTCCGGGTCGTCGCCCAGCGTGCCCACCGACACACCCGCATTGGCGATCACCAGGTCGGGTACGCCGCAATCGCGGACGTAGGCCTGGAGGGCCTGGCGCGTAGCTTCCGGGTCGCCGACGTCGAAGGAGAGCACCGGGCCGGGCTTGCCGCCCGCAGCCTTGATCAGGCCGGCCTGTTCTTCAAGCCTGCCGCGGTTGCGCCCGGCGAGGGCGACTTCGGCACCTCGTCCGGCATAGTGGCGGGCGAGCGCAGCACCCAGTCCCGAGGACGCGCCGGTGACGAGGACCTTCACGTCCGGCGCGGGCGCTGTGCGCGCCCTACCTTGCAGGCCGCTCGACGCGCGCCTGCTTCACCAGCTGGTCGACCACCTGCATCATCTGGCGGGTGCCGCCCGACAGGCGCGCACTGGTCTGGTACTTGCCGTCGACCACGAAGGTCGGCACCCCGCGGACGTCAAAGCTCTTGTTCAAGGCGCGCGCGGCCTCCACGCGGGCCTTGACCTCGTCGGACTTGTAGATCTCGGTGAACTTGTCGCGGTCTATGCGGTTGCGCGACACCCAGTCGAGCATCACCTTCTCGTCGTTCAGCTTCACGCCGTCGAAGTGGAAATTGTCGTAGACCGGCCAGTGCAGGCGCTGCAGCTCTCCCACTGCTTCCAGCGTGTAGAACAGCCTCGCGAAGTTCTCCGAGCTCTCGCTGAACACGGCGGGCACGCGGCGGATCGCCACATAGTCGGGCGCGCCCACCAGCCAGCGCGACAGG
>CAIVVS010000143.1 GCA_903909415.1 uncultured Pseudomonadota bacterium | reverse complement strand
TGACCTGGCAGCCGGCCGCGGAACCGGCCGCGCGCTATCGCCTGGACCTGCGCGCGCGCAGCCGGCTGTACCAGTCCGACGCGACCAACACCTTCGCCTCGGGCAACTGCAGGCAGTCGGCGGCGCGCTAGCCGCCTTGCCATGGGCACGCGGGCCCGGGCGGACTGCCCCGGACCCGCGTGGTGGAAGCGGCGTCCCGCGTTCAGCCGCGGCGGCGCGAGTAGCCGGCGTGGTTGCCGTAGCCGCCGTGGTTCGCCACCGGCCGCACACCCTCGCGGCGCTGGACCTGCGAGTGCGCCTGCGGCCCCCGGCCGTTGCCATGGCTCCAGCCATTCCCCTGGCTCCAGCCATTCCCTTGGCTCCGGCCATCGCCGCGATTCCAGCCCTGTTGCGCGCGCGGGGCCGATCCCTGGTGCCAGCCATGGCTGGCGCCGTTGCCGCGGACCTGGGCGTCATGCTTCTGGCGCCAGGTGGCGCGGTCGTTGTGGCGGTCGGCCTGGCGCAGGCGGTGCTGCTCCCAGGCGCCCACATGGCCGTCGCGCCCGGCCCGCGCCTGCATGCGGTCCTCGCGCGCTTCGCGCGCCTGCAGGCGACCCGCCTCGCGGCCGGTGAGCTGGCCGGACTGCACGCCCTGCGCGATGCGCCGCTGGTCGCGCACGTCGTCGCGCGCCTGGGCCTGCATGCGCAGCGACGACGGCGAGTTCGGGTCGCCGCGCTGCGCGTCGTGGGACTGGCGCGCGATGTCGCGGCCGAGGCGGTTCTGCTCGGAAGTGATGCGCGCCTGCTCGGCGGGCGAGATGCTGCCGTCACGCAGCGCCTGCGCCTGGTGGTACTGCACGCGCGCCTGTTCGTCCTGCAGGCGCGCCGCCTCGCGGGTGGTGAGTTCGCCGCTGCGCAGGCCCTGCTCGATGCGCTGGTCCTGGCGTGCATTGCGCTCGAAGCTGCCCGACGCGCTGTTGGACTGCGCGAACGCGCCGGCGGCGAACAGCAGTCCGACTGCGCCGGCGATCAGGGAAAGCTTGCTTTGCATGGTGCCGCTCCTCGCGTGTGCATGGGATGTCCCCATGCGCATTCAACGCGCCGGCAGCCCGTCCGCTTAGCTCAAAACTGCAACAGCCGTTACGGGTTGTAAGCGCGTCCGGGCCGGCGCGATGCGGAACGTGGAAAGCGTCACGCCGCCACGCGCCAGATTTGCAGCACAATCAGCCCGTTGCCCCCGTACCGGACCTTCCCCACGATGACCCCCAAGGAAACCTGCGCCGCCCTGGCGTCCAACATCGGCCGCGTGATCCGGGGACAGGACGCCGTATTGCGGCGCCTGCTCGCCGCCTGGGCCGCCGGCGGCCATGTGCTGCTGGAGGATTTCCCCGGCACCGGCAAGACCACGCTGGCCAAGGCGCTGGCCCTGTCCTGCGGCTCGGGCTTCACGCGCGTGCAGTTCACCCCCGACCTGCTGCCCAGCGACATCCTCGGCGTGTCGGTCTACAACCCGCGCGAGCAGAGCTTCGAGTTCCACCGCGGCCCGGTGTTCACCCAGGTGCTGCTGGCCGACGAGATCAACCGCGCCTCGCCGCGCACCCAGTCGGCGCTGCTGGAGGTGATGGCCGAGGGCCAGGTGACCATCGAAGGCCGCACCTGGCCGCTTGAGGACTTCTTCGTGATCGCCACGCAGAACCCGGTGGAGTTCCGCGGCACCTATCCCCTGCCCGAGGCGCAGATGGACCGCTTCGCGGTTTGCCTGTCGCTGGGTTACCTGGACATGGAGACCGAACTGGAAGTCGTGGAGGCGCAGGCGCGCGCGCACCCGATCGACGGCCTGACCGCCTGCGCCACGGCCGAGGACGTGCACGCGCTGCGCCGCGCGGTGGGCGAGGTGCGCATTGCCGATGAAGTGCGGCGCTATGCGGTGGAACTGGTGCGAGCGACCCGGCATGCCGAGGGCGTGGCGCTGGGCGCGGGCCCGCGGGCCTCGCTCGCACTGGTGCGCTGCGCGCGCGCGCTGGCGCTGCAGGATGGCGCGGACTTCGTGCATCCGGACCATGTGCGCGAGATGGCAGTGCCGGTGATCGCGCACCGCATCGCGCTGGAACCGCAGGCGCGCTTCGCCGGCGTCACCGGGCGGAAGCTCGTGGGCGACCTGCTGCAGACGCTGCCGGTGCCGGCGTGACGGGGCCAATGCCGACACCATGCGCCGTCATTCCGGACGCCGCGCGGCGGCGAGCCGGAATCCAGTGACTTTCCTGTTGCCAACGACGCTGGATTCCCGCTTTCGCGGGAATGACATCACCTTGGAACCAACCACCTCTGTGTCCGCTGACGGTACAGGTCGCTCCCGTCATTCCGGACGCCGCGCAGCGGCGAGCCGGAATCCAGTGACTTTGCCGACTTCAACGACACTGGATTCCCGCTTTCGCGGGAATGACCTCGCCTTGGAACCGACTACTACCGCGTCAATGGGCGACGCGCTTCCATCCCGTCATTCCGGACGCCGCTCAGCGGCGAGCCGGAATCCAGTGGCGTTTGCCGGTTTCAACGACGCTGGATTCCCGCTTTCGCGGGAATGACCTCGCTTGGCAATGGCACTCACCCCCGGCTGGATGGAGACACTACGTGCCGTGCCGGCGCGCATCCGCCACCTCGCCGCGCGGGTGCTGCTCGCGACCTACCGGCGCCTGGCGATCACCAGTCGCTGGGTGCAGCGTCGGCTAACCGGCGCGGGACAGATGGTGGTGGCGGGCGCGGTGGCCACGGCGGTGCTGGGCGTGGACACCGAGCAGACCACGGCGTACCAGGCCTTCACCTTCCTTGGCGCGCTGCTCGTCGTCTCGTCGCTCAGCCTGCTGCCCGGTTCGCTGTGGCGGCGAACCCGCCTGCGCATCGAGCGCGAGCTGCCGCGCTACGCCACCGCCGGCGAGCCCTTCGAGTACGGCCTGCTGATCCACAACGACTCGCCGCGCGCGCAGAAGGGCCTGTCCATCCAGGAAGACTTCGCCGCCGACTATCCGACGCTGGAACAGTTCCGGCTCGCGCCCGAACCCGATCCCACGCGCAACCGCGTGGACCGCTGGCTGGGCTATTACCGCTTCGCCTGGCTCACCGAGCGCCTGCGCAACGGGCGCGCGGAGATCACCGCGCTGCCGCTGCTCGCCGCCCATGGCGACACGCGCACCAGCGCGGTGCTCACGCCGCTGGCGCGCGGCGTGGTGCGGCTGTCGGGCGCGGGCATCGCGCGGCCCGCCCCCTTGAACCTGGTGCGCGCCTGGCAGTGGCTGGATGCGCCCGCCTCCGTGACCGTGCTGCCGCGCCGCTACCCGCTGCCGCCGCTCGCGTTGCCCGGCGCGCGCCGCTACCAGCAGGGCGGCGTGTCGCTCGCGAGTTCGGTGGGCGACTCCGAGGAGTTCATGGGCCTGCGCGCCTACCGGCCCGGCGACCCGATGTCGCGGGTGCACTGGAAGAGCTTCGCGCGCGTCGGCCATCCGGTGGTGCGCGAGTTCCACGACGAGTTCTTCGAGCGCCATGCGCTGGTGCTGGACTGCGCCGCGCTGGATGCGCCCGCCGCGGTGTTCGAGGAAGCGGTGTCGGTGGCCGCGTCCTTCGTGTGGACCCTGGACACGCGCGACTGCCTGCTCGACCTGCTGTTCGTCGGCGAGCGCGCGCACCGCTACACCGCCGGACGCGGCCGGATGCAGAGCGAACATCTGCTGGAGGTGCTGGCCGGCGTGCAGGCGCAGGCGCCGCGTTCGCTGGATGAACTGCGCAGGACGGTACTTGGCCATGAATCCACGCTGACCAGCGCGATCGTGGTGCTGGCCGGCTGGAACGACGCGAAACAGTCGCTGGTGGACGAGATGCGCCGTCGCGGCATCACGGTGCTGGCACTCGCGGTGACAGCCGATGGCACCGGTGATGTGCTGCCGCCCGGCACGCAGCGCCTGCGCGTGGGCCAGATCGCGACCGACCTGGTGGCGGCGTTCTCGGCGCCCTTCCCGGAGGCGCCTGAAACATGAATAAAATCAGCCACTTGATTCATTTTTGATGAAAACCCCGGTATTCCTCGTCGGCGCGGTGCTGCTGTTCTGGGGCTGGCAGTGCGACCTGCTCGCGATCGCGCTGCCGCTGGCGGTGATGGCCGAGGCGGGCCGGCTGCTGAACCGCCGCCGCGCGCCGCGCTGGACGCTGGACGATGCGGGCCTGGCCAGCGTGGCCGACATCAGCTCGCTGATGCTCATCGCGCACGCCGCCTACCTCTGGCTCACGCTGGAGTCGCCGATCGCGGCCAAGCTGGTGATCACGCTCGCGCAGGGACTGCCGGTGACCATGGCGCCGCTGCTGCTGGCGCAGGCCTGGGCGACGCGCGGGCCGATGGACCTGTCGGTGCTGTTCGTGACGCTGCGCCAGCGCCCGGCCACCGGCGTGCGCGCCGACTTCGGCTTCATTTACCTCGGCGCCTGCCTGATCGGCGCCAGCGCCGCCAACGTGCGCGACACCAGCTACTACGCGGCGGTGGCCGCCTTCACCGCCTGGGCGCTGTGGGACCGGCGCTCGCGCCGCGGCTCGTCCCTGGCGCCCTTCGGCGTGCTGATCGCGGCCAGCATCCTCGGCTTCGCCGCGCACCAGGGCCTGAACCAGCTGCAGTCGGCGGTGAACGACTGGGCGAGCGAATGGTTCGATTCCTCCGCCTCGCAGACCAATCCCTACCGGGCATCCACCGACCTGGGCACGCTGGGCGAACTCAAGCAGAACGCGCGTGTGCTGCTGCACGTTCGCCTCGCGTCGGATGAAGCGGTGCCGCTGCTGCTGCACCGGGCGAGCTACACCACCTTCTCCTCGCCCACCTGGGCCGCGCCGCGCATGCGCTTCGATGCGCTCACCGGCGACACCGCGCAGGGCTGGTCCCTGGGCGCGAGCACGGGCGGCATGCAGGCCACCACGCAGGACGGCGCAACGGCGCCGGTGGAAGTGCTGGAGTACACCGGCAGCGGCCGCGCCATCCTGTCGCTGCCGGCGCAGAGCGCGCGCGTCACCGGCCTGCCGCCGGCCGAACTCAAGCTGAGCAGCCTGGGCAGCGTGTCGGTGGAAACCGCACCCGGCTACCTGCGCTACCGCGCGCTGCGCGACGGCGGGCCGATACGCGAGTCCGCGCCGAATGCCGCGGACGTGCTCATCCCGGCGCGCGAGCAGCAGGCGCTCGCCACCATCGCCGCCGAACTCGGCCTGCGCGGCCTGCCGCCGGCCGAGGCGATGGACCGCAGCGCGTGGCATTTCGCCGATGGGTTCCGCTACGCGACCTGGCAGTCGGCCGCGCCGCGCTTTGCTGCGGGAGGCAGCCAGACGCCGCTGTCGAGGTTCCTGCTCGCCACCCGCGCCGGCCACTGCGAGTTCTTCGCCACCGCGACCGTGCTGCTGGCGCGCGCCGCCGGCATCCCGGCGCGCTATGCGACCGGCTTCTCGGTACAGGAAGCGTCCGGCGACACCGGCCCGGGCGAGCGCGAGTACCGGGTGCGCGAGCGCCATGGGCATGCCTGGGCCCGGGTCTGGATCGACGGTGCCTGGCGCGACGTGGACAACACGCCGCCGCAATGGATATCCGCGGAGACGCCCGCGCCCAGCCTCGGCCAGCAACTCGCCGATGCCTGGTCGGCGCTGGCCTTCGCGTGGGGACGCTGGCAGACCGGGGAGACCGACAACGCGCGCCTGCGGCTCGCGCTCATCCTGGTCGCGGTCGCGGGCATCGCCTGGCTCGCGTGGCGCCTGCGTCGCTCCGCGCGGCGCAGCGACCCGGAAAGCGACGCAGCCCCGACCACGGCGCAGGGCCAGGCGGCGGCCGGCTCGCTGGATGCCATCGAGGCGCTGCTGCGCGAACGCGGCCTGGGGCGGCAGGCGGCCGAGACCCCGCTGGAGTGGGTGGCGCGCCTCGGGCAACCGGTGCCGGACAAGGGACTGGGACGCGAGGCGCTCGCGCAACTGCGCGCGCTGGTGCTGGCCCACTACCGCCTGCGCTTCGATCCCTCGGCCAATGCGGCACGGGGTGACGCGGCGTCCCGGGACAAGGCCGCCGCGTTGGCCCGCGACGCCGCCGCCTGGGCCGCGCACTGGATCACCGCCACTGGTGCGGCGCACCGGCAGGCCGGTCCCGCCTGAGGCAAACTCGCGCCTCCAGCACCCGAATCACCACCCAACCAACCGAGCGGAGCACGCCATGATCTACGACCTGCGCATCTATTCCATCAAGCCCGGCATGGTCCAGCAGTGGCTGGACAACTACGAGCAGTACGGCTACCCGGTGCAGCGCAAGTTCCTGGGCGAGCCGGTGGCCTTCACCACCACCGTGTCCGGCCCGCTGAACCAGGTCGTGCACCTGTGGAAGTACGAGAGCGAGGCCGACCGCGAGGCCAAGCGCAACACCATGGCCAAGGACCCGGGCTGGCCCGAGTACCTGCGCCGCTCGGCCGAACTCGGCGCGGTGCTCGCGCAGGAGAACCGCATCCTCGAGCCCGCATCCTTCGTCGGCAAGTAAGCGCGCCATGGACCTGCCCGCCAATCCGTTCAAGCGCGCCATCCTCGCGGGCAAGCCGCAGATCGGCTACTGGTGCAGCCTGGGAAGCTCTTACGTCACCGAGATCCTCGGCGGCGCCGGCTTCGACTGGCTGCTGGTGGACATGGAGCACTCGCCCAATGACCTGAACGAGGTCATCGCGCAGCTGCAGTCCATCCCCACCGGCGCGGCCGGCACCGGCTCGCCCTCGCACCCGGTGGTGCGCCCGCCGTGGAACGACATGGTGCTGATCAAGCGCCTGCTGGACGGGGGCGCGCAGTCGCTGCTGATCCCCTACATCCAGACCGCCGAGGAAGCCGCCGCGGCCGTCGCCTACACCCGCTACCCGCCCCAGGGCGTGCGCGGCGTGGCCGGCACCACGCGCGCGACGCGCTTCGGCCGCGTGCCGGGCTACTACCCCAAGGCGGCTGACGAAATCTGCGTGCTGGTGCAGATCGAGACCAGGCTGGGCCTGGACAACCTGGAGGCCATCGCCAACACCGAGGGCGTGGACGGGGTGTTCATCGGGCCGGCCGACCTGGCCGCGGGACTGGGGCACCTGGGCAACTTCATGCATCCGGAGGTGCAGGCGGCGATCGCCGATGCGGTGAAGCGTATCCGCGCCTGCGGCAAGGCCGCCGGGTTCCTCGCCAACGACGAGGCGGTGGTGCGCAAGTACCTGGACCTGGGCGTCATGTTCATGGCGGTGGGGCAGGACATCACCACGCTGGCGCGCGAGAGCGAGAAGATCGCGCAGATGTACAAGCGATGAGTTACAAGAAGTAGGCCCCGGAAAGCAAAACGGGCGCCCCGGTTTCCCGGGACGCCCGTTTCTTTTTGCGTCTGGCTTGGTGGTGCGCCTCAGTGATGCGCGCGCGACTTCTTCTTCATCTCCGAGGAACTGTTGACCAGCGCGTGCAGGCTGCGCGCGTAGTCGATCGCGCCCACGGCGTCCATGGTCGGGGCGACGCGCATGTATTCCTTCAGGCCGAGGATGGCGGGACGCGGCGTGTTGCGCATATTTTCCATGAACTCGTCCACCGCCTTGTCCAGCTGCGCGGCCGGGACCACGGTGCTGACGATGCCGTACATCATGGCGCGCTGGGCGTCGATGAAGTCGGTGGAGTACACCAGCCAGGCCACGGCATTGCGGTTCACGCGG
>CAIVVS010000142.1 GCA_903909415.1 uncultured Pseudomonadota bacterium | reverse complement strand
TGGGACGCCGGGCAGTTCAAGGTGGGGTCCTTCGCGCGTTCCGAGCGCATGGCCAAGTGGAATGAAATGCTGCGCATCGAGGCCGCACTCGGCCCCTCGGCGCGTTACGCCGGACGGGCAGCCCTGCCCGCGGGCGTGCTGACATGGAAGAAACACGCATGAAAGTGGTGCTGCAGTTCCGCATCGGCGCGGGCTACCGCGAACGAGCGCTGGCCCTCGCCCCGGACTGGATGGAACTCGCCATCATTGACGAACTGGACGAGGCCGCCTTCACCGCGCACATGCGCGACGCAGAAGTGATCTGGCATGTGCTCGCGCCGGTCACCGCGCAGGTGATGGCGGGGGCGCCGTCGCTGCGCCTGGTGCAGAAGATCGGCACCGGTGTGAACACCATCGACCTGGCGGCGGCGAAGCAGCGCGGCATCGCGGTGGCCAACCTGCCGGGCACCAACAGCCAGGCGGTGTCCGAACTGACCCTGTTGTTGATGCTGGCCTGCCTGCGGCGCCTGCCCGAGGCCGACGCGGCCACGCGTGCCGGCAACGGCTGGCAGTGGAAGCAGGACGTAATCGACACCGCTGGCGAGATCCACGGCCGCACCGTGGGCCTGGTCGGCTATGGCGAGGTGCCGCGGCGCCTTGCGCCGGTGCTCGCGGCCATGGGGGCGAAGGTGATCTGGTGCGCGCGCAGCGACAAGCCCGGCGCGGTGGGCGAGCGGCGCAGCCTCGCGCAGCTGCTGGCGGAATCCGACATCGTGTCCCTGCACCTGCCGCAGGACGCCAGCACCGAGAAGATGATCGATGCGCGCGCGATTGCCACCATGAAGCCGGGGGCGATCCTCATCAACACCTCGCGCGGCGGCCTGGTGGACGAGCCCGCGCTGGCTGATGCGCTGCGCTCAGGCCGGCTCGCGATGGCCGGCGTGGACGTCTACACCCGGGAGCCCGCGCGCGAGAACGCGCTGTTCGGCGTCGACAACGTGGTGCTCGCGCCGCACATCGCCTGGCTGACGCCGGAGACGCTCAACCGCAGCCTGGTGGTGGCCATCGAAAACTGCCGCAGGCTGAAGGACGACGAGGAACTGCTGCACCGGGTGGCGTGACAGGGCAGCGCCTGGCCTGCGGCCGCGCGCGTGGTCGCCGCAGATTCAGTCCCGAGGCGGCGGGCGGTCGCGGTCCGGCACCGGGTAGCTGTCCGCCGTGTGCACCGGTCCCTTCATCACCATCACCACCACGCAGCCGATGGCGACGGTGACGACCAGGGTCCACAGCAGGATGCCGGCGCCGATCGCGATCGCGTCCATCATGCGCACGTGCTTCTCCACCTGGGTGATGCTGCCGTCGGGCGGGAAGAAGTGGGCTGAGGCCGCGAACAGTCCCGCGATCAGGCTGCCGCCGATGGCCGCTTCAGGCAGGCGCGCGAGTATCCGGCGCTCCAGGCCCGGCGCGGCGACCGGGCGCGCCTTTGCGCCGGGTCTCGCCCCGGGTTTCGCCCGCAGGCTGGCGTCAGCGTCGGCTGGGTCGCGTTTCATGTCTGTGGGACACCCCGGGCGGATTGTGGTTCCGTGCGGCGATTATCATGCCGCCATGCCATCACCAGCCCATCCGTCGGGAAACACCTTGGGGGAGCGCGCATGCGCCGCATGTTCCTGCTCGCGGCGCTGGCCATGAGCGCCGCCGCGAACGCCGGTCCCTTGCTGGACGGCGGCTGGTTCGCGGTGAACGACAACGTGATGGGCGGCGTGTCCCAGGGACGCGTGTCCGTCGCCGGCGGCAAGCTGGTGTTCGAGGGGCGCGTGTCGCTGGAGAACAACGGCGGCTTCGCCTCGATCCGGCGCGAGCTGGCCGGGCTGTCGGGCGACACCATCCGGTTGCGGGTGCATGGCGATGGCCGGCGCTACCGGCTCACCGCCTCGCCCGAGGCGCGTCCCAGCGGCCTGCAGTACAGCGCGGCCTTCGACGCGCCGCCGGGGCAGTGGAGCGTGGCGAGGATCGCGCTGTCGGACATGCGCGCGAGCTTCCGCGGCCGTCCGCTGCCGGATGCGCCCTTGCTCAAGGCCGGCGACGTGCGCCTGATCGGCTTCATCGTTGGTGAAGGCCAGTCGGGCGACTTCCGCCTGGAAGTGGACCAACTCGAGGCTGCGGCTGAATGAATCTCTTTCCGCGCTTGTTGCAGCGCGCATAGCCAGGTGGCTGGCCTGCAGTAGTCTTGCAGGATGGTGACCGAACCGGTTTCGATACCCGCGCAGAAGGCCGAAGACGAATTCACCTGGCCGGTGGTG
>CAIVVS010000141.1 GCA_903909415.1 uncultured Pseudomonadota bacterium | reverse complement strand
CGCGGACGGCGGTGGCGCGGCGAACGGGGGCGGGATGGCTGGGGCCAACGCCCGGGGCCTGGCGCCCTCGGTGCCGCTGCGCTGGATGCTGGGCGCGGTCAGCATTACGCGCATCGAGGAGCAGATCGGGCCGGGCGCCTTCCCGCCCGACAAGTTCTACTCGAACTTCGACCGCGAGGCCTTCAACCGCCACCTCGACTGGCTGGTGCCGCTGCACTACTCGCCCGAACAGGACCGGCTGATCACCAGCATCCATTCCTGGCTGGTGCGCACGCCGCGCCACACCATCCTGGTCGATGCCTGCGCCGGCAACGACAAGGAGCGGCCGTGGAACCCGCGCTTCCACCACCTGCAGACGCCCTTCCTCGAGCGGCTGCGTGCGGCGGGCGCGGCGCCGGAGGACATCGACATCGTGCTCTGCACCCACCTGCATGCCGACCACGTGGGCTGGAACACGCAGCTGCGCGACGGGCGCTGGGTGCCGACCTTCCCGAACGCGCGCTACCTGTTCTCGCGCATCGAGAACGATTACTGGGACCCGCGCGGCGAGCGGCTGCGCAACGACCCGGGACGGCGCGGCGCCTACGAGGACAGCGTGCTGCCGGTGATCGAATCCGGCCAGGCGCTGCTGCTGGACGGGACGCACCAGGTCGATGACAGCATGCTGGTCGAGCCGGCGCCCGGGCATACCCCCGGCCACGTCGTGCTGAAGCTGCAGGCCGGGCGCGGCGGCTGCGACGGCCGCGGCACCTTCTGCGGCGACGTGATCCACCACCCGGTGCAGTGCCACGAGCCGCACTGGAACAGCTCGTTCTGCGAGGACCCGGCGCAGGCGGCCATCTCCCGCAGGCGGCTGCTGGAGCATTGCGTGGAGACCGGCGCCTGGCTGTTCCCCACGCACTTCGGCCCGCCGCACGTGGCGCGCATCCTGCCGCGCGGCGATGCCTTCGCGCCGGAGTTCATGGCGGGGCGGGAGGCGGTTTAGCGGGGCTCGTCCGCCCGTATTCGGGTGGGCATTGCGCAGGTCCCGGGACGTCTCTGCCGGGGGTGGCGCGTCGTACAATGCGCTTCCCGTTCGAGCCGTGGTCGTCCATGTCACGCAATTTCAACTTCGTCGGCCTTCCCTACCGCGTGGTATTCGGCGCGGGCAGCATTGCCCAGCTGGTCCCCGAGATCGAACGACTCGGCGCGAAGCGCGCGCTGCTGATCGCCACGCCGCAGCAGAAGGACCACCTGGAGCAGGTGAAGGCGGCGCTCGGCGAGCGCTGCGCCGGGGTCTATGACCGCGCGCTGATGCATGTGCCGATCGAGACTGCGCGCGAGGCACGCGAACTCGCCAAGTCGATAGGCGCGGACTGCGCGGTCACCGTGGGCGGCGGCTCGACCACCGGCCTGGGCAAGGCCATTGCGCTAGATGATGCGCTGGAATCCTCGCTGCCCATCCTCGCGATCCCGACGACGTATGCCGGATCCGAAGTCACGCCGATCTACGGCATCACCGAAGGCGGGATGAAAAAGACCGGGCGCGATCCGCGCGTGCTGCCCAAGGTCGTGATCTATGACCCGGTGTTCACCACCGGACTGCCGGTGCCGCTGTCGGTCACCAGCGCGATGAACGCCATCGCCCACGCGGTCGAGG
>CAIVVS010000140.1 GCA_903909415.1 uncultured Pseudomonadota bacterium | reverse complement strand
TGGACATCAACAAGACCGCCGGCGTGTCAGCCACGCTGACCCTGCAGGCGGCGGGCAACATCCTGATCGACGCGGGTGCGCAGATCCGCGCCACCGGTGGCGGCAACGCGCTCAACATCGTGCTGAATTCCGGCAACGACAATGGCGTGGCCTCGGCCGCCGGCGGCATCAAGGTGGACGGCAGCCTGGTGTCCAACGGCGGGGACATCACCCTGGGTGGCGGCACCACGCCGGCAACCAGCCGAGCCATCGCCACCGTGGCCAGCGGGACGGGTGTGCAGGTGTCGGGCACGGGTTCGCTCAACGCACAGGGCGGAAACATTTCGATCCGGGGCGAAGGCGTCAGCGGAGCCGGCAAGGGTGTCAGCCTCGCCGGAAGCGTCCAGACCACGGGTACCGGCACGATCACGATTGAAGGCGTCGGTGGAACGGATGCGGGCGGGTTGAACTACGGCGTCCACGCACAGTCCACGATAGCCGCGCAGAACGGCCTCATCTCCATCACGGGCACCGGCGGAAACGCCCCGGGTACCAACTCGAATATCGGCGTGTTCCAGTCCGCTGGTTCGATCCAGACCACCGGCACGGGGGGAATCACCGTGTCCGGCAATCGCGGCAATGGCGCGGATTCGAACGATGGGGTCCGTATCGCGGGCACCGTTTCGTCCAGCGCGGCTGGCACCGGGGCGATACAGATTTCCGCGGCGGGCACCGGCACTGTCACGGGAGTCAGCAACAGCGGCATCGTCGTTCTTGGCACCATTGAATCGCTGAACACCAGTTCCGGTTCGGCAATCACCTTGACCGGCACTGGCGGTACAGGGACCGACAGCAACCTCGGCGTTCGGGTTGCGTCGGGCGCCGTTCAGAGTCTTTCCGGTGCGATCACCGTCACGGGGACGGGCGCAGGCAGCGGAACCGGCAACGACGGGGTCAACCTGTCCGGAACCGGATTGGTCGGTTCCAATGCGGCGTCGACTGCTACGGTGACGCTCACCGGAACTGCGGGCACCGGTGGCGTGGACATCGTTGCTGCAACCAACACCACCGTGATCGGTGGGACCACCGGCCACGCGGGCGCGATCGTGCTGAACGCCGATACCATCGACCTGGCCAGCGGCATGAAGGTCCAGGGAACCGGCGCCCTGACCATCCAGCCGCGCACGGCATCCACCACGATCGGGCTGGGCGGGGGCGCGGGCACGCTGAACCTGAGCGCCGCGGAGATTGCCAACCTGCAGGACGGCTTCTCCTCCATCACCATCGGCAGCTCGACCGGCACCGGCGCAATCACGGCCAATGCATTCAGCTTCACCGACAATCTGACGCTGCGCAACCCGAGCGGCGGCGGCATCACCATCGCCGGCGTGCTGTCCGGTGGCAGCAACAACCTGACGCTGACTTCCGGTGGCAGCATCACCGACGGCGGCGGATCCAACGGCGTCGCGGCCGGCCTGCTGACCACCAGTTCCGTGGGCGGCACCAGCCTCACCGGTAGCGGCAACGCGGTGACCAGCTTCAACGCAACCAACACCACCAGCGGAAACATCAGCCTGGTGGACACGGGTGGCGTGACGGTCACGGGAATCTCCCAGGCCGGTGGCGGTTCAACCTCGGTGAGCACCAGTGGCACGCTCGCGGTGACCGGCGCGGTATCCGGGACCGGCGT
This sequence comes from uncultured Pseudomonadota bacterium, assembly GCA_903909415.1. The sequence goes on along the minus strand of CAIVVS010000140.1, from coordinate 2,029 downwards.
GACGCTTTCGGCCACCGGTGGCACGAGCGACCTGACCCTCGCCGGGGCAATCGACGGCGGCACCGGCACGGTGACGCTCAATGCCGGACAACTCATCAGCCAGACGGTTGCGGGCACCATCAACGGTGCAACCCTCACCGGAAGCGCGGGCGCGACGGCGGCGCTGGGCGAGGCCAACACCGTGACCAACCTCGGTGCCTTCAGCGCCAACGGTTTCACGCTGAATGATGGCGGCGGCCTGAACGTGACCGGCACGGTGGATGGCGGAACCGGACTGGCTTCGATCACCACCAGCGGCACGCTCGCGGTCACCTCGACCGGCAGCATCGCCGGCACCGGCGTGACCCTGTCGGCTACCGGCGGCTCCAGCGACATCACCATCACCGGCGGCACGGGCCCGGTCATCCAGGGCAGCGGCGCGACCGCGATCAGCCTGACCGCGGGCCGCGACATCGTCTATTCGACCACCGGCGCCGCGGTCGGCGTGCAGGCCAATGCGTCCGGGACCAACATCAGCCTGAGCGCGGGCCGTGACATCGTCGGCAGCGCCGGCACCGGCGCGGACGCCAAGGTGTCAGGCGCGGGGCAGGTCTCGGCGACCGCCGCCGGCGAGATCGGCAAGACCAATGCATTCCAGACCGACTCCGGCACCGGCAACCTTAACCTCACGACCAACGCCACCGGCGCGGCGGCGAACATCACCCTGTCCGAGGCCAATGTCCTCGGCCTGAGCCGCGTGGTGCTGGGCGGCACCGGCAACGACACCGGCCGCACCGTGTCGCTGACCTCAACCTCGTCCACCGCGAACGCGATCAACGTCAACGCCAGCCCGGCCATCGGCGCGAGCGACAACCTCAGCCTGAGCGCGACCAACAGCGACATCTCCGGCGGCAGCACGCTCAATGGAACCACGCTTACCCTGAGCGCCAAGAACGGCATCGGCACGACCGGCACGCCCATCGTGTCCGCTGCGGCCACCACCTCCGCGACCAACAGCACGGCGGGGGACGTTGCGCTCAGCCTGACTGCGGGTACCGCCACGGTTGCCGGCAGCAACACCGGCGGCGGCGTGTTCAACGCCACCAACACCGGCGCGGGCAACACCCTGTCGGTGGGCGCGGCGGGCATTGCCTCCAATGGCGGCGCGATCAACCTGACCGCGGACCGCATGACCATCGGCAACTCGGTGAACTCGGGCGCGGGCCTCGCCACGCTCAAGCAACTGAGCGCGGGCCAGGCGATCAATGTCGGCGCGGGCGCCACCGACAGCGCATCGGTGCTCGGCCTGAGCGACACCGAACTCAACCAGATCACGTCTACCGGCGGCCTCACCGTCGGCAGCAGCGCGCAGACCGCCGGCATCGTGGTGGTCGGCGATGCCAGCCCGACCGGGGTGACGGCCGGCACCGTGAGCCTCACCACCGGTGGCGCGATCACCCGGACGGGCGGCAGCCTCGGATCAGCCGCGAACCTCGCCCTGAATGCAGTGTCCGGCATAGGCAACATAGGCGGGACGGCGCCGGTGGTGATCGGCACGGTCACCGGCAACCTCGCCGCGACCAACACCACCAGCGGGGACCTGTTCCTGTCCACCGGCGGCATCACCCTGGGTGGCGCGGGACTCTCCCAGCAGGCTTCCGGCGGCACGCTGCGGGTGGATGCCAGCGGCGCGATCGCGCTGGCCGGCAACCTGTCTTCCGGCGCGAGCGGCAACGGCACCGTCACGCTCAACCCGACCGGGGCCCTGACCTACACCTCCGGCACGATCACCGCCGACACCATCAACCTCGGGACCAACGGCAACGCGACGTCGATCGGCGCCACGGGGGCGGGTACCCTGCAACTGCAGGGCGGCACCACCACGCCCACGGTCACGGCCAGCGCGACCACGGGCGGCATCTTCCTGAACCAGGCCAGTGGTGACCTGGCCACGAGCAAGTACGTGTTGAGCGCGGCAGGAGCAGGCCAGACGCTGGCGCTGTCCACCACCAACGGCAAGATCACCGTGGATGGCCCGGCCAACGGTTTC
>CAIVVS010000139.1 GCA_903909415.1 uncultured Pseudomonadota bacterium | reverse complement strand
GCCTTCAACAGCACCTCGGAGGACACCATCTTCCCGGTGCGCTCCATTTCCTTCACGTCCGAGCCGGCGCAGAAGGCGCGCGGGCCGGCGCCCGACACCACCACCGCGCGCACCGCCGGATCGGCCGCGGCGCGCGCCCAGCATTCGCCCAGCGCTTCCTTGCCCGGCGTGTCCAGCGCGTTCATCACCTCGGGGCGGTTCAGCAGCACGTGCGCGATGCCGCCGTCCAGCAGCTTGTACTCGATTCCCATATGGGTATTTCCTGTGCTTCGTTGACCGTACCGAGGGAGCAGAATACCCTAGCGCAAGCAGCTTCCAGCCCCCGCATCCACTCGCAAATTCCCGTTTGAAAGCATCCCGTTGAAAGCAATCTCGTTTGACCAGTTCGGCGCGCCCGACGTGCTGCATGAAGTGACCCTGCCCGATCCCACGCCCGGCCCACGCGACGTGGTGGTGCAGGTGCATACCGCCGGCGTCTGCCACCACGACGTGCTGCACCGCGCGGGCAAGCTGCCCGGCGCGAAGGCCGGCGTGGTGCTGGGCCACGAGATCGCCGGCACCATCGTCGCGGTCGGCAGCGAGGTCACCACCCACAAAGTCGATGACCGCGTGGTGGTGTACCAGCGCGAGTTCTGCGGCGTGTGCCGCCACTGCCTGCGCGGCCGCATGGACATGTGTTCCATGCTCGGCAAGCCGGCGGTGGACACATCCGGTGGCTACTCGGAATTCGTCTGCGTGCCTGCCGTGCAGACCCTGCACGTGCCCGAGGGCGTGCCGCTGGACCATGCGGCGCTCGCCTCCTGCCCGATCGCCACCAGCCTGCGCGCGCTCCGCGCCGTGGCCGGCATCAACCCGGGCGACACGGTGCTGGTCACCGGCGCGAGCGGCGGCCTGGGCGTGCACCAGCTGCAGCTGATCCGCGCGCTGGGCGGCAAGTCCATCGCCGTCACCAGCTCCGAGGCCAAGGCCGACAGCCTGCGCAACGATGCCTTCGGCCCGCTGCACGGACGCGGCGCGGACGAGGTGGTGGTCTCGCCCAACCTCGACTTCAGCCGCGCGGTGTGGGAAGCCACGGGCAAGCGCGGCGTGGACATCGTGCTGGACAACATCGGCCAGACGCTGGCCGAGTCGCTGCGCTGCCTCACGCCCGGTGGCATCGCCGTCGTGCTGGGGAACATCAGCGCCGCGCCCGCGCCGGTGCTGCCGGGCCTGCTGATCGGCCGCCGGCTGCGCGTCACCGGCTCCGGCATGGGCACGTATGAAGACATCCGCCAGGCGCTGGCGATGATGGAACAGGGCAGCGTCACGCCGGTGGTGGACAGCCAGTTCAGCATGCCGCAGGCCGCCGAGGCGCATGCGCTGATCGAGTCGCGCGGCGTGCAGGGCCGGGTGGTGCTGCATGGCTGGTAAGCCGCGCTGCGTTCCGGCATTGTTCGACGCCGTCGCGCAGGCGCACGGCGAACGCGTCGCCATCATCGAACATGAAGGTAGTCACGCCGGCAAGCGCTGGACCCACGCCGAATTCCGCGACGCGATCCGCGCCGCCGGCGGCGCGCTGCTCGCCTCCGGCCTGAAGGCGGGCGAGCGCGTCGCGATGCTGGGCAATGCCAGCGCGCGCTTCCTGGTCGCCGACTACGGCGTGCCCTCGACCAGGCTGGTACGCGTGCCGCTGGACCCCAGCCTGTCGCTGGACGAGCACACCGCGCAACTCAAGGACGCCGGGGCGCTGGCCATCGTGCATGAGCCGCGCAATGCGCAGCGCGCCGATGAACTGGCCGCGCGCCTCGGCATCACGCGGCTCTTCTCCACCGAGGAAGGCGACACACACCCGGCGCTGGACCTCACTGGCACGCATGCGGCGCTCTGCCCCGCCGCCGACACCATAGACCCCGAGTCCATCGCCAGCCTGAACTACACCGGCGGCACCACGGGCGAGCCCAAGGCGGTGATGGTGCCGCACCGCGCCTTCGCGTCGGCGGCGCTGGCCATAGGTGCCGGCCAGCCGGTGCACCCGACCGACATCTTCCTCAACCTGCGGCCGCTCTGGCCGATCGCGGGCGTGGTGGTGACCGCGCACCTCGCCGGCGGCGCGGCCATCGTGCTGGGCGGGCGCTACGAGCCGCGCAAGTTCCTGCAGCTGTGCGAGCAGTACCGCGCGACGGTGAGCTCGCTGGTGCCGACCACGCTGTTGCGCCTGCTCGACCAGGAAGACCCGCGCGCCTTCGACCTCACGGCGCTGCGCGCGATCAACATGGGCGGTTCGGCCACGCCGCCGGACGTGTTCGAGCGCGCCATCGCCGCCTTCGGCCCGAAGATCGGCGTGCTCTACGGCCTGACCGAAGGCCCGTGGACCAACTACCTGCGGCCCGAATGGGTCGCCGAGGCCGCGACGCCCGAGCTGCGCGCGCGGCGCATGCGCTCGGCCGGCGTGCCGCTGCCGGGCAACGCCGTCACCATCCGCGCGCCCGACGACAGCGAACTGCCCGCGGGCGAGGTCGGCGAGATCACCATCCGCGGCGGCCACGTGATGCTGGGCTACTGGAACAAGCCCGAGGCCAGCGCGCAGGCGCTGCGTGGCGGCTGGCTGCATTCCGGCGACCTGGGCTTCGTCGATGCCGACGGCTGGCTGAACGTGACCGGTCGGCTGAAGGAAGTGATACGCAGCGGCGCGAAGTCGGTGCTGCCCGGCGAAGTCGAGGACGCGCTGCGCAGCCATCCGGCGGTGGACGAATGCGCCGTGGTCGGCCTGCCCGACCGCGAGTGGGGCGAGGTGGTCACCGCCGCCGTGGTGCTGCGCGCCGGCGCGGCACCGGTGGACGAGACGGCGCTGGTCGCGCAGCTGATCGAACACTGCGCCGAGCGGCTGTCCTCGTTCAAGAAGCCGCGCCAGGTCGCCTTCTTCGACGAACTGCCCAAGTCGCATTACGGCAAGGTGCTGCGCGGGCAACTGCGTACGCTGCTGATGGAGCGCGCATTGCACGCTTCGAACGGAATCCAGGCAAACCAAGGAGCTCAAAATGGCCCGAAAATCGCTTAAGTCGCTGTTTTTATTGGTATTTTTTGCATCCATCGGGACGGCGTACGCGCAGGGCTACCCGAACCGGCCGATCCGCATGGTGATCCCCCAGCCGGCGGGCGGCGCGGTGGACGCGGTCGGGCGCATCGTCGCGCAACGCCTGTCGGACGAACTCAAGCAACCGGTGGTGGTGGAAAACCGCCCGGGCGCCTCCAGCACCATCGGCACCGAGTACACCGCCAAGCAGCCGGCCGACGGCTACACCATCCACGTCAACGCCTCGATCCACACCATCAACCCCTTCGTGCTGAAGGAGCCGCTGCGCTTCGACCCGGTGAAGGACTTCACCGCGATCTCGCTGATCGCCGTCGGCCCGGTGGTGATGCTGGTGAACCCGGCGGTGGGCGTGGCCAACGTGCAGGAGTTCATCGCCAAGTCGCGCGCCACACCGGACAAGATGAACTTCGCCACCAGCGGCTTCGGCTCGGCCGGGTATCTGGCCACCGAGTTCTTCCGGCTGCGCGCCGACCTGATGAACGTGCCCATCATCCTGTACAAGGGCACGGCCCCTGCCATGACCGACCTGCTCTCGGGCCAGGTGAGCATGATGATGGACCCCATCCTCACCACCCTCCCGCAGGTGCGCGCCGGCAAGCTGAAGGCGCTGGCGATCGCCGCGGCCAAGCGCAGCCCGCTGCTGCCGGACGTGCCCACGCTGGCCGAGTCCGGCCTGCCGGGCCTGGAGTTCTACACCTGGTACGGCCTCTGGGCCCCGGCCGGCCTGCCGGCACCGGTTCTCTCCACGCTGGAGCAGGCCACGGTGAAGTTCATGAACCTGCCCGAGGTGCGCGAGCGCTTCACCAGCCAAGGCTTCGACCCGATCGGCAACAACAGCGCGGCGTTCACCAAGTTCATTGCGGATGAGGCGGCGAAGTATTCGAAGATTGTTAAGGACGCGAAAATCGTGGCGCAGTAAGCGCGAAGCGAAAACCATGTCCACGTACCCCGTTGGCCTATATGACTTGCTGCTTACCGAGGCAATCAAGGTAGCCATCGGGGATCGACCTGCGCTGATTGAGGATCTCAAGGACGAATCGTCCCAACGACTTGCCGACGCATTCGCTCGTCAGCTATCCCGGGCGCTCGAGGATCTTGCGGACAACGACGACGAGCACATTGCCCTAAAGGTCGAACTTCTCAATGGCCTGTTGGCAGAACTGCGCGTCCGATTTACGGCACGTACTGGGCGTGAGATTCCCTTCTCCGAGAGTGAACGACTTACCGCCCCGCCTCGGCTGTTGCGGGCTCTATACATCGGCGCGACGCCACCAAGACCGCCAGAGACAGGCCTACTGTCTCCCTGGCTATTTACCGCGGCGAAAGACTCCCCATCCCTCCTACAGGAGATCCGGCGGGAATTACTTTCTGCTGACCAAGTCGACATCTTGGTGAGCTTTATCACCGTATCTGGAGTGCGAAAGCTATACGACGTACTAGAACAAGCAACATCTGTCGGCGCAGACGGAATGCCAAAGGTTCGCATTCGAATCCTTACGACGACCTATATCGGGGCGACCGAAGCCCAAGCTGTTATGCAGCTAGCAAGGCTTCCTGGATGCGAGGTTCGCATCTCTCTGGACGGCCGTAGAACCCGCCTGCATGCAAAAGCATGGATCTTCCGGAGATCGACGGGATTTGGCTCTGCCTATGTTGGAAGTGCCAATTTGTCCGGCGCGGCACTTACCGGAGGAATGGAGTGGACCGTAAAGCTAACGCAGCGGTCACACCAGGCCGTGTTCGATCGCGCAATCGCACACTTTGAGACGACTTGGAACGACGATGAGTTCGTCCCGTTTGACCCAGCGAACGAGCTGCATCGCACAACTCTCAATGCCGCCCTATTAAGAGAGGGCGGACACGGCATACCTGACCAAACGCTGTTTTTTGATATCCAGCCCAAAAGCTATCAACGGGAGATGCTTGAAGCCCTGACCTTGGAGCGAAGTCACGGCCGCACGAGAAACCTTGTTGTCGCCGCAACTGGAACCGGCAAGACTGTTGTTGCCGCGCTTGATTACCGAAGCCTTTGCAATCGGGAGCACAGCCAACCCCGTCTACTGTTCGTTGCCCATAGAGAAGAAATCCTTCGACAGGCACTAAGGACCTATCGGGAAGTGCTGCGAGATAACACCTTCGGCGAACTTTTAGTTGGTGGCGCAAGCATTGAACGAGGCGATCACCTCTTTGCCACGATAGATAGCGTTGCCGGTCGAGAACTCGTCGACACGTATGGCGAGGGCTACTGGAACTGCGTTGTCGTTGACGAATGCCATCGCATTGGCGTAAACCGCGAAACGGCCAATCGCTTCGCCACATTCGTTCAGCAGGTCCGCCCTAAATACTTGCTTGGCCTAACTGCAACGCCAGAGCGTAGCGATGGTCAGCTGGTCTCTCAGTTTTTTCAGAGCCGTCCGGACGGCAGCCCAACTGTAGAGCTCCGACTTTGGCACGCACTCGATCTCCAGTTGCTGGCACCGTTTGAGTATTACGCCTGCGACGACTCAACCGATTTGACCGATATTCCCTGGGGACAAGGGGGAGAGATAGCCGCGCTTTCAAACGTCCTATCCAATGATGACGTTCGAGCACGCCTCGTCGTATCCGAATGGCATAGGCTTGCAGCAAGCCCACGCAATTCGCACGCTCTGGTCTTCTGCGTTTCGGTCGCCCACGCGGAATTCATGGCCGCATTCCTGTGCCGCGCTGGCCTGCCGACGAAATGCGTCACGGGAGAAACCGATAGCGAAGAGCGTCAAAGGGCGCCCAAACAACTCAAGGACGGTGAGATTTGCGCGATTGCCACGGTCGATCTCTACAACGAAGGCATTGACCTTCCATTTGTAGATACATTGCTGATGTTGCGCCCGACTCAGAGTCCAGTGCTTTTCCAGCAACAAATTGGTCGCGGCCTTCGCTTAGCCCCAAAGAAGGAGTCATGTCTTGTATTGGACTTCGTAGGACAGCACCGACGGGAGTTCCGCTTTGATCGGCTTTTGAGTTCGATCACTGGAATGTCCCGCCGCGAACTCGCAGATGCGGTCAAAGCCAATAGCTTTGGTTTCTTACCCGCTGGTTGTCACATCCATTTGCAGAGGCAAACGCGAACACAGGTACTTGCCAGCCTTCAATCGTTTTCCAGCAACAATTGGTCCCGACTACGAAACGAACTTGCTGCTTTTTCCGCAATACGGGGTCGTAGCGTCATCACTCTGTCCGAGTTCATCAATGAGCAAGGAATCGAGCTGTCGGATATCTATCGCGAGAACGGGAGTAGCGGCTGGACAACGCTCAAGCGTGCTGCAGGACTAATTTCTTCCGACTTGTCCGAACAAGACCTCGATCTGTCAAAGCGGCTGGGCGGCTTGATTCACGTAAACGATCCAAAGCAAATTGAAGCACTTAGGCATGTTGCCTACCAAAGCGCGCTGCCACCGGACCGTAGCGACGCGCGAGCCCTCGAGGCCCGTTTGCAGATGGCCGCGTATCAGATCTTTCCGCTTACGAGCCAAGCCGGCTCGCAATCGGACCTGTTTCGCGAATTGAGTGCCAACGAAGTATTGCGTGACGAACTAGTACAACTCGCTGATGTACTGGAATCAAGAAGTACCTTGCCATTTCGCAATCTGCCCGAAGCCGAAGACACTCCGCTTTGCCTGCATGGGGCATATCACCTCCGAGAGATTGCCACCGCGTTCGGATGGCTCACTCCGAGTCGTCGTCCCCCAATAACATCCGGCGTGCTTCCTCTACTCGAGAGAAAGATCGAGTTGCTGTTTGTAACGCTTGATAAAGCGAATGGCTACCACCCGGGAATCGCATACAAGGACTATGCGGTCAGCCCACTCCTATTTCACTGGCAGACCCAGAACAGCGCTGCACCGGAGACCGCTGGCGGGAGGCGCTATATCGAAAGTGCAACTAACGGCTGGCGATTCCAACTCTTTGTTCGTGCAAGGAAATCGATGCCATATCGGGCATGCGGCCCGGTGCGCCTTGCAAGCTATGAAGGTAGCCGTCCGATGAGCATCATGTGGAATCTGGACGCCCCACTTTCTTCTGCGCTATTTCAAGAGTTCAGCGTTCTTCGCGCGCCATAGCGGGGCTGCAGGGCTGCTTCACGGCTGCGTCGCCTATCTTCGCCTAAACAGCCGGCTCTTCGACGGCTATCATTCCCTCTTCCGCTTAGCCACACCGAGCCCCCCATGCGCGACACAACCCTCATCGTCACCAACGACCAGGCGCGCGGCCTGGTCGGCATGGCCGAGGCCATCGACCTGGTCGAGGCGACGTTCCGCGACCTGGGCGAAGGCCATACGCAGGTGCTGCCGCGGCGGCGCATCCACTCCCCATTGGACGGCACCGGCAAGGACTGGAACGAGCCGCGCTGGGCCTGGTTGAACGTCATCGGCGGCACCGTACCGGCGATCGGCGTCACCGCGCTGCGGGTGGACGCCGCGCAGATCGCCAAGCCGGTCCGCGACGGCAAGGAGCGGCTGGAGTTCCGCGGCGACGTGTCGGGATTCGTGCTGGTGTGGGACATGCACACCAACGAACTGGTCGGCATCGTGCACGACCATGCGGTATCCGCGCTGCGCGTCGGCGCGACCTCGGCGATCGCCGCCAAGTACCTGGCCCGCCACGACGCGGAGACGCTGGGCATCCTTGGCTCGGGCAAGCAGGCTGCCGCCCAGGTCGAAGCCATGAAGGCGGTGCGCCCGTCGCTCAAACGCCTGCGGGTATATTCGCCCACGCCGGCCAACCGGGCGCGCTTCGCTGAGCAGATGGGCGAGCGCTTCGGCTTCGCGCAGGCCACGGCGGTGGACAGCGCCGAGCAGGCGGTGCGCGGTGCGGACATCGCCATCTCCGCCTCCAACGCGGCCGGGCCGATACTGTTCGGCGAGTGGCTGGCCCCGGGCTGCCACGTGGTGGGCATGCTCTCGCCCAGCCGCTTCGACCCGCGCAGGGAGCTCGACGACGAGTGCGCGCGGCGCGCCGACGTGATCACCGTCAACCTCAAGGAGCAGGTCGAACTCGACGACCAGCTGGAGCTGACCCAGCCCTTGCGCCTGGGGCTGATCACCTGGGACAAGATCAGCGAGATCGGCGAACTGGTCACCGGGCGCGCGCCACGGCGCAGCTCCACGGACCAGATCACCTACCACAACAACAATGGCGGCATGGGCAACCAGTTCGCTGCGGTGTGCAAGCGGGTGCTGGAGGTCGCGCGCGAGCGCGGCATCGGCACGGAATTGCCGATGGAACTGTTCATGCAGCGCCGCAAGAATGACGCGTCATCCCCATGAGCGGGCAATGAGCGCGCAACCGCAGGCCATCGAGCTCTGGCACGAGTGGAACTCCGTCCACTCCTACAAGGTCCGGATCACGCTGGCCGAGAAGGGCCTGCCCTGGGCGGACCAGCGGGTGGAATTGTTCAAGTTCGAGCACTCGCTGCCCGCCTACCTGGCGATCAACCCGGACGGCGTGGTGCCGACGCTGGTGCACGACGGCCAGCCGCTGTATGAATCGACGCTGATCTGCCTGTACCTGGACGAAACCTTTCCCCTACCCGCCCTGCAGCCGACGGATGCGCATTCCCGGCTGTTCACGCGGCGCTGGCTCAAGTACCACGACGACGTGGCGCACGGCACGGTGCGCGACGCAAGCTTCCAGCTGTTGTACAAGCCGCATTACTCGAAGATGCCGGAACGGGAACTCCGGGAACTGGTGATGCGGCATCCGAACCCGGCACGCCGTCAGAAGTTCCTCGACGCGGCGCACGCCGCCATCGACTGGCCGCAACTGCTCGCCAGCGCCCGCGCCTGCGTGGCCGTCGCCGCGCGCATCGACGCACGCCTCGCGCAAACCGGCGGCCCGTGGCTGGAAGGGGAGGGGTTCACGCTGGGCGACGTGGCCATGGCGCCATTCGCCGAGCGCATCGCCAACCTGGGTTTCCAGCACGTCTGGGACGGACTCCCGCTGGGCCGGGCCTGGTCGGAACGACTGCTCGCCCGACCCTCCGTGCAAGACAGCCGGCCGCCGCAACCATGGCGCCTGCCGCCGCCCGACGACAGGGTCATCGCTGAATTCCGCAGCAGGCTCGCATCATCCGACTGAACAAAGGGAAGCCATGAAATTGAGACTCGTCGCACTCGCGCTCGCAGCCTTGCCCGTTGCCGCAGCACAGGCGCAGAACTGGCCGGCACGCCCGGTCACCCTGGTTGCCCCTTCATCGCCCGGCAGCACGCCGGACACGGTGACCCGGCTGCTCGCCCAGAAGCTCACCGAGCAGGTCGGCCAGCAGGTCATCGCCGTGAGCCGCGTCGGCGCCAGCGGCAACATCGGTTCCGAATCCGTTGCCAAGGCAGCACCCGACGGCTACACCCTGCTGTTGGGTTCGATCGCCAACACGCTCAACCCGCACTTCATGAAGGGCATCGGCTTTTCGCTGGATGAACTGGCCCCCGTATCCAGCGTCGCCGCCGCGCCCGACATCCTGGCCGTCCACCCGTCGGTGCCCGCGAACAACCTGCGCGAACTGCTCGACCTGATGAAAGCAAAGCCCGGCATGTCGGCGGCGATCCCGGGATTCGGCAGCACCCCGCACCTCTCCACCGTGCTGCTCCAGTCGAACGCAGGGGTGCAGCTCACCGTCGTTCCCTACCAGGGCGGCGGCGGCGCCTTGCAGGGACTGCTGGGCAATCAGGTGCCACTGGCCTTCCTGACATCCGTGATCCTCGTACCCCGAGTCCAGGGCGGGCAGCTGCGCGGCATTGGCGTGACCAGTTCCAAACGGCTTTCCAGCCTGCCCAACCTGCCGACGCTGGCCGAGCAGGGCCTCACCGGTTTCGACGTCAGCGCCTGGTTCGGCGTGTTCGCACCGGCCAAGACGCCCAAGGCCATCATTGACCGCCTGTCCGACGAAACCCGGAAGGCAGTGGCTGCGCCCGATACCCGCAAGCGCCTGCTGGACCTGGGCGCGGAGCCGCTGGGCAGCACGCCCGAGGAGTTCACGGCCTTCGTGAAGGCCGAGTACGCGAAGTGGGGCGTCGTGGTGAAGGAAGCGGGCATCAAGGCCGAGTAGCGCATCCCGCCCGGGCGGTACCGGATAGCCGGCGCGGGGGCCAGCTATCATTCCCCCTCCCCGATCCGACCGCTCATCGCAACACCGAGGCTCCCCCATGCGCGACCCCGTCCCCGTCACCATCTTCCTGAAGGACTACACCCCGCCGGCCTTCCTGGTGCCGAAGGTGGAACTGGACTTCGACATCGCCGCCGAGCACACCACGGTGCGCGCGACGCTCTGGCTGGAGCGCAACCCGGCTTCCGCCGACAAGGCGGCCCCGCTGCTGCTGGATGGCGAGGTGCTGGAACTGGTGTCGGTGTCCATCGACGGCAAGCCGCTCGCCGCCGGCGACTACGCGGTGGATGACGCATCGCTGCGCATCGCTTCGCTGCCGGACCGTTGCACGCTGCAGACCGTGGTGCGCATCGACCCGCGCGCCAACACCCAGCTGAGCGGGCTGTATGCGTCCAAGACGGGCCTGTTCACCCAGTGCGAGGCGCAGGGCTTCCGGCGCATCACCTACTTCCCGGACCGGCCGGACGTGATGTCGAAGTACACGGTCACCATCCACGCCGACCGCGCCACCTACACGCAGCTGCTGTCCAACGGCAACCTCGTTGCCTCTGGCAAAGACGCCGGTGACGGAAATTCGCGCCACTGGGCCAAATGGGAAGACCCCTTCGCCAAGCCCGCTTACCTGTTCGCGCTGGTGGCGGCCAAGCTCGACATGCTGGAGGATCACTACACCACCGCCTCGGGACGACGCGCGCGGCTGGCGATCTACGTCGAGCCGGGCAAGCTCGACCAGTGCGGCCATGCGATGGCCTGCCTCAAGAGCTCGATGAAGTGGGACGAGGAGGTGTTCGGCCTGGAGCTGGACCTGGACGGCTACATGATCGTCGCGGTGGGCGACTTCAACATGGGCGCCATGGAGAACAAGGGCCTGAACGTGTTCAACACCAAGTACGTGCTGGCGCGGCCCGACGTGGCCACGGACACGGACTTCATG
>CAIVVS010000138.1 GCA_903909415.1 uncultured Pseudomonadota bacterium | reverse complement strand
GCGCGCTGCGGCGCCGGCCTGGCCGAGGCCGAGCTGGCGAGCCTGGACCATTACGCCAAGTGCGTGGGCCTTGCCTTCCAGGTGGTGGACGACGTGCTGGATGCCGAGGCCAGCACCGCGACGCTGGGGAAGACCGCGGGCAAGGACGCGGCCAACAACAAGCCGACCTACGTCAGCCTGCTGGGCGCGGCGCGCGCCCGCGCGCTGGCAGGCGAGCTGCGCGAGCAGGCCCATGCCTCGCTCGCGGCGCTCGGCGCGCCGCTGCGCCCGCGCACCCGCCGGCTCGCCGAGCTCGCGGACTTCATCGTGCTGCGCAAGTTCTGAGGTGGATTTCCGGCCTCCCCGCACCGCGGCGCTGAATCTGAGCATAATCGGCCCATGTCAGCGATAGGCCATGCCCAAGACCTTCCCGGCGACGGGGACAATGCGCGGGGCGCGCCCTATGCGCTGCTGAACACCATCAACGACCCCGCCGAGCTGCGCGCGCTGGACCGGCGCGCGCTCGGCCGGCTGGCCGACGAGCTGCGTGCCTTCGTGCTCGACTCGGTGTCGAAGACCGGCGGCCACCTGTCGTCCAACCTCGGCACGGTCGAGCTGACCATCGCGCTGCACTACGTGTTCAACACGCCCTACGACCGCATCGTCTGGGACGTGGGCCACCAGACCTACGCGCACAAGATCCTGACCGGGCGCCGCGACGCCATGGACAAGCTGCGCATGCTGGGCGGCATCTCAGGCTTCCCCAAGCGCGAGGAAAGCCCCTACGACACCTTCGGCACCGCGCACTCCAGCACCTCGATCTCGGCGGCGCTGGGCATGGCGCATGCGGCCAAGCTCAAGGGCGAGAACCGCCACGCGATCGCGGTGATCGGCGACGGCGCGATGTCCGCCGGCATGGCCTTCGAGGCGATGAACAACGCGGGCGTGGCCGACGCCAACCTGCTGGTGATCCTGAACGACAACGACATGTCGATCTCGCCGGCGGTGGGCGGGTTGAACCGCTACCTCGCGCGGCTGATGTCGGGGCGCTTCTACGCCGCGGCCAAGAAGGCGGGCGAGAGGGTGCTCGGCGGCATGCCCAACCTGTGGGAGCTGGCCAAGCGCGTGGAGGAGCACGCCAAGGGCATGGTCGTGCCCTCGACCCTGTTCGAGGAGTTCGGCTTCAACTACGTCGGCCCGATCGACGGCCACGACCTGGACGCGCTGCTGCCCACGCTGAAGAACATGCGCGAGCTGAAGGGCCCGCAGTTCCTGCACGTGGTGACGAAGAAGGGACAGGGCTACGACCGCGCCGAGGCCGACCCGGTGCTCTACCACGGCCCGGGCAAGTTCAACCCCGCCGAGGGCATTAAGAAGGCCGCCGGCGGCAAGCCCACCTACACCCAGGTGTTCAGCGACTGGCTGTGCGACATCGCGCGCCAGGACAAGCGCATCGTCGGCATCACGCCCGCGATGCGCGAGGGCTCGGGCCTGGTGCGCTTCGAGCAGGAGTTCCCCGAGCGTTACCACGACGTGGGCATCGCCGAGCAGCATGCGGTGACCTTCGCCGCGGGGCTCGCGGCCGAGGGCCTCAAGCCGGTGGTGGCGATCTACTCGACCTTCCTGCAGCGCGGCTACGACCAGCTGATCCATGACGTGGCGATACAGAACCTGCCCATGGTGCTGGCGCTGGACCGCGCCGGCGTGGTCGGCGGGGACGGCGCGACGCACAACGGCGTGTTCGACTACGCGTTCCTGCGCACCGTGCCCAACATGGTGGTGATGGCGCCGGCCGACGAGAACGAATGCCGCCAGATGCTCTACACCGGCGTTTGCTTCGAGGGCCCGTCCGCGGTGCGCTACCCGCGCGGCAGCGGTCCCGGGGTCGCCGTCGAGCAGGCGATGGGCGCGCTGCCGATCGGCCGCGGCGAGGTGCGCCGCCGCGCCGGCAAGCCCGGCGGCGTGGCGATACTGGCCTTCGGCAGCATGGTCGCGCCGGCGATGGCGGCGGGCGAGGCGCTCGATGCAACGGTGGTCAACATGCGCTTCGTCAAGCCGCTGGATGCGGAGCTGGTGATGGAGATGGCGCGCAGCCATGCGCTGCTGGTGACGGTGGAGGAGCACCAGGTCATGGGCGGCGCGGGGTCGGCGGTGGCCGAGGCGCTGGCCGCCGGCGGCGCAGGATCGACGCTGCTGCAACTCGGCCTGCCGGACCGGTTCATTGACCATGGCGACGCCGGTGCCTTGCTGGCGTCGCTGGGACTGGATGCGCGCGGCATCGAAGCATCCGTCCGCGAGCGGCTCGCGCGCTCCTGACCGGCTTTTCCCCCGACGGGCACCGTCTCGCACTGCAGCGCACTATCGCCGGCACTAGGGGCTCGCAGGCCCCATGTTAAAATTCCGAGGAAATCACGCGGGTATCAGGCCCGTCGAAAGGCTCCCATGAATATCCGCGACCCCCATGTGCGCTCCGGCGCGCCGATTCCCGATGTGCAGGCCTCCAGCGACACGCGCCAGATCGCGATCGACAAGGTCGGCATCAAGTCGATCCGCCATCCGGTGAAGGTGGCCGAGCGCGGCGGCGGCGTGCAGCACACCGTGGCCATGTTCAACATGTACGTCGGCCTGCCCCAGGAGTTCAAGGGCACGCACATGTCGCGCTTCGTCGAGATCCTCAACGCGCACGAGCGCGAGATTTCCGTGGACTCGTTCAAGAAGATGCTGGACGAGATGGTGGTGCGGCTGGAGGCGAAGTCCGGCCACATCGAGATGGCCTTCCCGTACTTCATCAACAAGGCCGCGCCGGTGTCCGGCGTGCTGAGCCTGATGGACTACGAGGTGACCTTCACCGGCGACATCTGCGACGGCGTGAAGCGCTTCACGATGAAGGTGGTGGTGCCGGTGACCAGCCTGTGCCCCTGCTCGAAGAAGATCTCGGAGTACGGCGCGCACAACCAGCGCTCGCACATCACCATCCAGGCGCGCACCAGCGACTTCGTCTGGATCGAGGAGATCGTCGAGCAGGCGGAGAGCAATGCCTCGTGCGAGCTCTACGGCCTGCTCAAGCGCCCGGACGAAAAGTACGTCACCGAGCGCGCCTACGACAATCCCAAGTTCGTCGAGGACCTGGTGCGCGACGTGGCCGCATCGCTGAACCGCGACCCGCGCATCACCTGGTACCAGGTGGAGTCGGAGAATTTCGAGTCCATCCACAACCACTCCGCCTACGCGCTGATCGAAAAGGACAAGGCTGCGGGCTGAGCCGCCACGCCCCGTCGCGCCAAGGAAAAAGGGCCCCTCGGGGCCCTTTTTCCTTGGCGTCCCGCGCGTCAATAGCGCCGGGTGAGCGTCATCGAGTCGCCGTCGCGGCGCATCTCCATGCGGTTCAGGAAACTCATGCCCAGCAGCACCGGCATGGCCTGCGAGTCCATCACGACGGCGTCCACGCCGTTGAGCGTGATCCCGCCGACCTTCACCGAGTCCAGCTTTACCCGGAAGGCGGGCGCCACGCCGTTGGCGGTGCTCATCATCGTCTTCTGGCCGTTCTGGTAGTCCAGCCCGATGCGTTTCGCGTCGGCCGCGGACATCGACACCAGCGTGGCGCCGGTGTCGACGATGAACCGGACCGTGCCGCCGTTGATCTGGCCGTCGGTGACGAAATGCCCGCGGGCGTCGGCGGTGAGCGTCACCGAGGGATTGGCATTGCCGGAGCCGGTGGCGTGCATCTGGCCCATCTTCAGCGTGCGCCGGATCCCGCCAAGGTCGAAGGTCGCGGTGTCCCGCTCGATGGACAGCAGGGTGATGCCCTCGGCGACCCTCTGGCCCACCGACAGCGTGCGCGGCGCCCCGCCGTCGATGACCACCACCGCCTTGTTGGTGAACAGGCCGACCACGCGCAGGTCCACTGCTGCAGCGGCACCGCAGGCGAGGGACAGCACGATCGCGCAGGCGGCCGACATGACCCGCCGGCCGGATGCAATGGCCGCGACGCGAGGGGTCTGGCTAGAATGCGGTTCGTCCACGTAATGCCCGATCCAGGAGTGCAAGCGCATGAAACCGGTTGCCATATTCCGCCACAGCATCACGGAAGGTCCGGGTTATTTTGCCAGATACCTCGATGCGCGCCGGATCGCGTGGACGCTGGTGAAACTGGACGAGGGCGAAGCCGTGCCTGCCTTGCCGCGGGACTACGCCGGCCTGGTGTTCATGGGCGGCCCGATGAGCGTCAACGACCCGCTGCCGTGGATCGCGCCGGTGCTGGACCTGATACGCCGCGCGGTGGACGACGGCGTGCCGGTACTCGGGCATTGCCTGGGCGGGCAGTTGATGTCGCGCGCGCTGGGCGGCGAGGTGACGCGCAATCCGGTGAAGGAAATCGGCTGGGGCGAGGTCGAGGTGCTGCCGTCGGACGCGGCCGCGCGCTGGTTCGGCGGCCTGGGTGCCTTCCTGTCCTTCCACTGGCACGGCGAGACCTTCAGCATCCCGGCCGGCGCTGAGCGCATCGCCGCGAGCCGCTGGTGCCCGAACCAGGCCTTCGTGCTCGGCCCGCACCTGGGCATGCAGTGCCACGTGGAGATGACGCCCGAGCTGATCTCGGCGTGGTGCGCCGACTGGGACAGCGAGATCACCAGCCTGGCGGCGCGCACGCCCTCGGTGCAGACGCCGGCGCAGATCGCGGAGGGACTGGAGCGACGCGTCGCGGCACTGAACGCGGTGGCCGCGCGCCTTTATGACCGCTGGACCGAGGGACTGGCGACAACCTAGTCCCCGACCCGGTTCCTGAGCTCAGACTCCGAACCCAGTCGCGGAACCCAGTCGCGGAACCCAGTCGCGGAACTCAGTCGCGGAACTCAGTCGCGAAAATTGGTGAACTGCACCGGGATGTCCTTCACCGAGGTGCGCACCAGTTGCATGGCCGCCTGGAGGTCGTCCTTTTTCGCGCCGGTGACGCGCACCGCGTTGCCCTGGATGGCGGCCTGCACCTTCATCTTGCTGTCCTTGATGGCGCGCACGATGCCCTTGGCGGCGTCCTGCTCGATGCCTTCCTTGACCTTGACGATGCGCTTGACCTTGGTGCCGATCTTCTCCATCGACTCGGGCGCGACCGAACGGGGATCCACGCCGCGCTTGGAGACCTTGCCCATCAGCACGTCCATCACCTGCCCGAGCTTGAACTCGTCGTCGGCGTAGAGCGTCAGCGACAGCTCGGACTGCTCGACGCGCGCGTCCGAGCCCTTGAAGTCGAAGCGGTTGGAGATTTCCTTGTTGGCCTGGTCGACCGCGTTCTTGAGTTCGACCTTGTTGATTTCGGAGACGATGTCGAAGGAGGGCATGGTGCTGGGTCCGCAAAAACGCCGTGCGTCACGGCAACACAGGTATTATACTCCCGTCATTCCTTATTTGGATAAAAACATGTTTAAAATCAGCCAGTTAGTTCATTTTCGGGGGTTTTTCGCGGCCGCTGCCGCGATGCTGCTCGTGCTGGCGCCGGCCGCCGCCCACGCGCAGCAGGCCTGGCCCACCCGCGCGGTTCGCCTGGTCGTACCCTTCCCGCCGGGTGGCGCGACCGACATCATCGCGCGCCTGGTTGCCGATGGCCTGTCCAAGTCCTGGGGCCAGTCGATGGTGGTGGACAACGTCGGTGGCGCGAGCGGCACCATCGGCTCGGACCGCGTGGCCAAGGCCCCGGCCGACGGCTACACCGTGCTGATGGGCACGCTCGCCTCCAACGTGGTCGCGCACTTCGTGTTCGCCAAGCTGCCCTACACGCCCGAGGCGCTGGTGCCCGCGGTGCTGCTCACCACCACGCCCAACCTGCTGCTGGTCAACAACACCGTGCCCGGCACGCTCAAGGAGCTGATCGACCACGCCAAGACCAACAAGGGCAAGGTGAGCTATTCCTCGCCCGGCGTGGGCCTGTCCGGCCACCTCGGCATGGAGATGTTCGCCGGCGCCGCCGGCATCGAACTGCTGCACGTGCCGTTCCGCGGCAGCGGCCCGGCGATCCAGGCCTTCGCCGCGGGCCAGGTGAACCTGATCCTGGACCTGCTGCCCTCGTCCATCGGCTACATCAAGGCCGGCACCGCCAAACCGCTGGCGATCGCGGCGGCGAAGCGCTCCGCGCAGTTGCCCAACGTGCCGACCTTCGCCGAACTGGGCGTGGCCGGTGTCGAGGCCTACACCTGGAACGGGCTGATGGTGCCGGCCGGCACGCCGCGCGAGGTCGTGGACCGGATCGCGCGCGACGCCAGCGCCGCGCTGCGCCAGCCGGAACTGCGCGACAAGCTGTTGGGCATGGGCGCCGATCCGATAGGCGGCCCGCCCGATGAGTTCGCCCGCATGATGAAGGGCGAGATGGACCGCTGGGGCCCGGTGGTCCGGCGCGCCGGCGTGAAGGCCGACCAGTAAGCGCGGCCGGGCGTCCGGCCGCCTGGCCGGTTCGCCAGGCTCGCCTGCCGCCCGTTCACGCGCGCTTGCCGCCTATTCACGCGCGCTCCCGCGCCGGCCCGGCATCATGACCAGCACGCCGGCGGCGGCCCACACCGCCATCATCAGGTAGCCCGCGCCGTAGTCCCAGCGCGAGGCCACCGCGCTGAACGCCGGCGG
>CAIVVS010000137.1 GCA_903909415.1 uncultured Pseudomonadota bacterium | reverse complement strand
GCTTGCACTTGATCACCGAGTCGAGGCACACGCGCGAGATCAGCTCGAACGCGGTGAGCCGGTCGCCCATCAGGCTGCGCAGGGCCGCCAGCAGTTCCACCGCCCTCTGCGGGTTCTCGACGGCGATCCACGCCGTGGTGGCGGCGGAGGGCTTGGGGAAGAGCTTGAGTACGGCGGCGGTGATGATGCCGAGAGTGCCTTCGGCGCCCATGAAGAGGTGCTTCAACTCGTAGCCGGTGTTGTCTTTGCGGAGCGCCTTGAGGCCGTCCCAGACGCGCCCGTCGGGCAGCACGACTTCCAGCCCCAGCACGAGGTCGCGAGCATTGCCGTAGCGGAGCACGCCGACGCCGCCGGCGTTGGTCGAGAGATTGCCGCCGATCTGGCAGCTGCCTTCGGCCGCGAGCGAGAGCGGAAACAGCCGGTTCTCGGCGTCCGCCGCCTTCTGAAGCGTTTGCAGGATGCAGCCGGCCTCCACCGTCATGGTGTCGTTCAGCGGGTCCATCGAGCGGATGCGGTTGAGGCGCGCCACCGAGACGACGAGTTCGGGGACAGCCCCCGCGCCGGTGGCGCGTGGCACCGAGCCGCCGCAGAGGCTGGTGTTGCCCGCCTGCGGGACGACGGACACGCCGTGCTTCGCGCACAGGGCCACCACGCGCGACACCTCGTCGGTGTTCGCGGGGCGCACCGCGCCGATGCCGGCGCCGGGGAATACGCGTCGCCAGTCGGTGAAGAAGGGCGCGGTGTCGGCCGGCTCGGTCAGTACATGCTGGGTCCCGACGATGGACGCGAGGTCCTGGAAAAACGCGGGGAGGGCGAGATCGGGCTGCGGGTTGGAGGCCATGCCGGTATTATCGCAGCAGTGAGAAACAGGAACATTGGAGCCTTGCCTTGACTACTGCCGCCCTCGGAGCCCTTCCTTTCGCCGCCGGTTCACGCGCCACCACGATCGAGGAGGCCCTGCTTTCCCGCCGCAGCGTGCGTGCCTTCAAGAAAGACCCGGTGCCCCGGGCCGTGCTTGAAGAAATCCTGTCGCTCTCCAGCCGCTCGCCCTCGGGCACCAACATCCAGCCCTGGAAGGTGCGCGTCGTCGCGGGCGAGGTGAGGGACCGCCTGTGCAACGCGATGGTCGAGGCCTACACCACCAAGGGCGAAGCCGCGTTCGAGCCGCCCTACAACTACTACCCGGTCAAGTGGCGCGACCCCTACCTCGCCCGCCGCCGCAAGGTGGGCTGGGACCTCTACGGCATCCTCGGCCTCACGCGCGACGACAAGGCCGGCATGGCGGCCCAGCACGCGCGCAACTTCAAGTTCTTCGATGCGCCGGTGGGCCTCATCTTCACGCTCGACACCGACCTCGAGCTCGGCAGCTGGCTCGACTACGGCATGTTCCTCGAGAACATCATGCTCGCCGCTCGCGGCAAGGGTCTCGACACCTGCCCGCAGGCGGCGATCTCCAACGCGCACCACGTGGTGCGCGCGGAGCTGCAGATCCCCGACACCGAGCAGATCGTCTGCGGCATGTCGCTCGGCTACGCGGATCCGGACGCGGTGGAGAACAAGCTGGTGACCGTGCGCGAGCCCGTGGCGGGATTTGCGCAGTTCCTGGGCTTTGAGTGAGGGCGAGGCTCCTTGCGCTCCTCTGGGCGCTGGGCTTTGCCGGCGGCGCGCTGGCGCAGGCCAAGCCTGTGCTGGTCGGCGCGGTGCTCTCGCAGACCGGCTACCTGGAGGACCTCGGCCGCAGCACCCGCAATGCGCTGCAGCTGTGGGCCGAGCAGGTCAATGCTTCCGGCGGGCTGCGCGGCCGGCCGGTGGAGCTCAAGCTTTACGACGATGCCAGCGACGCGCTGCGGAACACCTCCCTCTATGAACTGCTCATCAAGGACGACGGCGCCGAGCTGCTGATCGGCGGCACCGGCTCCGCCGCGACGTCGATGGGCGCGGCGGTCGCCGAGCGCAACCGCCGCGTGATGGTGAATGCGACCGGCACGTCGCCCGCCATCCACAAGCGCATCTACCGCTACCTCTTCCAGGTGCCGCCGCCTGCCGACACCGTGGGCGAGGGCCTGCCGCAGCTCGCGGCCAGGGCCGGCCTCAAGTCGCTCGCGGTGGTCGCGCGCGACGCAAAGGACGCCCTGCCCTGGGAGGAACTCCTCGGCACGCATGTCAAGAAGGCCGGCATGGAGATGCGTCCGCAGGCCTACTACATCCTCGACGCCTACCGGGGCCTCGGGCAGTTCACACGCACGCTGATGGCCACCGGCGTAGACGTGGTGGCGAGCCCGTCCGGCGCGCGCGAGGCGGTCGAGATCCTGCGCGGCTTCAAGTCGGCGGGCGTGCTGCCCAAGCTGTTCGTCACTCATGGCGCGATCGATCCGGTGTTCATCCGGCTGGTGGGGCAGGACGCCGAGTACACCGTCGGGCTGTCGTCCTACGAGGAGAGGCTGCCCACCCCGGGCAATGCCGCGTTCGTCAAAGCCTACCGGGCCAAGTACCAGTCTGCGCCCGACTTCCAGGCCGCTTGCGGCTGGGCTGCAGGGCAGGTGATCGAGGCCGCGGTGGCGAAGGCCGGGTCGTTCGAGCAGGAGGCCCTGCGCTCCGCGCTGTCTGCGCTCGAAACCGGCACCGTGCTGGGCGGCTACAAGGTCGACAACGTCGGCACCCAGCTGGCGGCGCAGTCGTACGTGGTGCAGATCCTCAAGGGCAAGCGCGAGGTGGTGTGGCCCGAAGCCGTGCGCAGCGCGGCGGCGGTGGTCCCCGCGCCGGAGTGGGCCGGGCGCACGCTCCTCAAGTGAACTCCCGGCCATGAAAGCCGCCGCCAAGGAGCAGCATCGCGGGGGCGACCCGCGTGCCGGCGCAACAGTGGCTGAGCTGGTCGACGGCTCGCCCCTGCGCCTGCTGGTGCTGCCGGTGTCGGTGACGCTGGCGATCCAGACGCTGGTGGCGATCGCGGTGTTCTCGGCGCCCGTCATGGCGCCGGTGGCCGGCCCCGACCTCGGCGTGCAGGCCGCGTGGATCGGCTACTACATCGCGTTCGTCTACATCGGCAGCATGTCGGGCTCGGTGGCCGCGGGTGCGCTGGTGTCGCGCTACGGTCCGATCCGCATGAGCCAGGCGGGCCTCGTGTCGTGCCTCGGAGGCCTCGCGCTCGCTGCCTCGTCCTCCTTCCTGCCGCTGGTCGCGCTGGGCGGGTTCTTCGTGGGCCTCGGTTACGGCCCGACCACGCCGGCGAGCTCGCAGATCCTCGTGCGCGCCACGCCGCCCTCGCTGATCGCGATGACCTTCTCGCTGAAGCAGACCGGCGTGCCGCTGGGCGCGGGCATCGCAGGCGCGGTCGTGCCCACGATGCTGCTCTTCATGGGCTGGCGCTGGTCGGCGCTCGCCATCGGCGTGGCGTGCGTGCTGCTGGCGCTCGTGATCCAGCCGACCCGCGCGCGCTACGACACCGAGTTGAACACCACCGCGAAGCTGTCCTTGCGCAGTGCGTTTGCGCCGCTGGGGTTCGTGTTCCGCGACCCGCGCCTCACCGAGATGGCGGTGGTGTCGTTCATCTTCGCGGGCGTGCAGATCACGCTGGTGGCCTACCTCGTGACCTTCCTCATCGAGGCCTTCAAGATGTCCCTCGTGCTGGCCGGCATGGTGATGGCGGCCTCGCAGCTGGCGAGCATGGTCGGCCGCATCCTGTGGGGCGTGGTGGCCGACCGGTTGCTGACGCGCCGCGTGATGCTCGGGCTGCTCGGCCTCGGCATGGGGCTCTTGGCGCTGCTCACGCTCGCGGCCT
>CAIVVS010000136.1 GCA_903909415.1 uncultured Pseudomonadota bacterium | reverse complement strand
TGCACCGGCGTGTGCATCGCGTCGCCGATGAACACCGCGTGCTCGCCGCGGTGCTTCGCGTGCAGCAGGCAGGCCCCGGGCGTGTGGCCGTGCGCGGCCTGCAGGTGCACGCCGTCCTCGATCTGGTGGTCGCTCTCGACCATCACCGCGCGACCGGCCTCGACCACGGGCAGCACGCTGTCGCCGAAGGCGCCGTGGTTGGGCGCGTCCTCGCCGCGCGCCAGCGCCTCGCGGTGTTCCTTCTCCCAGTAGGCGTACTCGGTGCGCGCGAACAGGTAGCGCGCGTTCGGGAAGGTCGGCACCCAGCGGCCGTCCTGCAGCCGCGTGTTCCAGCCGACGTGGTCGGCGTGCAGGTGGGTGCAGAACACGAAGTCCACCTGCTCGGGCGTGACCCCGGCTGCGGCCAGCGCGGCGATGTAGGGCTTGTCCTGGTGGTGCCAGTAGGGGCGCAGCGGGCGCTCCTTGTCGTTGCCGGCGCAGGAGTCGACCAGGATGGTGTGGCGCCCGGTGCGCAGCACGAAGCTGTGGAAGCTCATCATCACCCGGTCCTGCCCGTCGACGTAGCGCGGGCGCAGCCAGTCGGCGTTGCGCGCGATCAGCTCGGGGGTGACGTCGGGCAGCAGGAAGGACAACTCGCCGAACGGACCTTCGTCCTCGACCACGCGGTCGATGCGGAAATCGCCTACCGTCTGAGTGGGCATCTTGCTCAAGTGGCTGGCCTTGCCCGATGGCGGGGTGTTTCAGGAAGCGCGTAGTGTAGCGGCGGATTCGCGTTGCGCAAGCGCGATTTCGCAATCGTCGCGGGGGGACGGATACACTGGCACCGTGCCCCTGCCCAGCCCCCCCATGCCCGCGCCCGGCGCCTGTTCGCCTTCGCGCCGCCGCCTGCTGGCCGCGGCCGTGGGTTTGCTCGCCACGGGCGGTTGCGCCGGCCCGGTGGTGACGGTCGGCGTTCCCGACGGCGCCGGACTGGACGGCCGCATCTGGGACGTGCGCGCCGGCCGCTTCCTTACGCGCGGCGAGGCGCTGGCCCGCGCGGCGCGCGCGCGCCTGCTGCTGCTGGGAGAGACGCACGACAACGCCTGGCACCACCGCATCCAGGCCGAGGTGCTCGATGCCTTGCTCGCCGCCGGCCGCCGCCCGGCGCTGGTGATGGAGCAGTTCGACACCGAGCACCAGGCCGCCATGGATGCCGCGCGGCGCGCGCGCGCGGACGCCGAGGCGCTGGCGCGCGCCGGCCAGTTCGACATGCGCGGCTGGGACTGGGCGTTCTACAAGCCGCTGGTGGAAGCGGCGATCGCGAACGGCCTGCCGGTGCTCGCGGCCAACCTGTCGCGCAATGCGGCGCGCGACCTGGTCCGCGAGGTGATGCGCGGCGGCGACGGGGGCGTCGCGGTGCCGGTGGCCTTTCGCGCCGACCTGGAGCGCGACATGCGCGACGGACATTGCGGCATGGACATGCCGGCGAACCTGGTGGCGGGCATGGTGGCGGCGCAATCGGCGCGCGATGCGCGCATGGCCGAGGTGCTTGCGGCCGCCGCGGCCGCGGCCGGTGGCTCGGGTGCGGTGCTGATCGCGGGCCGCGCCCACGTGCGGCGCGACCGCGGCGCCCCGGCGTACCTGGAGGCCCGAGCGCGCGAGGGCGTGCTGTCGGTCGGGCTGATGGAAGCCGGGCCGGATGACGCGGACCCGCGCGCGTTCCTGGACGGCTCGTCCGGGATGCCCTGGGACCTGCTCTGGTTCGCCCGGCGCATGGCGCGTCCCGATCCCTGCGCGCAGCTGCGCAAGCCGCCGGCCAAGGCCGGTTGAAGTTGACGTTGGCGTCACGTAGCCTTGTCTCCCCGCATCGCCCGGCGCAATGCTGTCGACGGCCTGCGGGACGGGAGGAGGCACCATGACTGACATGCGCTTGCCGGCAGGACCGCCGCGCCGTGCCGACGCGCACGGGCGTGGCGCATACAAGGCCGCGCACAAGGTCCGCTTCGTCACCGCGGCCGCGCTGTTCGACGGCCACGATGCGGCGATCAACATCATGCGCCGCATGCTGCAGGCCTCCGGCGCCGAAGTGATCCACCTCGGGCACAACCGCGCGGTGGACGAGGTGGTGACCGCCGCGCTGCAGGAGGACGTGCAGGGCATCGCCGTGTCCTCCTACCAGGGCGGGCACATGGAGTACTTCCGCTACATGCTCGATTGCCTGC
>CAIVVS010000135.1 GCA_903909415.1 uncultured Pseudomonadota bacterium | reverse complement strand
CGTCGAGACGCCGCTGACGGCGGGCAACGAGTTCAAGATGCCGGCGCTGATCAGCGCGGACGAGGCCGCCGCGCACATGCTGCGCGGCTTCGCGCGCGGGGACTTCGAGATGCATTTCCCGAAGCGCTTCACCGGCTGTCTGAAGCTGATGCGGCTGCTGCCGTACCGGCTGTATTTCGCGGCGGTGCGCCGCATCACGGGACTGTAAGGAGGCGCGCATGAGCGGCACCGCTGTCACGCTGGATGACATCGTCGCCTGGTTCGAATCGCTCACGCCGGCATCCTGCGATCGCGTGCCCGAGTTCTACGCGGCCGACGCGCGCTTCCGCGACCCGTTCTCCGACGTGCGCGGCACCGCGGCGGTACGCGCCATCTACCTGCACATGTTCGAACGGCTGGTGAACCCGCGCTTTCGCGTCACCGGCCGCTGGAGTGGATCGGACGGCGTCGTGATCCGGTGGGATTTTATATTTAAAATCAGCGGCTTAGGTCATTCCGGTGAAGAAATCATCACCGGCATGTCGCACCTGCGCTTCGCCCCCGATGGGCGCATCAGCGAACACCTGGACTACTGGGATGCCGCCGGCGAGCTCTACGAGAAGCTGCCGGTGCTGGGCGTGTTCATGCGCTGGCTGAAGCGCCGGGCAGCCGGCTGAGCGGCGCGTGCGGGCGTGGCCCGTCCCGCAAGCGGCCTGCTTACTTCCTGTCCGCGCCGTCGGTTGCGCGGCGCGCGGGCACCGGTGCCGCCGCCGCATCGACGATGTACTCGAACACGCGCACCACCTTCAGCACGCCGCCCACGCCGCGCGCGACCTCGCTGGCGTTCTCGGCCTCGGCACGGGTCACCAGGCCGAGCAGGTAGACCACGCCGGCCTCGGTCACCACCTTCACGTGGTTGGGCTGGAACTTCCCGCCGTTGACGAAGGCGGCCTTCACCTTGCCGGTGATGAAGCTGTCGTTGCCGCGCGCGGAGAACGAGGAGGGTGCGGACACCGCGATCTCGTTGACCACGCCCTTCACCTCGGGCACCGCCAGCACGATCTTCTCGATCTCGGCCTTGGCGGCCGCCGTCATGGCCTCGCCCGTGAGCAGCACCGTCTTGTTGTAGCTGGTCACGTTGACGTGCGCGTCCTTGTACTTCTCGCCGATGCGCGAGATCGCGGTGATCTCGATGCGCTCGTCGCCGCCCATGACGTCGGGCAGGCGCCGGTCCGCGGCCATCAGCACGCCGGTGGTGGCGCCGCCGACGACCAGGGCCGGCACGCAGGCCTGCAGGGACAGCGCGGCCACGGTAACAGCCAGCGCGGCGTGGATTCGGTTCATGGTTTTCATCAGTCCGCTCCCAACAACAGGTAGTCGATGCCGTCACAGAAACAATGCAGGGCCAGGATGTGCACTTCCTGGATGCGCCCGGTGCGCTGGCTGGGCACGCACACGTGCACGTCCTCCCCGCCCAGCATGCCGCCGATCGCCCCGCCCTCGCGCCCGGTCAGCGCGACCACGCGCACGTCGCGCTCGTGCGCCGCCTCGATGGCGCGCATCACGTTGCGCGAGTTGCCGCTGGTGGAGATGGCGATCAGCACGTCGCCCGGCTGCCCCAGCGCGCTCACCTGCTTGGAGAACACCTGCTCGTAGTCGTAGTCGTTCGCGATCGAGGTCAGGATGGAGCTGTCGGTGGTGAGCGCCAGCGCGGCCAGCGCCGGGCGCTCGCGCTCGTAGCGGTTGATCAGCTCGGCGGCGAAGTGCTGCGCGTCGGCGGCCGAGCCGCCGTTGCCGCAGGCCATGATCTTGCCGTTGGCCATCAGCGAGGCGACCATCATCTCGGTCGCTCGGCGGATCGGGTCCCGCAGCGCCTCGAGCGACGCGAGCTTGGTTTCCGCGCTGTCGCGGAACTGCCAGTCGATGCGCGCGTCCAGCTCGGAGCCGTCCTGGACCGGGGATTCCTGTCGGACCTTCGCGCGCGGCTTGGCGGGAGCGTTCATATGGAGCACGATTCTACTCCACGTACACTTCAAACTCGACGCGCCGACGCGGATTGGCATGCTCGCGCAGCGCGCTCACGCGGGCCGCCACCGGCATGCCCTGGTCCATGGCCCAGGCCAGCGCGGCATTCTCGCGCCGCGGCACGTAGCCCAGCAGTCGCCCACGCCAGCTCACGCGCACCGCATTCGCGTCATGGACGTTGGCCGCGTCGCGTTCCAGCACCAGCGTGTCGCCCGCGCGCATGGCCGCGAACACCTTGGGGGCCTCGTGGTAGCGGTAGCCGGCCAGTGGCGAGCTCTGCACCAGCATCCGGACCTGCTGTGCCGCGGCCGGCGCGGCCAGCAGGCAGGCGGCAAGCGGGATCAGGGCGAGCAGGGCACGCGCTGCCCCGCCGCACCGGCGCGCGGCCGGCGCCGTGTCACCAGCCGTCGTCCGCCATGAACGCGGCGCGTATCCATTCGAGGCCTGCATCCTCCGTTCCTCCCTTGCCGGCCGCGTCCTGGCCGCTCACCGCCACCACGTCGAAGCGGCAGCCGAGTTTCGCCAGGGCCGGATACGCCGCGAGGAAATGCCCGGCGGCCGCGACCACGCGGGCGCGCTTGCGCGCGTCCACGCTCGCCAGCGCCCCGCCGAACGCGGCGGAGCGCCGGTACCTGACTTCGACCATAACGAGCGAGTCGCGTTCCCGGAGGACAAGGTCTATCTCGCCCAGGCGGCAGCGGTAGTTGCGCGCCACCAGGGACAGGCCGCGCGCCAGCAGGAAGCGCTCGGCGCGGGCCTCCGCCTCGCGCCCCGCGAGGGCGCGACCGGTCGCCGCGGCGGCGACGCTGCCGCCTTTCGCCGCGGCGGGGACGTCGCCGTCCTTGGCGAGGTCCTTGGCGCCGTCCTTCGCGCCGCCCCTGCTCACGGGCGGGGTGCCGCTGCGGCCGGCCCCGACGGCGGCAGCGCGCCCGCACCCGGGGCGGCATCCAGGGGCGCGGCCGCGCCGTCGCGGATCACCGCATCCATGGGTTCGCGCGAGACCGATCCGTCGGCGTGCAGCCGCAGCCGCCCGGTGACGCCATCGATGTCGGCGACGCGGCGCCCGCGCAGCAGCTCGACCGCCATGCGGCAGGCGTCTATGCCCAGCGCGTAGAAACGCTGCAGCGCCGGCGGCAGGGGTTCGCGCTGGTACACCATCACCGCGGGATGGTCCAGCGAGAGCATCCATGGCATGTCCAGCAGGCGGATGCCGTTCAGGTCCACCGCGGCCACCGGATCGTCGCGCCCGCCGAGCAGCGAGGTGCCCCAGGCCGGTATCTGGTTGTTGAGGTACGGGCGCGCGGCCGCGGCCTGCGCCGGTCCCGCGGCGATGAACACGAACTGCGCGCGCGATTGCGCCAGGCGCGCCTTCATGCGCTGCATGCCGGCGCTGCCGGCCGGGCCGATGTCGAACGCGTCGCTCACCTTGGCGCCCATCGAAAACCAGGCCTGCGCGAACGCCTGCGCGATGCGCCTGGACAGGGCGTCGCCCGACTGCACCACCACGGCGTCGCGCAGTCCCTCGGCGTGCAGCTGGCGCGCGACCTGCTGCGCCTCGGCATCCAGCGACAGGCCGAACACCATCAGGTTGGCCGGCAGCGTCGCGCCCGGTTCGCCGGCATTGAGCGGGGCGTTGAGCGCGAGCGTGGGCACGGCCAGCCCGCGCGCGGGTGCCTGGCGCGCCAGCGCGTCCACCGCGTCGCGCGTCAGCGGACCCACCACGACGCGCGCGCCGCGCTCCTGCGCCAGCGCATGCTGCGCGAGCGCCGCTTGCGGGCTGGCGTCGGTCCTCAGCACCTGGAGCGCCGGCGCGCCGTCCTCGGCCGCCAGCGCGGCGCGGCAGCCCAGCTGCACCGCGTTGGCGACCGGGGCGAAGTCGCGGGAATCCAGCGGCAGCAGCAAGGCCAGCGGCGCTCCCGGGGCAGGTGCAGCCGCGGTAGTGGGTGCGCTGCTTGCGGGATCGTCCCTGGAAAAGGACAATGCCGGACCAGCGAACAACACCGCTATGGATACGGACGCGAACGCGCGATGGCCGGCGAGCATGAAGGCGGAGTGGTAAAGCCCGGTCGTTTGTATGTGGTGGCGACACCCATCGGCAACCTGGAGGACGTGACGCTGCGGGCATTGCGCGTCCTGGGCCAGGCCGACGTGATCGCCGCCGAGGATACCCGCGTCACCGCGAGGCTGCTGGACCGCCACGGCATCATCCGGCCGCTGGTCGCGGTGCACGAGCACAACGAGGTGCGCGAGGCCGGGCGGCTGCTCGACCGCATCGCGCGCGGCGAGTCGGTCGCGCTGGTCACCGACGCCGGCACGCCTGGCATCTCCGATCCCGGCGCGCAGCTGGTGCGCATGGCGCACGAGCGCGGCGTGACCGTGGAACCGGTGCCGGGCCCGAGCGCGCTGGCGGCGGGGGTGTCGGTCGCGGGACTGGGCGATGCGCCGGTGCTGTTCCTCGGCTTCCTGCCGGCCAAGGGGCCGGCGCGGCGCAAGCTGCTCGCGCCGCTGCGCGATGCGCACTGGAACCTGGTGCTGTACGAGGCGCCGCACCGGGTCGAGGAATGCGTCGCCGACCTCGCCGCCGAGCTGCAGCCGGAGCGCGCGCTGGTGTTCGCGCGCGAACTCACCAAGGTGTACGAGTCGGTGCACCGGACCACGGTGGGCGAGGCCGGCGCCTGGCTGCGCGGCGACGACAACCGCCGCCGCGGCGAGTTCGTGCTGCTGGTGGAAGGCGCGCCGCGGCGCGAGGACGATGACGAAGCCGCCGCGGGCCGCTCGGCCGAGATCGACCGGGTGCTGGGCGCGCTGCTGGGGGAACTGCCGCTGGCCCAGGCCGTGAAGCTCGCCTGCACGCTGACCGGGGCGCGGCGCAATGCGGTCTACCCGCGCGCGCTGCAGCTGTCGGCCAATGCGGGCGCGGCAGCTGGCGACGGGCCCGGCGGCGAAGCTGAATGAACGAGATGAAGGCGATCCCATGGACACACTGACCATCACCCGGCCGGACGACTGGCACCTGCACCTGCGCGACGGCGCGCCCATGGCGCACGTGCTGCCGCACACCGCGCGCCAGTTCGCGCGCGCCATCGTCATGCCCAACCTGCGTCCCCCCATCACCACGGTGGAGATGGCGCGCGACTACCGCGCCCGCATCCTCGCCGCGCTGCCGTCCGGCCTGGACTTCGAGCCGCTGATGACGCTCTACCTGACCGACCGCACCAGCCCGACGGACGTCGTGGCGGCGCGCGCCAGCGGCTTCGTGCATGCGGTGAAGTACTACCCGGCGGGCGCCACCACCAACTCGGATTCCGGCGTGACCTCGCTGGACAAGGCCTACGCCACGCTGGAGGCGATGCAGGAGGTCGACCTGCCGCTGCTGGTGCATGGCGAGTCCACCGACCCGGCCGTGGACCTGTTCGACCGGGAGAAGGCCTTCATCGACACCTCGATGCAGCAGATCCTGTCGCGCTTCCCGAAGCTTCGCGTGGTGATGGAGCACATCACCACGGCCGATGCCGCGGTGTTCGTCGCGCAGGCCGGGCCGCGCGTGGCGGCCACCATCACCGCGCAGCACCTGCTCTACAACCGCAATGCGATCTTCACCGGCGGCATACGCCCGCACATGTACTGCCTGCCGGTGCTCAAGCGCGAGCGCCACCGCGTCGCGCTGGTCGAGGCCGCCACCAGCGGCAGCGCGAAGTTCTTCCTGGGCACCGACAGCGCGCCGCACTCGCGCGGCAACAAGGAATCGATGTGCGGGCACGCCGGGGTGTATTCGGCGCACGCCGCGCTGGAGCTGTACGCCGAGGCGTTCGACAAGGTCGGCAGGCTGGACCGGCTGGAGGGCTTCGCCAGCTTCCACGGCGCGGACTTCTACCGCCTGCCGCGCAACAGCGGCACGGTCACGCTGCGACGCGAGCCCTGGCAGGTGCCGGGTGAGTTCGCCTTCGGCCCGGACACGCTGGTGCCGCTGCGCGGCGGCGAGACCCTGGGCTGGACCCTGGTCGGGGATCCGGTCCCGTAGCCGGCGTGGAGCCGCGCGCGACGCGCCATGCCTGACTGGAATCCCCGCAAGCTGGCCGGCGAACCGGCCTTCGCGCCGCTGGCCGACCTCTTGCTGGCGCTGCCGGCGGACCGGTTTCCCGCGTGCGATGAGCTGAACGCGCTGGCCGGTCCGCGCCTGTGCAATGCCCTGGGCATGCCGGTCAGGTTCGGCGTGCCGCTGGCCGGGGGCGACGTGCCGGGCTACGAGCGGCGCGTGCTGGAGGAGGGCGTGGTGAGCACGCGTCCGGGCAACCTGCACGACCTGTTCAACGCGCTGGTGTGGCTGGCGTTTCCCTCGACCAAGGCGGCGCTGAACGCGCTGCACGTGCGCGAGATGGCCGCGGAGGCCGGCGTGCGCGGCACGGCGCGCGACGTGCTCACGCTGTTCGACGAGGGCGGCATGCTGGTGGCCAGCAGCGACGCGTCGCTGGATGCCTTGCTGTCTGGCTTCCAGTGGAAGGCGCTGTTCTGGGAGCAGCGCGGGGCAGTGCGCGCGCGGATGCGCTTTTTCACCGTCGGGCACTCCATCTATGAAAAGGCGGTCAGCCCCTACAAGGGCGTGACCACCAAGGTGGTGTTCGTGCGCGTCGAACCGGCCTTCATGGCGTGGGGCATCGCGGCGCAACGCGACTGGCTGGATGCGGCCGCGACCCGGCACTTCGGTGATCCGCGTTCGCTGGCTTCCACGCGCGCGCTGCCGCCTCTGCCGGTGCTGGGGATCCCGGGCTGGACCCCGGACAACGAAGACCCGGCCTACTACGACGACCAGACGCACTTTCGCAGCGGCCGGCGCAAGCCGGGCGGGGTGATGCATTGGGAGTCCTGAATGCATGGGGGTGCCCGTACCCCATCGGCGTAGAATGGTGCCCGCGAAGCCGGCCGGGCGATCGCTGTCGGCCTCGTGCCGGTGGAGGAAAGTCCGGGCTCCGAAGAGCAGGGTGACGGCTAACGGCCGTACGTCGCGAGACGAGGAACAGGGCCACAGAGACGAGTCGCCGGGCCCGCAAGGGTACGGCGGGTGAAACGCGGTAACCTCCACCCGGAGCAACACCAAATAGGCGTATGCACGGCGGCCTTCGGGCCGCATGACGGGCGGCTCGCTCGAATACGCGGGTAGGTGGCTTGAGCCATGGAGCAATCCACGGCCCAGAGGAATGATCGCTGCGCCGGGGCAACCCGGTGACAGAACCCGGCTTACAGGCTGGCTTCGCACTCCCTTACCACCGCAGCCGTCCGGCGCATCCCCGGTGCCCCGACGCGCAAGGCGTTCAGCGGCCGGCCTGCAGGTCCACCCAGGCGGTCAGCGCTTCCAGCACCGCCGCGTCGTCGCCCAGGGCGGACAGCGTGCGGACCTGCATTCCCGCGTGGCGGGATTCGCACGCCTCCATCAGGGCGGGCAGGTCGCGCCGCAGGTGCGCGCCCTGTGACAGGAACAGCGGCGCGACCACCACATGGCGCCGTCCCGCCGCGGCCAGTGCATCCAGCGTGGCAGGCAGACCGGGTTCCTGGAGTTCCAGAAAGGCCAGCCGCACCTCCGTGTCCGGCCTGCGCGCGGCGAGCGCTTCCTGCATGCGCAGGAACGGGGCGGCCCAGAGCGGGTCACGCGATCCATGGGCGAACAGGACGATCGCATCGCAAGAGGCATCCATTTCGCCAGCTTAGCCGATGCGCTTGCGCCGCAGCAGCACCGCTGGGGCCCATGTGGCGCCGTTGCCCGCACCAATCTGATGCGGTTCGAATTGCGCGATGTCGATGCTGCGCTGCGGACAAGGGGCGGGATGGGACTTTGTCATGGTCCTGTCATGCGCGAAGCGGGCCTGCAGGCATGGCACGGGGGTTGCTAAACACCAGCCATCACGAGGAGGTCCCGTCCGATGAACCTGGCCCGGTTGCTGCGCGAGATCGCAAGGAGCGAAACGCCGCCCGAGGACATGGATCCGGTCACGGCCGGTGAACTGTTCGGGCGCATGCTCGATGGCGGACTGCCCGAGCTTGAACTGGGCGCGGT
>CAIVVS010000134.1 GCA_903909415.1 uncultured Pseudomonadota bacterium | reverse complement strand
CCTGCACCACCTCGATGATGGCCAGGCGGTCGCTCAGGTCGGTCATGCCGGTGTCCTGCTTGTGCATCGTCTCGTTCCTCTGGTGTCGTTCGTTGCGTGTGCGCCCGGGTGCCGGGCGCCGCTTTCCCGCGGTCGCCGCTACTCCGGCGGAATGCCTGCGCGCTTGACCAGCGCGACCCATTTGCCTACCTCGGCGCGCACGAAGGCCTCGGTCTCGGCAGGCGTCATGCGCAGGCTGCGTCCGGATCCCTGCTCCAGGCGCGCGCGCACTTCGGCCTGGCTGGTGGCGCGATCCACCTCGGCACGCAGCCGCTCCACGATCGGGCGCGGCGTCGCTGCCGGTGCAAACAGGCCGAACCAGGTTTCCATCTCCAGGTCCACGACCTTGGTCTCGCGGAAGGTGGGCACCCCCTGCATCACCGGCACGCGGTCGCGGCTGGACACGGCCATCGCCTTCACCTGCCCGCTGTCGATGTAGGGCTTGGCGGTGGTGGTGTTGTCGTAGAACAGGTCCACGCGCCCGGCCAGCAGGTCCTGGTAGACCGGTTGCGCGCCCTTGTACGGCACGACGAGGATGTCGATGCCGGTGATCGCCAGGATGATGGACGCGCCCACGTACTGTCCCGTTCCGGGGCCGCTGGAGCCGAACGTGAGCTTGCCGGGATTGGCCTTGGCGTAGGTGACCAGTTCGGCCAGCGACGCGAGCGGCAGGTCCTTGCGGCCCACCAGGGTGTAGGAATGGCTCACGACCAGGCTGATGGGCGTGAAGTCGGCGAGCGCGTCGTAGCCCGGCTTGCGGTACAGGGCCATGTTCAGCGCGATGTTCGACAGGCCGCCGACGAGCAGGTTGTAGCCGTCGGCCGGGCCCCGGGCCACCGTCTGCGTGCCGACCAGGGTACCGGCGCCGGGACGGTTCTCCACCAGGAAGGGCTGGCCCAGCTGCTCGGACAGTTTCTGGCCCAGCACGCGCCCGACCAGGTCGAAGCCCCCGCCCTGCGCCGAGGGCGCGACCAGCTTGACCGGGCGGGACGGGTACTCCTGCGCGTGGGCCGCCGTGACGCACGCGGCGACGATCGCGAAGCCGACCCGGGCGGCCGTCATGGACTGCGAACTGCGTGGCTGCATGCTGGTCTCCTCCTCCTTTTCGACCGAGGAAGGACTCTACACCAGCGCTCCCGCGCGACGTGTTGCGCCACGCTTCCGGCGACGTGGCCGGCGGCTTGCCCGCCGACCTGCGCGGTGGCTTACTCCGCCTTGGCGCCGGATACCTTCACCGCGCGCCCGAACTTGTCCAGGTCGGAGCGGATCAGGCGCTCGTACTCTTCGGGCGTGTTGCCCACCGGGTCGATGCCCAGCCCGGCCATGCGTTCCACCATCGCCGGGTCGCGCAGCACGCGCACGATGTCGGCGTTCAGCTTGGTGATCACGTCCTTCTGCGTGCCGGCCGGCGCGACGAAGCCGATCTGGCCGGCGAAGTCGTAGCCCGTGACGCCGAGTTCGGACAGCGCCGGCACGTCGGGCGCCAGGCGCGTGCGCTTGCCGGTGCTGACCGCGAGGATGCGCGCCTTGCCCGCCTTCACCTGCGGCGCCAGCGCCGGATAAGCGGCGAAGGCCATGGTGATCTGTCCTGCTATCAGCGACTGCACCGCCTGCGCGGCGCCCTTGTAGGGCACGTGCACCACGTCGACGTTCAGCGCGGCCTTCAGGCTTTCGGTCGACAGGTGGTGGATGCTGCCCGAGCCGGCCGATCCGTAGTTCAGGCTGCCGGGCTTGGCGCGCGCCAGCGCGACCAGCTCGGCAAAGGCCTTCGCCGGCACGTCCGCGCCCACGGCCAGGAACAGCGGGCCGTAGGCGGCCAGCGTGACGGGCGCGAAGTCCTTGATCGGGTCATAGGGCAGCTTGGGATACAGCGCCGGGTTGATCGACAGGTGCTGCGGGTCGGCCATCAGCAGGGTGTAGCCGTCG
This sequence comes from uncultured Pseudomonadota bacterium, assembly GCA_903909415.1. The sequence continues at coordinate 5,071 of CAIVVS010000134.1, read as the reverse complement.
GCGGGCGACTTCGCCACCTGTTCGCTGGCCGCGATGCCGCCGGCGCCGGGCTTGTTCTCGACCAGCACCTGCTGGTTCCAGCTGGTCGAGAGCGCCTGGCCGATCACGCGGGCCACGGTGTCGGACAGGCCGCCCGCGCCGAAGGGCACGACCAGGCGCACCGGCTTGTTCGGGAAGCCCGCCTGCTGGGCGAGGGCGGCGCCCGGCAGCGTGGCGAATGCGAGCGCGAGGCAGGAGGCGAGCAGGGTGCGTCGGCGGTTCATGGCAGGACTCCGTTGCGTGTGCGGGAAAGTGGTCCTGCGTATTCTATTCGGGCTTGATCCCGGCGTTGCGGGCCACCGTGGCCCACTTCTCGAGCTCCGAGCGGATCAACGCGGCGAACTGCTCGGGGCTGCTGCCCACCGGTTCCGCGCCGTCCGCGGCGAGGCGCTCGCGCACGTCGGCCAGTTTCAGCGCGCGCGCGACCTCGGCCTGCAGTTTCACCACGATGTCCCGCGCGGTGCCGGCCGGCGCGAGCACGCCGTACCACTGGATCGCCTCATAGCCCTTCAGCCCCGGAACCAGACCCGAGGCGGCGCCGGCCTCGGCCATGGTCGGCACGTCCGGCAGCGATTCCGCATGCCGCGTGCCGGTGACTGCCAGCGCGCGCAGCTTGCCGGACTTCAGGTGCGGCAGCGCGGTCAGCACGTTGGCCATCATCACCGGCACCTGTCCGCCGAGCACGTCGGTGACGGCGGGCGCGGTGCCCTTGTAGGGGATGTGCGCCAGGTCCACCCCGGCCATGCTCTTGAACAGTTCCATGGACATGTGCGGCGAGGTGCCGACGCCGGCCGAGGCATAGTTCACCTGGCCGGGCTTCTGCTTCGCCAGCGCCACCAGCTCGGCCACCGTCTTCGCCGGCAGCGAGGGGTGCGCCACCAGCACGTTGGGCAGCGAGGCCACCTGGGTCACAGGCGCGAAGTCGCGCACCGCGTCGTAGCTGATCTTGCGGTACATCACCGGATTGATCGCCAGCGTGCTGGATGCCATCAGGATGGCGTAGCCGTCGGCCGGGGCGCGCGCGACCAGCTCGGTGCCTATCATCTGGCCCGCGCCGGCGCGGTTCTCCACCACGAAGGGCTGGCCGAGCGTGTCGGCCAGTTTCTGGGCGAGCACGCGGGTGACGATGTCGGTGCCGCCGCCGGCCGCCGAGGGCACGACGAAGCGCACCGCCCGCGTGGGCCAGGCTTGTGCCGCTGCCTGCATGCAGGCGAAGGCGAGGGTGGCGCCGATGAGGGGCTTGAGCAGCGGGGTCATGTTTCCATCCAGGGTTGCGGCATGTACAGCCAGTCGAGCGCCGCGAGGTTCTTGGCCTCGTTGCGGCCCTCGAACACGTTGTTGCGCGCCAGGCGCGCGGCGCCGGCGGCGTGGAGCAGGTGGTGCATCTGCAGCGAGGCGATCTGCACGCGCGCGGTGCGCGGGATGCGCAGGCGCTCGTAGTCGATGAAAGCCTGCGCAAAGTCGCCGCCGGCGCGGCGCGCGCACCAGCCCAGGCAGGCTGCGTCCTCCAGCGCCTGCGCCGCCCCCTGCGCGATGTACTGCACCATGGCGTGCGCGGCATCCCCGAGCAGCGTGGTGGCGCCATCGGTCCAGCGCTCCACCGGCGCCCGGTGGCGTATCACCCAGCGGCGGAAGGATGTTGCGGCGCGCATCACCTGCATCGGCGCCTCGCAATTGGCGGCGAACAGCGGCAGCACCTGCTCCGGCGCCACGTCGCTGGTCTCGTCCATGTCCTGCTCACCGGTGACGATGGTCGCGCCGAAGTTGAACATGGACCAATCGCGCAGCGGGTAATAGATGATGTGCGTGTCCGGGCCGGCCCACAGGGTGGGGTAGGGGTGCCGGTGCTCTTGGGGCATGTCGGCCGCAGGGATCACTGCGCGGTAGATCACCGCGCCCGAGGCGAGCGGCGCGCCGTCGCCGACGAGTTGTTCCCGCACCTTCGAATGGATCCCGTCCGCGCCCACCAGCGCCGCGGCGGGAAGGACCTCGCCGGATGCGAGGCGCACGCTCACGCCGTGGCTGGCGTGCTCGTAGCCCGTGACCAGCGCGCCGGTGCGCAGCTCGACCAGCCTGTTGGCGCGGCAGCCTTCCAGCAGCGCGCCGTGGATGTCGGCGCGGTGCGCCACCGCGTAGGGGCTGCCGTAGCGCTTGCGGAAGCGCGGGCCGCAGGGGATGTCGACCACCGTTTCGCCGGTGACGCCGTCCATCAGCAGCATGCGCTCGATCAGCAGCGCGTCGCGCTGCGCCGCCGCGCCCACGCCCAGGCCCTGCAGCACGTTCAGCGCGTTGGGCGCGACCTGCAGGCCCACGCCGGCCTCGCCGAAGGCGTCGGCCTTCTCCAGCACCACCGCGGGAAAGCCGCGGCGCGCGAGCGACAACGCGGCCGCGAGGCCGCCTATGCCGCCGCCGGCGATGGCCACCGGCAAAGCGTGTCCGGGACTGCCTGAATTCATGTTGCGTCCATCCTCAATCCTGTCTGCGCGCATCCGATCGGCGCAGGGGCAGGGAGTGTACCCGGCTGCGGGCCCGCTTTATCCGCCACGCGGGGCCTCTGCTATTCTTGTTCGCTGCACCAATCCTTCGCACGCCCGTTCGCAGAAAGCCCCATTCCCATGTCCGCGCACACCCTGCTCGGCCGCCTGGAAGACCGTCGTCTGGTCACCGGCGCCGGCCGCTACACCTCCGACCGCAACCTCGCCGGCCAGCTGCATGCCGCCTTCCTGCGCGCCGACCGCGCGCACGCCGACATCCTCGCCATCGACGCCTCGGCGGCGCTCGCGATGAAGGGCGTGCATGCGGTGCTCACCGGCGAGGACATCGCCGCCGCCGGCTTCAACTCGCTCCCGACGCAACTCGCGGTCAACGGGCGCGACGGCAAGCCGCTGATCAAGCCGCATCGTCCGGCGCTCGCGCAGCGCAAGGTGCGCTTCGTCGGTGAATGCGTGGTCTGCGTGGTGGCCGACAGCGCGGTGCTCGCGCAGGATGCGGTCGAGGCGCTCGCGGTCGAATACCGCGACCTGCCCGCGGTGACCCGCGCCGCCGAGTCGCTGGCCGCCGGCGCCCCCCAGCTGCACGACAACGTGCCGGGCAACCGCGTGATGGACTTCGGCCAGGGCAACGAGGAGGCCACCAACCAGGCCTTCGCCCGCGCCGCCAAGGTCGCGCGCCTGACCATCTACAACAACCGCGTCGCCGGCAGCCCGCTGGAGCCGCGCTCGGCGATCGGCGACTACGACGCCAAGGCCGACCGCTGGACGCTGTACTCGACCACGCAGGGCGTGAACGGCCTGCGCGCCCAGTTCGCGGGCGTGCTCGGCGTGTCCGAGGACAAGGTGGACATCGTCGCGCGCGACGTCGGCGGCGGCTTCGGCATGCGCTCCAACGTGTATCCCGAGTACGCGGTGATCGCGCTGGCCTCGAAGAAGCTCGGCCGCCCGGTGAAGTGGACGGGCAGCCGTTCCGAGGCCTTCCTGGGCGACGAGCAGGGCCGCGACGTGGTGTCCACCGGCGAGATCGCGATGGACGCGAACGGCCGCTTCCTCGCGATGCGCTACGACTTCCATTCCAACCTCGGCGCCTACTGCGCGTTCACCGGCCCGTTCATCAGCATGCGCGCCAGCGCGCCCATCACGGGCGTGTACGACATCCCGGCGGCCTACATCCGCAACCAGTTCGTGCTGACCAACACCGCGCCTATCGCCGCCTACCGCGGCGCCGGCCGGCCGATCATGTCCGCGATCACCGAGCGCCTGGTCAACGAGGCCGCGCGCGTGATGGGCCTGGACCCGGCGGAGATCCGCCGGCGCAACTTCATCCCGAAGGACAAGTTCCCGTACAAGCTGGTCAACGACCAGGTCTACGACTGCGGTGATCCGCTGGGCGTGATGGAAGACGCGGCGGCCGCGGCCGGCTGGAACGACAAGGCCGCCTTCGACCAGCGCCGCGCCGGCGCGCGCGCGCGCGGGCGGCTGCTGGGCCGCGGCATGGCCTCCTGCATCGAGTCCACCGGCGCCGGCGGCGCGCCCGACGAGGTCGAGCTGCGCTTCGGCAAGGACGGCTCGGTGAACCTCTACACCGTGTCGCATTCCTCCGGGCAGGGCCACGAAACCGCGTTCGCGCAGATCGTCGCCGGCGTGCTGGGCATGCCGCTGGAGACGGTGAAGCTGGTCGAGGGCGACCCGGCGGTGCGCCTGCTGGGCAACGGCACCGGCGGCTCGCGTTCCACGCACGGCGCGGGCAGCGTGCTCAAGCTCGGCTCGGACGAGGTGGTGAAGAAGGGCATGGCGCTGGCCTCCGAGGACCTGGAGGCGGCCGAGGCCGACCTCGAGTTCCGCGACGGCGCCTACCGCGTCAAGGGCACGGACAAGTCGGTGAGCCTGGTCAGCCTGGTGAAGCAGCACGCGCCGGCCAGCGGCCCGCACCCGCTGGACGTGAAGACCTCCAGCAAGATCGGCGTGACCTGGCCCAACGGCTGCCACATCGCCGAGGTCGAGATCGATCCCGCCACCGGCGTGGTGGAACTCATGTCCTATGTCGCCTGCGATGACGCGGGCGAGATCATCAACCACCAGCTGGTCGAGGGACAGATGCACGGGGGGCTGGCGCAGGGCATCGGCCAGGTGCTGGGCGAGCATGCGATGTACGACCCGCAGACCGGCCAGCTGCTGACCGGCAGCTTCATGGACTACCCGATGCCGCGCGCCGGCCTGCTGAACGGCATCAAGCTGGTCGACCACCCGGTGCGCACCGCGACCAACCCGCTGGGCGCCAAGGGCGTGGGCGAGTCCGGCGTGACCGGTTCGCTGCCCACCGTGATGAACGCCATCCTGGACGCGCTGGCCTCCGAGGGCGTGAGCCACTTCGACATGCCGGCCACGCCGGCGCGCGTCTGGGCCGCGATCCAGGCCGCCCGCGCCGGCCAGCGGCCCGCACCCGCTGGACGTGAAGACCTCCAGCAAGATCGGCGTGACCTGGCCCAACGGCTGCCACATCGCCGAGGTCGAGATCGATCCCGCCACCGGCGTGGTGG
>CAIVVS010000133.1 GCA_903909415.1 uncultured Pseudomonadota bacterium | reverse complement strand
GACGGCACCGCCCTGGCGGCGCGCCTGCGCGCCGAACTCGCTGCGCGCGTCGCCACGCTGAAGTCACGCGGGATCACGCCGGGCCTCGGCGTGTTGCTGGTGGGCGAGGATCCGGCTTCACAGGTGTACGTCCGTAGCAAGACACGGGCCTGCGCGGAAATCGGCATGCTGTCCGAGCAGACCAACCTGCCGGCCAGCGCGACGCAGCAACAGGTGCTGGACCAGGTGCGCGCGATGAACGCCGATGCGCGCATCCACGGCATCCTGGTGCAGCTGCCATTGCCGGCGCAGGTGTCGGCGCAGGCGGTGCTGGAGGCGATAGACCCGTCCAAGGACGTGGACGGCTTCCACCTGCACAACGTCGGTGCGCTGGTCACCGGCGCGCCGCGCTTCGTGCCCTGCACGCCGGCCGGCGTGATGCGCCTGATCGACGAAGCCGGCGTGGACCTCGCGGGCAGGCACGCGGTGGTGCTGGGGCGTTCCAACATCGTCGGCAAGCCGGTGGCGATGCTGCTGTTGGAAAAGAACGCCACCGTCACCATATGCCATTCGAAGACCGCCGACCTCGCGGCCGTCACGCGCAGCGCGGACGTGCTGGTCGCGGCCATCGGCAAGCCGAAGTTCGTCGGCGCCGCCATGGTCAAGCCCGGCGCCGTCGTGATCGACGTGGGCATCAACCGCACGCCGGACGGCAAGCTCTGCGGCGACGCCGACTTCGCGGCGCTGCAGGGCATTGCCGGCGCGATCACGCCGGTGCCCGGCGGCGTCGGCCCGATGACCATTGCCATGCTGCTCGCCAACACCGTACAGGCCGCCGAACATGAACGCACCGACTGAAGCCGCAGCCACCGCCAACAACCCGCTGCTGGATTTTTCCGGCCTGCCGCGCTACGGCTCGATCACCGCGGCGCACGTCGCCCCGGCGGTGGACGCGCTGGTGGCGCAATGCCGCGCGGTGATCCAGCAAGTCACCGACTCGGCCGACACGCCGACCTGGGACAGCGTGGTCGCGCCGCTGGAGGACGCCAACGAACGCCTGTCGCGCGCCTGGGGCGCGGTCTCGCACCTGCACTCGGTGAACGACCATCCCGAGTTCCGCGATGCCTACAACGCCAGCCTGCCCGCGATCACCCAGTACTGGACCGAGCTGGGCCAGAACCTGGCGCTGTTCGCGCGCTACAAGGCGCTGGCCGCCGCGCCCGCCTTCGCATCGCTGACGCCGGCGCAGAAGAAGATCGTCGACAACGAGCTGCGCGACTTCCGCCTGGGCGGCGCCGAACTGCCCGAAGAGCAGAAGAAGCGCTATGCCGAACTGATGGACGAGCTCGCCGCGCTGTCGGCGAAGTTCTCCGAGAACCTGCTGGATGCGACCAACGCCTGGTCGGTGGTGATCCACGACAAGGCGGAACTGGCCGGCTTGCCGGACGATGACCTTGCAGCCGCCGCCGAAGCGGCGGCGGGCGACAAGACCCCTGCAGCAGCCGAGGCCGCAGCCGGGGAGGAACAGCAACCCGCGTGGAAGTTCACCCTGCAGGCGCCCTCCTGCATGCCGGTGCTGCAGTACGCCGACAACCGCGCGCTGCGCGAGAAGCTGTACCACGCGCACGTCACCCGGGCGAGCGAGTTCGGCCCCGACAAGCTGGACAACACCCCGGTGATCGCGCGCGAGCTGGTGTTGCGCCGCGAGGCCGCGCAGCTGCTCGGCTTCGCGTCCTACGCCGAAGTCTCGCTGGAGGCCAAGATGGCCGACAGCCCGGCGCAGGTCATCGCCTTCCTAGAGGACCTGGCCCACAAGGCGCTGCCGTTCGCGCGCCGCGACTACGCCGAGCTCACCGCCTTCGCGCGCGACGAACTCGGGCTGGACCGGTTGCAGGCCTGGGACCTGGCCTGGGCCTCGGAGAAGCTGCGCCAGAAGCGCTACGCGTTCTCCGACCAGGAAGTGAAGCAGTACTTCCCCGAGCACAAGGTGCTGGAGGGCCTGTTCCACGTGGTGCAGGCGCTGTACGGCGTGTCGATCGAGCCGGCGCAGGCCGAGACCTGGCACGGGGACGTGCGCTTCTTCCGCATCGCCGACCGTGACGGCGCCACCGTGGGGCATTTCTACCTCGACCTGTACGCGCGCGAGACCAAGCGCGGCGGCGCGTGGATGGACGAGGCGATGGCACGCCGCAAGAAGGGCGCGGGCGTGCAGACGCCGGTGGCCTACCTGATCTGCAACTTCCCGCGCGGCGTCGCGGGCGCCGACGGCAAGCGCCGCCCGGCGCTGTTCACCCATGACGAGGTGATCACGCTGTTCCACGAGGCCGGCCACGGCCTGCACCACCTGCTCACCCGCGTGGACCACCTCGGCGTGTCGGGCATACGCGGCGTGGAATGGGACGCGGTGGAACTGCCCAGCCAGTTCATGGAGAACTTCTGCTGGGAGTGGGACGTGGTCTCGCGCATGACCTCGCACGTGGACACCGGCGCGCCGCTGCCGCGCGCGCTGTTCGACCGCATGCTCGCCGCGCGCAACTTCCAGAGCGGCATGCAGACGGTGCGCCAGGTGGAGTTCTCGCTGTTCGACATGCACCTGCACCATGACTTCGACCCGGACACCGCGCGCGGCGGCAAGACGCCGCTGGCGCTGCTGGACGAAATCCGGTCGCGCGTCGCGGTGGCGATCCCGCCGGCCTACAACCGCTTCCCGAACAACTTCGGCCACATCTTCGCCGGCGGCTACTCGGCCGGCTACTACAGCTACAAGTGGGCCGAGGTACTGTCGGCGGACGCCTTCGGCGCCTTCGAGGAGGTGCGCGAACGCGCCGGGGTGCTGGACGCGGTGACCGGGGCGCGCTTCCGCGACGAGATCCTTGCCGTCGGCGGCAGCCGGCCGGCGATCGAGTCGTTCCGCGCCTTCCGCGGCCGCGACCCCAGCCCGGATGCGCTGCTGCGCCACAGCGGCATGGTGGCGCAGGCGGCCTGATCCACGACGGGCGACGGCCGCCCGCTGGATTGAACTACACTAATCGATACCCCAGCCGCCTGGACACGACCATGCGCACGACCATGCGACCCATCGCCAAGCTGACCACCACCCTCGCCGCCGCCGCGCTGGCCTTCGCCTGCGCGACGCAGGCCCAGCAGCTCTACCGCTGGGTGGACAAGGACGGGCGCGTCACCTACTCGCAGACCCCCCCGCCCCCGAGCGCCGCGGCCAAGTCGACGCAGGCACGCGACCTGCGCGGCAGCGTCGTCGATGGCCCCGAGACGCCCTTTGCCACCCGGCAGGCGGCCAAGGACTTCCCGGTGGTGTTCTACTCGTCGCCCGATTGCGGCCCGATGTGCCGCGACGCGCGCGATTCGCTCACCAAGCGCGGCATCCCGTTCCGCGAGGTCAGCGTGGCCGACGAGAAGACCGCCGCGGAACTGAAGACCGCCACCGGCAAGGCCACCGTCCCCACGCTGTCGGTGGGGCGCGATTCCCTGGCCGGCTTCGACCCGGAAGGCTGGAAATCGGCGCTGGACACCGCAGGCTATCCCGCGAACGCCGGCGCGCAGCCGCCGCGGACCGCCGCCGCCAAGCCGGCCGCCACCGGCAAGCCGCTCCCGCCGGTCCGCCTGTTCGTGAACGCGGCCTGCGGCGAGCCCTGCAACGGCGCGCGACAGGTGCTCGCGCAGCACAAGGTGCGGTTCGAGTCCGTCACCGTCGAGGACGCGGCCTCGCTGGAGTCGCTGCGCCAGTTGTCCGGCGGCGCGACGGTGCCGGTGATGGTGGTGGGCGAAAACGTGATGCGCGGCTTCGACGCGGCGCGCTACGAGATCGCGCTGGCGCAGAACGGCTATGTGTTGGGCAGCGCGCAGATGCAGGGCCCCGACGCGGCTAGCCTTGCCGGTCCGCGCGGGCGTTACGCACCCGCACCCGGGGAAGCACCGGTCCAGGCCGGCCGTTACGCCACGCCCTCCGGCGAGGCGCCGGCGCAGCCGGGCCGATACCTGCCCCGATAGGGGAAGCGGGACGCACCCCGCGTCCCCGGCAGTCCCGAAGGCCTCTAACAGGAGCCCCGCCAGCATGCTCTACGCCCTGCTCAAGACACTGCACGTGCTCGCCATCGTCGTCTGGATCGGCGGCATGGTGTTCGCGCACTTCTTCCTTCGCCCCGCCGTCGCGTCGCTGGAACCGCCGGCGCGCCTGCGCCTGATGCACGACGTGCTGGGCCGGTTCTTCAGCGCGGTGATGGTCGCCTCGCTGCTGGCCCTGCTCACCGGCGGCTGGATGATGGCCAGCGCGGCCGGCGGCGGCGCGAAGCTGCCCTGGCCCTGGCATGCGATGGCGGGCCTCGGACTGCTGATGGTCGCGATCTTCATGCACATCCGCTTCGCGCTGTACAAGCGCCTGTCGCGCGCGGTGGCGGCATCGGACTGGCCGGCCGGCGGCGCGGCGCTCGCAAAGATCAGGCAGTGGGTGTCCGCCAACCTGGCGATCGGCATCCTGATCCTGCTGGTGACCCTGCCGCGCTGGCAGGGCTGACCGCGCCCGCCCCGCAGGGCGCGCCGGGCCCGGCCCGGCGTCGGCGCAGCATCCTTCCACGCAAGACCGTTGCCGGCAGGTACGCGGCCATCCACGCACGGAAAGGCAGCATGCCGGCCAGCCGCCCCGTCCGGACTCCCGTCCCCCCTCAGGGCGCCGCCTTGCCGGGACTGGACCCGGCCGAGGCCGCGCGCCGACTGGGCGCCGAGGGCCCGAACCTGCTTCCGGGCAGCGCGCCCAAGTCCAGCGCCGCCATCGTGCGCGACGTGCTCACCGAGCCGATGTTCCTGATGCTGCTGGCAGCCGGCGGCATCTACCTCGCGCTGGGCAGCCGCGCCGAGGCGGTGTTCCTGCTGGGCTTCGTGTTCGTGGTGATCGGCATCACCCT
>CAIVVS010000132.1 GCA_903909415.1 uncultured Pseudomonadota bacterium | reverse complement strand
GTGGACATCGACGCCTTCGGCGACGAGCCGCGCGAGTGGCTGCTGGACCACGACTTCATCCCCGAGGACCTGCGCGAGGCATGGACCAGCGTGGTCGACCTGGCGCTGGACGAGGTCGAGCGCTGCTGGGACCGTGCCGGCGAGTACCAGGAAATCCGCCTGCACGGCGATTGCCACGCGGGCAACGTGCTGTGGACCGACGAGGGGCCCCACTTCGTGGACTTCGACGACGCGCGCAACGGGCCGGCGGTGCAGGACCTGTGGATGCTGCTCTCGGGCGACCGCGCGGCGATGACGCGGGGGCTGTCGGACGTGCTCGCCGGCTACGAGGACTTCGCCGAGTTCGACCGGCGCGAACTGCACCTGATCGAACCGCTGCGCACCCTGCGCCTGATCCACTACAGCGCCTGGATCGCGCGCCGCTGGGATGACCCGGCCTTCCCCGCCGCCTTCCCCTGGTTCAACACCCAGCGCTACTGGCAGGACCGCATCCTGGAACTGCGCGAGCAGGTTGCGCTGATGCAGGAGCCGGTACTCGGGCCGCTCTGAGCGGGCGGCGCCGATTCCGGGATCCGCCCGCCCCGCATACGGGGCGGTCCGGCCGGACGGCGCGGTGGGCGGCGCTTACTGCGCCTCGATCTTGCGTTCCTCGACCACCTTGCGCCACTTGGCGATCTCGCCCTCGACCATGCGCCCGAACTCCTCCGGGCTGCTGGCCTGCGGCAGGCCGCCGGAATCGGCGAAACGCGCCTTGAACTCCGCCAGGTCCACGACACGGCGCGCCTCGCGATTCAGCCGGTCGATCATGGGCGCGGGCGTTCCGGCCGGCGCGGCCAGCCCGGAGAACGAGGTGGACACGTAGCCCGGCACGGTCTGCGCGATGGTCGGCACGTTCGGCATGACCGGCGCGGGCTGGGGGATCGACACGCCCAGCGCGCGCATCTTCCCTGACTGCAACTGCGGCCAGACCACCGGCAGCGCGTCCATGAGGAAATCCAGGCGTCCGGCCAGCACCTCGGTCATGGGCTCGCCGCCTCCGCGGAAGGGAACGTGCACCATGTCCACCCTGGCCAGCGCGTTCATGTGCTCGACCGCGAGGTGGTAGAGCGTGCCGGTGCCGGGCGACGGGTAGTTGAGCTTGCCCGGGTTGGCGCGCGCGAACGCGATCAGCTCGCCCATGTTCTTGAAGCGCGAGTCCGCCCGGACCGCGATCACCAGCGGGTAGACCACCACCGGCGAGATCCAGGCGAAGCCCTTGATCGGGTCGAAGGCCATCTTCTTCTGGACCGCGGCCTGGGTCACGTAGGCGCCGCTGACCAGCAGCATGGTGTAGCCGTCGGGCGCCGCCTTGGCGACGTACTCGTTGGCGATCATGCTGCCCGCGCCGGTGCGGTTCTCCACCACCACCGACTGGCCCAGGCCCTCGGTCATCTTGGCCGCAACCAGCCTGCCCACCAGGTCCACGTTGCCCCCGGGCGGGAATCCCACCACCAGCCGCAGCGGCTTGGAAGGGTAATCCTGCGCCAAGGCCGCGAACGAGCCTGCGGCCACGGCGAGCCCGAGCGTGAAGCGGGCGAAGTCCCTGAGCATGTGCATGCGTGCCTCCTCCTGTTGTGGCGTGGTGCTGCGTGGCGGGTCCCGTCGGCGCCGGCACTGCCTGTCCTGCCTGGCGCTCGATCCGGTGCGATCATAGCGCCAGTATCCGAACGAGGACGCGATGCCATGCAGCAAGCCACCCCCGCACGGGACTGCCCCGGTCCCGATCCCGACACCCGCCGGCCGCGCATCGCCCCGCCGCCGCTGGCCTGCGACTGCCACGCGCACGTATTCGGCCCGACCGGGCGCTTCCCCTACGTCGAGGGGCGCAGCTTCACGCCGCCGCAAGCCCTCGCCCCCGCCTACCGGCGCATGCTGGACGTCCTGGGCGTGCAGCGCTCGGTCATCGTCCACGGCAGCGTGCACGGCACCGACAACCGGCCCAGCGCCGAGGCGATCGCCGAACTCAACCGGCTGCGCCCGGACTCCTGCCGGGGCGTCGCGGTCGTGGACCCGGAATGCACCGAGGCCGGCATCGCGCAGCTGCACGCACAGGGCTTCCGCGGCGCGCGCATGAGCACCGTGGTCAAGGGGGGACCGGGCTTCGGCTCGCTGGAACGCATCGCCGCACGGGTGCGCCCCTTCGGCTGGCACCTGGTGGTGCACGTCAACAGGTCCGCCGAGCTGGTGGACCTCGCCCCGCGCCTGCTTGCGACCGGTGCGACCCTGGTGGTGGACCATGTCGCGCGGGTGCGCGGCGACGAGGGCATCACCTCACCCGGATACCGCTGCCTGCTGTCGCTCATGGACACCGGCCGCTGCTGGGTCAAGCTGTCGGCGCTGCACCGCACCTCGTCGCAGGACTGGCCGTGGCGCGACATGCAACCGCTGGTCGAGGGCGTGCTGAGCGCCAATCCGGAACGCGTGCTCTGGGGCAGCGACTGGCCGCACCCCAACCACTACGACGCGATGCCGAATGACGGCGATCTGCTGGACGCGCTGGCCGAGTGGATACCGGAGGCCGCGCTGCGCGCCCGGGTGCTGGTGGACAACCCGGCGGCGCTGTACTTCGCCTAGCCCGCCGGGCGGACGGCGCGTTCCCGCACAGCCGAAGGCGCGTCCCCGCGCGGTCAGGCCGCCGGCGCCACGATGCCCCGGCATTCGCCGAAGCCGATGCGCGTGGCGCCCGGTCGCACCGCGCTCGCGCGCAGCACGACCTCGTCGCCGTCCTCGAGGAAGCTGCGCTTCTCGCCGTCCAGGTCGAAGGGCCGGGCGCCGCCGTGCGTGAATTCCAGCAGGCAGCCCTGCTGGCCTTCGTCGGGGCCCGACACGGTGCCGGTGGCGATCAGGTCGCCGGGCAGCAGGTTGCAGCCATTGCTGCTGTGGTGCGCGAGCATCTGGAACAGCGTCCAGTACTGGCTGGAGAAGGGCGCGCGGGCCAGCGTCACCGGCGGCTTGCCCTGCTCGCGCATGCGCGCCGAGCGCAGCTGCACTTCCATGGTGATCGCCAGGCCGCCTGCCTTGCGGTCCTCGTCGTCCTGCAGGTAGGGCAGCAGCGCCGGGTCGCCGGCCGGGCGCGCGGCCGCGATGCGGAACGGCGCCAGCGCCTCCAGCGTCACCACCCAGGGCGACACCGTCGTGAGGAAGCTCTTGCCCAGGAACGGCCCCAGCGGCTGGTATTCCCAGGCCTGGATGTCCCGCGCCGACCAGTCGTTGACCAGGCACACGCCGAAGATGTGGCGCTCGGCCTGCGCGAGCGGAACCGGTTCGCCCAGCGCGTTGCCGGGCCCGACGAAGCAGCCCAGTTCCAGCTCGAAGTCCAGGCGCTTGCTCGGGCCGAACGCCACCGGCCCGTCCTTGGGCTTCATCTGGCCGCGCGGCCGCCGGCATGGCGTGCCGCTCACCATCACCGAGGAGGCGCGCCCGTGGTAGCCGATGGGTATGGAGCTGAAGTTCGGCAGCAGCGGCGCGTCCGGGCGGAACAGCTTGCCCGCATTGGTGGCATGGTGGATGGAGGTGTAGAAGTCGGTGAAGTCGCCGATGCGCGCCGGCATCAGCATGGTCGCCTCGTCCATGGGCACCAGGCTGGCGGCGATGTCGCCCTGCCGGGGCGCGCCCTCGCGCAGCAGGCGCGAGAGGTCCAGGCGCAGCGCCGACCAGTACTCGCGCCCGAGCGCGAACAGCCCGTTCAGCGTGCCGCCGCGGCAGGCCTCGACCGCGCGCGCGGCCTTGCCCTGCAGCATGCCGCGGGTGGCCAGCAGGGACAGGTCCACGATGCGCTCGCCTATGGCGACGCCGACCCGGCCGGCCTCGTCGCGGCCGCTGGTGCGGAACACGCCGAAGGGCAGGTTCTGGATGGGGAAGTCGGACGCGGGCGAATTCGCCTCGTCCACCCAGCTCGTCAGGCCGGGTTCGTGGGTCTCGTCGAGCAGGATCATCCGATGTGCTGCATGAGGTGCTGCGTGGAGTGGCGGAACTGCGGTGGCACGGCGCAGGCGGGCGCTGCCATGCTGCGGGCTGCCACGATGCCCGATTGCCGAACCGGGCAGGCCGCGATTCTACCATCCGCACCCCCGCCTCCCGTCCCCCGGCGGACCCGCGAAGGTAAGATGGCGCCACCGAGGAGGCAGCAATCATGAAATTTGGTGTATTCGACCACCTGGACAACAACGGGCTGCCGCTGGGCGAGTTCTACGAGAACCGCCTGAAGCTCGCCGAAGCCTACGACCGCGCCGGCATCCACGGCTACCACACCGCCGAGCACCATGCGACGCCGCTGGGCATGTGCCCCTCCCCCTCGGTGCTCCACTCGGCGGTCGCGCAGCGCACGAAGCGCCTGCGCTTCGGCCCGCTGGTCTACACCCTGGCGCTCTACCACCCGCTGCGCCTGGCCGAGGAAATCTGCATGCTCGATCACATGAGCGGCGGACGCTTCCAGCTGGGCATCGGCCGCGGCATCTCCCCCTTCGAGATCAGCTACTTCGGCGAGGAGCCCAAGGAAGCGCAGGCCATGTACGTCGAGGCCTGGGACGTGATGACCAAGGCCTTCGCCGGCGGCACGCTCGACCACGAAGGCGCGCACTACGCCTTCCGCAACGTGCCTATCCAGATGCAGCCGCTGCAGCGGCCGCACCCGCCGCTGTGGTACGGCATCGGAAACCTGGCCGCGATCGACTGGTGCGCCGCGCACCGCGTGAACGTGGTGAGCAACGCGCCGCTGCACGTCACCCGCACCATCACCGACAAGTACCGCGGGACCTGGGCGTCGCTGGGCCACGCACCCGCGGACATCCCGCTGATGGGCACCACGCGCCACATCGTGGTCGCCGACACCGAACGCGAGGCGATGGACGCGGCGCGGCGCGCCTACCGGCTGTGGTACGAGAGCTTCATGTACCTGTGGGTCAAGCACGACGCCAAGCCGCAGTTCGCGTCCTTCCCGCCCGAGATCGACGAGCTGCACGCCACCGGCCGCGCCATCATCGGCACGCCGGAGCAGGTGACCGAGGCGATCCGCCACCAGGCGGCCGAGGCCGGCGTGAACTACCTGCTGTGCCGCTTCGCCTTCGGCAACCTCACGCTGGCGGAGTCGCTGCGCTCGGTGGACCTGTTCTCGCGCCACGTGATGCCGGCGCTGGGCAGCGAGGCCGCGCACGCCTGAACGACCGGGCGCCACCAAAGGCAAAGGGGGCTTGCGCCCCCTTTTTCATTGCAGCCCCAGGCTGGACCAGGCTGCCTCAGCCCAGCGGCCCGAGGAAGGCCTCGCCAAGGAAGCTGTCGGACTGCATCGGCACCGAGGCCGGCCAGTTGGCGTTGTCGATCTTGGGGCGAAGCGCGGCGGGGCGCGGCTTGCCGTCCCAGCCCACCTGTTCCATGTAGTAGTACAGCTGCATCGCGAAACCGTCCGGGTCGATCGCGAACGCGCAGTAGTCGATGCCGGGGAACAACTCGGGCGGCAGGTGGCGGATGGTCACGCCCTTGCCCTTGAGGAAGTCCACCGCGTCGCGCAGCTGCTTGTAGCCGCCGACCTGGAAACCGAAGGACATCAGGGTCGAGTCCGCCTTGAGCCCGAGCTCGGCGCGCAGCGCCACCGGGTACAACGCGAGCGAATGGTGTTCGGTGTTGGCGCGCAGGAACACGCAGCGGTGGCCCTTCCACTCGACTTCCTCGGTGACGGACAGGCCCATGTCGTCGCGGTAGAAGCGCATCGTCGCGTCCACGTCGTCGACGAACAGGCGCACCGGCCCGACGCGCGCGACCTTGAACGGGCGGCCCAGCAGCACGCCGCCGACGTCGTAGGTCTCTTCCTCGGGTTCTTCTGCGCGGCAGCCCTTGATGATGGCGATGCCATCGCGCTCGGCCTGCATCACCTCGGCGTACTCGGACATGTGCGGCAGCGCCGGCGGCTTCTGGTAGCGCACGCCGTACATGTCGCGCGGCTTGGAGTAGCCGTCCCAGCCCACCTGCTCGATGCCGTAGTACAGCTCGTTGATGTGGCCGTCGGGGTCGAACGGGTAGAAATGCCAGTTGGAGCCCGGCAGGTCGCGCCCGGCCCGCGCGATGCGCTTGCCGCGGCGGGTGAACCAGTCGAAGGCGTCGGACACTTCCTGCAGCGAGCCCGCCTGCCAGGTGATCTGGTTGATGCTGCCGGCGGCGGTGGCCGCGGCCGGGTTCAGTTCGGCCAGCACGCGGCGCGGGAAGAACACGAAGGAATGGTGGTCGGTGCCATGGCGGGTGAAGTAGCCCACGCCCGGGCCGAACTTGCCGCGCTTCTCCTCGGGCAGGCGCGCGCCGAAGTCCAGCGGGTCGGAAACACGGAAGCCCAGCAGGCGGGTGTAGAACTCCCTGGTGCGGTCCGGTTCGCTCACGTTGATGCCGAAGTGGCCGAGGCGCCGGATCCGGAACGGCCGCGGCATGCGCACGCCGTTGACCTCGAACTCCTCGCTTGCCAGCGGCATGCCTTCCCTGGTGTTCATCGCCTGCTCCTAGTCCTCAATGTCGTGGTCGCCCGTGGCCGGGCGCATTCGCAACGTGCATTTTCCGCGCAATCAGGCCGCGGCGCCAGCCCGGACCAGCCACCCGGCGGCTCGCTGCGCGGAGACGGGTCAATGCCCCGCATCACCCTTCCAGGCCGAGGGCTTCTTCGCGTCCACCAGCACGAAGGCGACGCGGCACCAGTCCTTGCCGCGGTTCTCCCATGCGTGGTTCGTGCCCTGCTGCACCAGCGTGTCCCCGGCGCGCAGCACCACCTCGCTGTCGTCCATCACCATCACGATCTCGCCGGACAGCACCATGGCGTAATCGATGCTCCGCGTGCGGTGCATGAAGGGGCTGCGCGCGGGCTGGCCGGCGGCAGCCGGTGCGATGCCCATCTCCTTGAGCACCGCGCCATGGTCCACGCCGGCCGCATCGCCCATGGGCGGAAAGTCGACCACGCGGAACACCGTGCCGCAGTCCGGTGGCGGCACGCCCATGTCGCGCGCGGCGCGGTCGGTGCCCGCGTCGATGTCGGCCGGGGTCTCGTCGGTCGCCCAGATCAGGGTGGAGATCAGGCCGCCCGCGGCCTGTCTCAGCTTCGCGTTCGGCGCGGCGCCGTCCATGGACACCACCGCCCTGCCCTGTGTGTCGTGCGTGGTCACCACCCGCCGCACCGGCCTCGCCTCAGGCCTCGTATTCGTCGTCATTGCGTCCTCCCAGGTTGCCCGTCGCGATTGAACAAGCGGCGCAGGTTACACCGCGGGCGCGGGTCGCGGCAGGTAGCGGCGGGTCGCGGCGCTTCCCGACCCGACCCGACCCGCGGTACGGTTAAAGTACGCGACAGGAGGAGGACACCATGATGAGGATCCCTTGCGCGCGCGGCCTGCTGCCCGCCTTTGCGCTGCTGCTTGCATCGCCCGCCCCGTTCGCGTCGCCCGCGCTGCTCGCGCAGGCCGCCGCTCCAACTGCCGCGCCGGCAACGGCCCCCTGGCCCGCGCGTGCGGTACGCATGGTCATGCCCAGCCCGCCCGCGGGCAGCCCCGACCGCGTGACGCGCCTGGTCGCCGACAAACTCGCCGCGCGCTGGGGCCAGCCGGTGGTGGTGGAGAACCGCCCCGGTGCGACCACGATGATCGGCACCGAGTACGTGGTGCGGACCGCACAAGCTGACGGCTACACGCTGCTGTCGACCTTCACCTCGCTGGTGCAGGCGCCGGCGCTGTTCGACAAGGTGCCCTTCGACTGGGAACGCGACCTCGCGCCCATCACCCAGCTGATCCGCTCGGAAGTGGTGCTGGTGGTGCGCGGCGATTCGCCCTGGCGCAGCCTGGGCGAGCTCATTGCCGCGGCCAAGGCGGCGCAAGGGCCGTCCCAAAACAAGCCGCTGTCCTACGGCTCCTTCGGCAACGGTTCGTCGTTCCACATTTACGGCGAGACGCTGAAGCGCGGCGCCGCCATCAACATGACCCACGTGCCGTACAAGGGCGAGGCGCAGTCCATGACCGACCTGCTCGGCGGCCAGGTGGACGTGAACTTCAATTCCATCGGCACCGCGCTGCCGCACCTGCGCAGCGGCCGGCTGCGCGCGCTCGCGCTGGTATCGCCGGTGCGCTCCAGGGCCATGCCCGACGTGCCGACCTTCGCGGAAGCGGGCGTGCGGCGGCTGGAGACCGCGGGCTGGTTCGGGCTGCTCGCGCCCGCCGCCACGCCGCGTGCCGTGGTGGAGCGCGTCGCCGCAGACACCGCGCAGGTGCTCGCGCTGCCCGACGTCGCCGGCACGCTGCGCGAGCAGGGACTGGAACCGGTCGGCTCCACGCCCGCGCAGTTCGCGCAGTACCTGCGCGAGAACGCCGCCACCTGGAAACAGCTCACGACCGAGCTGGGGATCCGCGCAGCCGACTGAGTCGGCTGCGGCGTGACCCGGGCCAGCCGACTGAGTCGGCTGCGGTGTGACCCGGACCAGCCGACTGAGTCGGCGGCGGCGTGACCCGGGCCAACCGACTGAGTCGGCTGCGGCGTGACCGGGACCAGCCGGCCGGGACGGCCCTCCGCGGCCGCCCGCTGTGCGGCCGGGCGCACGGCGATAGCTGCTCACATCCTGTTACATTGGATTTCGCCCGGCGCCGTGCCGGCATGCTCCAATCCATCCTGACCCGACGCCGGAAGATTCGACCGCCATGACCTCCCCCCTGCATTCGATGGGCCGCCTCCTGCCGCCCGGCCAGCGCGGTGCCACGCCCGCCACGGTACTGGTGGTGCTCGCGGTACTCGCCGGGGCGGCCGGCGGCGGATGGTACTGGTACTCCCAGCGGGCCGCCCCGGACGATGCCGCCAAGGGCACGCCCGACGCGTCCGCCAAGGGCGGCGCTGCGAAGGGCGGATCCGCGAAAGGCGGCGCGGGCAAGGGCGGCTTCGACCCGAACCGCGCGACGCCGGTGGCGGCCGTCCCGGCACGCAAGGGCGACATCAGCGTCACGCTGTCCGGCCTGGGAACGGTGACCCCGTTGCGGACCGTGACGGTGCGCAGCCGCGCCGACGGCGAACTGACGCGCGTGCTGTTCAACGAAGGCCAGTTGGTCAAGGCTGGCGAGCTGCTCGCCGAGATCGACCCGCGCGCCTACCAGGTGCAGCTGGCGCAGGCCGAAGGCCAGCTCGCGCGCGACCAGGCGCTGCTGGCGAACGCGCGCATCGACCTGGAGCGCTACCGCACGCTGTTCGCGCAGGACTCGATCGCGAAACAGCAGGTGGACACCCAGGACGCGCTGGTGCGCCAGTACGAGGGCACGGTCAGGACCGACCAGGCGCAGGTGGACAACGCGCGCCTGCTGCTCAGCTACACCCGCGTCACCGCACCGGTGGCCGGGCGCGCCGGGTTGCGCCAGCTGGACCAGGGCAACATGGTGCGCGCGGGCGATGCGAACGGCCTGGTCACCATCACCCAGCTCCAGCCGATCTCGGTGGTGTTCACCATCCCTCAGGACGCGCTGCCGGCCGTGCTCAAGCGCATGCAGGCGCGCCAGAAGCTGGTCGTCGAGGCCTGGGACCGCGAGTTGAAGAACCGCCTCGCCGCTGGCGTGCTGTCCAGCACCGACAACCAGATCGACACCACCACCGGCACCATCAAGCTGCGCGCGCAGTTCGCCAACGACGACGCCGTCCTGTTCCCCAACCAGTTCGTGAACGTGAAACTCAAGGTGGACACGCTGGCCGACGCCACCCTCGTGCCCTCGGCCGCGGTGCAGCGCGGCACGCAGGGCCCGTTCGCCTTCGTGGTGCGCGAGGACCGCACCGCGACGCTGCGCCGGCTGAAGCTGGGCGCCACCGACGGCGATACGGTGCAGATCGAGGACGGCATACAGCCCGGCGAGCTGGTGGTGACCGAAGGCACGGAGCGGCTGCGTGAAGGCGCGAGGGTGGAAATGCCCGAACGCGCGGCGCGCGGGGACAAGGGCGGCGAGAAAGGCGGCCGCCGGCGCGGGGGCGATGGGGCAGGCCCCGGCGCAGGCGCGGGACCGAGTGCAGGCGGTGCGCTGAAGTCCGACGCGGCGCCCGCCGATGGCAAATCGGCACCGGCGAAGGGCACCAGCGATGCCGCAGGCGATGCCAAGGGCGGCGAGCGCCCCTGGCGCAAGGGCGGTGAAGGGACCGGCGGCGAGCGTCCCTGGAAATCCGGTGACGCCGCCAAGGACGGCGAGCGTCCTTGGCGCAAGGGTGGTGACGGCGAAGGAGGTGCCGGTCCGGATGGCCAGCGGCGCTGGATGAAGAAGGACGGCAGCTGAGGTGAACCCGTCCCGGCCCTTCATCCGGCGGCCGGTGGCCACGTCGCTGGCCATGGTCGCGATCCTGATCGCGGGCGCGATCGCCTACCGGCTGCTGCCGCTGTCGGCGCTGCCCGAGGTGGACTACCCGACCATCCAGGTCTCGACCTTCTATCCGGGCGCGAGCCCGGAGGTTTCGGCCTCGGCGATCACCGCGCCGCTGGAGCGCCAGTTCGGCCAGATGCCGGGTCTGAAGCAGATGTCCTCGTCCAGCTCGGGCGGCGCCTCGGTGATCACGCTGCAGTTCGGCCTGGAGGAGACGCTGGACGTCGCCGAGCAGAGCGTGCAGGCCGCGATCAACGCCGCCTCCAACCTGCTGCCGGCCGACCTGCCCGCCCCGCCTGTCTACAGCAAGGTCAACCCGGCCGACGCGCCCATCCTGACGCTGGGCGTGAGCTCGAAGTCCATGCCCCTGCCGCAGGTGCAGACCCTGGTGGACACGCGCGTGGCGCAGAAGATCGCGCAGCTTCCGGGCGTGGGCATGGTGTCGCTGGCCGGGGGCCAGCGGCCGGCGGTGCGGGTGCAGGCCAACCCGCGCGCGCTCGCGGCGCGCGGCCTGTCGATGGAAGACCTGCGCCAGGCGATCGCCGCCGCCAACGTGAACTCCGCCAAGGGCAGCTTCGACGGGCCCAGCCGCGCCTACACCATCGACGCCAACGACCAGTTGAGGAGCGCCGCCGAGTACCGCGCCATCGTCGTGGCCTGGAAGAACGGCGCGCCGGTGACCCTGGCCGACGTGGCCGACGTCATCGAGGATGCGGAGAACACGCGCCTGGCGGCGTGGATGAACGACTCGCCCGCCATCATCGTCAACATCCAGCGCCAGCCCGGCGCCAACGTGATCGAGGTGGTGGACCGGGTCAAGGCGCTGCTGCCGCAGCTCACCGCCACCCTGCCCGCCGCGGTCGAGGTCTCGCTGCTCACCGACCGCACCGTGACCATCCGCGCCTCGGTGCGCGACGTGCAGTTCGAGCTGCTGCTGTCGGTCGCGCTGGTGGTGATGGTGATCTTCCTGTTCCTGCGCAGCGTCTCGGCCACCGTCATCCCCAGCGTCGCGGTGCCGCTGTCGCTGGTGGGCACCTTCGGCGTGATGTACCTCGCCGGCTTCTCGATCAACAACCTCACGCTGATGGCCCTGACCATCGCCACCGGCTTCGTCGTGGACGACGCCATCGTGATGATCGAGAACATCGCGCGCTACACCGAGCGCGGCGAGGAACCCTTCGCCGCCGCGATCAAGGGCGCCGAGCAGATCGGCTTCACCATCATCTCGCTCACCTTCTCGCTCATCGCGGTGCTGATCCCGCTCCTGTTCATGGGCGAGGTGGTCGGGAGGCTGTTCCGCGAGTTCGCCATCACGCTCGCCGTGGCCATCCTGATCTCGGCGGTGGTGTCGCTCACGCTCACGCCGATGATGTGCGCGCGGCTGCTGCGCGCGCGGCCCGAGGGCCAGCCGGAGCGCGAAGAGCATGAGCGACACGGCGGCTGGTACGGCGCGCTGCTCGTGCGCTATGCCACGGCGCTCGACTGGGTGCTGGCGCGCCAGGGCGCGACCCTGTTGGTCGCGGTCGCCACGCTGGTATTGACGATTTTGATGTATGTGGCTGTTCCAAAAGGATTTTTCCCGCTGCAGGATACGGGCGTGCTGCAGGCCGTGACCGAGGCGCCGCAGACCGTGTCCTTTCCCGCCATGGCCGAGCGCCAGCAGCGACTGGCCAGCGCGCTGCTGGAGGACCCGGCGGTGCAGAGCCTCACCTCCTTCATCGGCGTGGACGGCGCCAACGCCACGCTCAACAGCGGCCGCATGCTGGTCAACCTCAAGCCGCGCGGCACCGCGGGCCGGGGCGACATCGCCGCGGTGATGAAGCGCCTGTCGGGACGCGCCGCGGCGGTCGACGGCATCAAGCTCTGGCTGCAGCCGGTGCAGGACCTGACCATCGAGGACCGGGTCTCGCCCACGCAGTACCAGTTCACGCTGGACAGCGCCGACGCCAAGGAACTCTCGCTCTGGACGCGGCGCCTGGTGGAGAAGCTGCAAGGGCTGCCGCAGCTCGCCGACGTGGCGTCGGACCTGCAGGACCAGGGCCTGCAGGCCTTCCTCACCATCGACCGCGACACCGCGGCGCGCCTGGGCGTGACGCCGGCGGCGATCGACACCGCGCTCTACAACGCCTTCGGCCAGCGTCTGGTCTCCACCATCTTCACCCAGTCCAACCAGTACCGCGTGGTGCTGGAGGTGAAGCCCGAGTTCGCCGCCGGGCCGCTGGCGCTGCGCGACACCTGGGTGGCGTCCTCCAGCGGCCAGCAGGTGCCGCTGTCGTCGCTCGCCACGCTGAGCGAGCGCACCACCTCGCTGTCGATCAACCACATCGGCCAGTTCCCGGCGGCCACCGTGTCCTTCAACCTCGCGCCCGGCCACTCGCTGGGCGACGCGGTGGACGCGATCACCGCCGCCGAGCGCGAGCTGGCGCTGCCGGCGAGCATCAAGACCGGCTTCCAGGGCGCGGCGCTCGCGTTCCGCACGTCGCTGGTGCACACCCTGCTGCTGATCCTGGCCGCGGTGGTCACCATGTACATCGTGCTGGGCGTGCTCTACGAGAGCTACATCCACCCGATCACCATCCTGTCCACCCTGCCCTCGGCCGGCGTGGGCGCGCTGCTCGCGCTGATGCTGGCGCGCAGCGACCTCGGGATCATCGCGGTGATCGGCATCATCCTGCTGATCGGCATCGTCAAGAAGAACGCGATCATGATGATCGACTTCGCGCTGGACGCCGAGCGCCGCGAGGGCAAGTCGCCGCACGAGGCGATACGCCAGGCCTGCCTGCTGCGCCTGCGCCCCATCCTGATGACCACCATGGCCGCGCTGCTGGGCGCGCTGCCGCTGATGCTGGGCTCGGGCGTGGGCTCGGAGCTGCGCCAGCCGCTGGGCATCACCATGGTCGGCGGCCTGATCGTCAGCCAGGTGCTGACCCTGTTCACCACGCCGGTGATCTACCTCGCCTTCGACCGGCTGTCGCGGCGCGTGCGCGGCGTGCGCCCTGATGAAACCATCGTGACGGGTGACGCGCGGCCGTGAACCTGTCCGAGCCCTTCATCCGGCGCCCGGTCGCCACCACCCTGCTCAGCCTGGGCCTGACCCTGGCGGGGATGGTGTGCTTCAACCTGCTGCCGGTCGCGCCGCTGCCGCAGGTCGAGTTCCCCACCATCCAGGTGAACGCGCAGCTGCCCGGGGCGAGCCCCGAGGTGATGGCCGCGACGGTCGCCACGCCGCTGGAACGCGCGCTGGGGCGCATCGCCGGGGTCACCGAAATGACCTCCTCGTCCTCGCAGGGCAGCGCGCGCGTCACCCTGCAGTTCGACCTGAGCCGCGACATCGACGGCGCCGCCAGCGACGTGCAGGCGGCGATCAACGCGGCGCGCAGCCAGCTGCCCTCCAGCCTGCCGAACAATCCGACCTGGCGAAAATCCAACCCGGCCGACGCGCCCGTCATGATCCTGGCGCTCACCTCGGCGACGCTGGACCGCGGGCGCATGTACGACGCGGCCTCCACCATCCTCGCGCAGAAGATCGCGCAGGTCCGCGGCGTGGGGCAGGTGACCGTGGGCGGCAGTTCGCTGCCGGCGGTGCGCGTCTCGCTCAATCCCTCGGCGCTGAACCGCTACGGCATCGGGCTGGACGAGGTGCGCGCGGCGCTGAACACCGCCAATGCCAACCGGCCCAAGGGCATGGTCGAGGACGGCGAGCGCCAGTGGCTGATCGGCACCGACGGGCAGGCGAAGAAGGCCGCGCAGTACCGCCCGCTGATCGTCGCCTGGCGCAACGGCGCGCCGGTGCGCCTGACCGACGTGGCCGAGGTCGCCGACTCGGTGCAGGACCTGCGCAATGCCGGCTCCTCCAACGGCAAGCCTTCGGTGCTGCTGATCATCAACCGCCAGCCGGGCGCCAACATCATCGAGACGGTGGACGCGATCCGCGACCTGATGCCCAACCTGCGCGCGTCCATCCCCGGGGCGATCGACCTGGACGTGGTGCTGGAGCGCACCAGCACCATCCGCGCCTCGCTGCGCGAGGTGGAGCGCACCCTGGTGATCGCGGTGGCGCTGGTAATCCTGGTGGTGTTCCTGTTCCTGCGCAACGCCCGCGCGGTGCTGATCCCGCTGGCGGCGGTACCGATCTCGCTGGTGGCGACCTTCAGCGTCATGTACCTGGCCGGCTTCTCCCTGAACAACCTGACCCTGATGGCCCTGACCATCGCCACCGGCTTCGTGGTGGACGACGCCATCGTGGTGCTGGAGAACGTGTCGCGCCACATCGAGGCCGGCATGAAGCCGTTCCAGGCCGCGCTGCAGGGCGCGCGCGAAGTCGGCTTCACCGTGCTCTCGATGAGCGTGTCGCTGGTGGCGGTGTTCATCCCCATCCTCGGCATGGGCGGCATCGTCGGGCGGCTGTTCCGC
This sequence comes from uncultured Pseudomonadota bacterium, assembly GCA_903909415.1. The sequence continues at coordinate 1,848 of CAIVVS010000132.1, read as the reverse complement.
GAGTTCGCCGTCACCCTGTCCGTGGCGATCGCGGTGTCGCTGGTGGTCTCGCTCACGCTCACGCCGATGATGTGCGCCCGGCTGCTCAAGGAGCGCGCTGGACCCGCCGTGGCGCGCCCGCCGGCGCGGCGCTCCTTTGCGAACCGCGCCTGGGGCTGGCTGTCGTCCGCGTCCTCGGGCGCCGCCGAGCGCGGCTGGAACGCGCTGGCGCGCGGCTACGCCCGGTCGCTGGACTTCGCGCTGGCCCATTCGCGCATCACCATGCTGCTGCTGGCCGCGACCATCGGCCTGAACGTCTGGCTCTATTCCATCGTGCCCAAGGGCTTTTTCCCGCAGCAGGACACCGGCCGCATGATCGGCTCGATCCAGGCCGACCAGGGCATCTCGTTCGCGGCCATGGAAAAGAAGCTCGCCGAATTCGTCGAGATCATCCGCAGCGACCCGGCGATCGAGAACGTGGTCGGCTTCACCGGCGGCGGGCAGCGCAACGGCGGCTTCATGTTCATGTCGCTCAAGCCCCTCTCCGAGCGCAAGGTCAGCGCCGACCAGGTGGTGGCGCGGCTGCGTCCGAAGCTGGGGCGCATCCCGGGCGCCAACCTGTTCCTGGTGCCGGTGCAGGACATCCGCATCGGCGGGCGCCCGTCCAACGCCGCCTACCAGTACACGCTGCAGGCCGACGACCTGGAGGAGCTGCGCACTTGGGCGCCGCGCCTGCGCCGCGCGCTGGCCGAGGAACCCAAGGTCGCCGACATCAACTCCGACCAGCAGGACCGCGGCCTGCAGGCCAACCTGGTGGTGGACCGCGCCGCGGCCGCGCGCCTTGGGATCACTGCGCGCACCATCAACACCACGCTGTACAACGCCTTCGGCCAGGCGCAGGTGAGCACCATCTACGAGGACCTGAACCAGTACCGCGTGGTGATGGAAGTGGCCGAGCCGTGGCGCTCCGACCCCTCGGCGCTGAACAACGTCTACGTGATGTCGCCGGCCAAGGGGCTGGTGCCGCTGGCGGCGATCGCGCGCTTCGAGCCGGGCAACACCGCGCTCTCCGTGAACCACCAGGGCCAGTTCCCCGCGACCACCATCTCCTTCAACCTGCCCCCGGGCGTGACCCTGGGCGACGCGGTGCAGGCGATCAACGACACCATGGCCCGCATCGGCGCGCCCACCACGCTGTTCGGCGGCTTCCAGGGCACGGCGCGCGCCTTCCAGGCGTCGCTGGCCAGCCAGCCCTGGCTGATCCTGGCCGCGCTGCTCACCGTGTACCTGGTGCTGGGCATGCTCTACGAGAGCCTGGTGCACCCGCTCACCATCCTCTCCACCCTGCCCTCGGCCGGCGTGGGCGCGCTGCTCGCGCTGCTGGCCTTCGGCTCGGAGTTCAACATCATCGCGCTGATCGGCGTGATCCTGCTGATCGGCATCGTGAAGAAGAACGCCATCATGATGGTGGACGTGGCGCTGGACCTGGAGCGGCGCGAGGGCCGCGAGCCGCGCGCCGCGATCCACGCCGCCTGCCTGCTGCGCTTCCGCCCCATCATGATGACCACGCTGGCCGCCCTGCTGGGCGCGCTGCCGCTGGCGCTGGGCGCGGGCGACGGCGCCGAGCTGCGCCGGCCGCTGGGCATCGCCATCGTCGGCGGCCTGCTGATGAGCCAGCTGCTAACCCTGTACACCACGCCGGTGGTGTACCTCTACCTCGATCGTTTCCGCCTGTGGTGCCTCGCGCTGCGCGCGCGCCGCAATCCGCAGGCTGTACGTGGCCGCGACGGCGGCACGCCGGTGCTGGAGGCCTGATGCAGCAACGCACGCAGTTTCCCGGGACGACTTCGGTGGCGATGCGGGCCGCGG
>CAIVVS010000131.1 GCA_903909415.1 uncultured Pseudomonadota bacterium | reverse complement strand
GGCCAGTGCAGGCGCTGCAGCTCTCCCACTGCTTCCAGCGTGTAGAACAGCCTCGCGAAGTTCTCCGAGCTCTCGCTGAACACGGCGGGCACGCGGCGGATCGCCACATAGTCGGGCGCGCCCACCAGCCAGCGCGACAGGTGTGGCTGCGCCTCGTAGCAGACGGGGCAGCCGTAGTAGAAGAACTCGATCAGCTCGATCTTCTCGCCGGTGGCCACGGGCTGGGGGGACGCCACCCGGACAAACTCCCGGCCGGCCTGGGCGGGCTGTTGCGCGAGGGCGGCGGGCGCAAGCACGGCGCAGGCCATGGCGAGGGCGCCAAGCAGGGTATGGGCTAACCGAAACAGTGGCGTGTCCATGGCGTATCCGGCTGAACGGGAAGGGTGGCAGATCATACGGCACCGCGCCTTTGATTATATTCTGCGGATTCCGTACCCTCGTGACATGGTTCACATGCGCAAGTTTTCTCCGGCAGCGCCACGGGCCCTGGCCCTGGCCGTGCTTCTTCTCGCGGCGCCGCTGGCCCCCGCGCAGCAGGTGTGGGCCGACGAGGACCGGGACTGGGGTGTCAGTCCGGTGATGAGCCTGCGCCAGGCGCCGTACTCCGCGCCCACGCCCACCAGCATTCCCGGAGCCCGCGTCGCGCGCACCCTGGACATGCGCGAACTGGTGGGCCGCCAGCCGCCGCCCATCCTGATCGACGTGGCCGGCGGCGATGGACACCTGACGGTGCCGGGCGCCCTCTGGTATCCCGGTGCGGGACGGGGCGCGAACTACCTGGACATCGTGCAGGGTGCCCTCGCCGAGCGCCTTGGCGAGCTGAGCGGCGGCGACAAGTCGCGCCCGGTCGCCTTCTTCTGCGTCAACGCGCAGTGCTGGTTGTCCTACAACGCCGCCTTGCGCGCCGCCGCCCTGGGCTACACCGCCGTGTACTGGTACAGGGGCGGCACGGAGGCCTGGCGCGAGGCGGGCCTGCCGATGGCGCGTGCCTCGAAGGAGGGGCCCGCCACCGAGGCCGTGGTTCCCCCGGAACGAAGGCCCCCGGGCAACTGACCGCCGGAGGCCGGGGCGCTTACTTCGCGCCCTTCGCTCCCTTGGCAGCGGAGCCTTGTTGCTTGCGCGCCTCGTCGATCAGCGTGCTGGTCACCGCGAGCATGCGCTCGCGCGACGGGGTCTGGCTGGCGCTGACGTAGTACCTGCCTGCGACGGCGAGCGCGGGCACCCCGTCCAGCTTGTACGCCTGGTTGATGGCAGCCGCGCGCTTCCATTTGCTCTCGACCGCGAAGGAACGGAACGTGGCCTTGAATTTCTCCAGGTCCACCTTCTGCGTCCCCAGCCAGGCCAGCAGGGCGGCCTCGTTGGTGACGGCGAGCTTGTCGCGGTGGACGGCGTCGAACAGCGGACGGTGAAGGCGCTCGACTTCGCCCATCGCCTCGAACGTGTAGAAGATCCGGCCGGACAGCGCGACCCGGTCGTTCCACATCGCCGGAACCCGGCGGAACTCGACGTCCTTGGGGAGTTTCTTGATCCAGGTCTCCAGCGCGGGCTCGAGCGCGTAGCAATGCGGGCACTCGTACCAGAAGAACTCGATCACCTCGATGCGGCCGCCGGCGTCCGCGGGCTGCTGCGTCTGCAGCAGCGTGTAGTCGATGCCTTCCTGGATGGGCTGCGCGGAGGCGGGCGGCGAAAGGGACAGCATTGCCGCGGACGCGAGGACGGCGAACAGCTTGGCGAAGGAGGGGAGGCTCAGGCGGGTCATGGTTTTGCTCCGTGGAGACGGTTAGTTCTTGGCAGCGCCGGAAAGTTCCTTGATCCGGATCAGCGATGTCTGCACGCCGCCCTGCGCGAGCTGGCCGCGGATCCGGTCGATCTCGTCGATGCGCGAGTACGGCCCGAGGCGTACCCGGTACCAGGTTCCCTTGTCCCCCAGGTCGGTCGGCTCGACCACCGCTTCCATGCCCGTCAGCGCCAGCTTCGCCTTGAGGTTGTCGGCGTCCGCCGGATTCTGGAACGAGCCGGCCTGCAGGAAGTAGGTGTCCTTGGGCGCGTCGCCCGCCTTCGCGGCCTTGGCCGCGTCCTTGATCTGCTTGTCGGTCACCGGCTCTTCCTGGCCCGGCAGGATGCGGTAGAAGTCGAAGCGCGGCTTGTCGTCCTTCGCGCCCTTGCCGTCCTTGGCGTCCTTCAGGTTCGCGGCGGCCTTGTCCTGGCCCTTGGCCTTGTCCACGAAGGGCACCGGCGTCTTGAAGAAGTAGATCGCGATGCCGGCTGCCAGCCCGACGCCGGCCAGGAAGCCGACGAACATGCCGAGCAGGAACGAGCCGCCGCTCTTCTTCGGCGGGGCGGAACGGGGCTTGTAGTCCTTGCTCATCGGTGCTCGCGCCCGTAACGGGTCATTGGACTGGCATCACATCTTCTGCGGCGCGGTCACGCCCAGCAAGGCGAGGCCATTGGCAAGCACGGTGCGCACCGCGGCGGAAAGGGCAAGGCGCGCGAGGCGGACGGAACGCTCGTCAACCAGGAACCGCTCCGCATTATAGTAACTGTGGAACTCCCCTGCCAGCTCGCGCAGGTAATACGCCACCTGGTGCGGCGCGAGCTCGCGCGACGCGGCTTCCAGCGCCTCGGGGTACTCGCCCAGGCGCCCGCATACGGCCAGTTCGCGCGCGCCCGTCAGCGGGGAGAGGTCCGCCGACCGCAGCACGTCGAGTGCCCCGGCCTCGTCGGGCAGGCCCTCCATGGCGCGCCACTGGTCGAGCACCGAGCAGATCCGCGCGTGCGCGTACTGAACGTAGTACACCGGGTTCTCCTCGGACTGCGACTTGGCCAGGTCCACGTCGAACACGAACTCGCCGTCGGCCTTGCGTGACACCAGGAAAAACCGCGTCGCGTCCCGGCCGACCTCGTCGATCAGGTCGCGCAGCGTCACGTAGGAGCCGGCGCGCTTGGAGATCTTCACCTCCTCGCCGCCGCGCATCACCGTGACCATCTTGTGGAGCACGTAGTCGGGATAGCCCTTGGGGATGGCCCTGTCGCCGGGCAGGGACAGCGCCTGCAGGCCGGCGCGAACCCGCGTGATGGTGCCGTGGTGGTCCGAGCCCTGCACGTTGATGGCGCGCGGGTAGCCGCGCTCCCACTTCGTCACGTGGTAGGCCACGTCCGGCACGAAATAGGTGTAGGTGCCGTCGGACTTGCGCATCACGCGGTCCTTGTCGTCACCGTAGTCGGTGGTGCGCAGCCAGAGCGCGCCTTCCTTCTCGTAGGTCCTGCCCGCCGCGACCAGCGCGTTCACCGTGGCCTCGACGCGGCCGTCGGAGTACAGCGAGGACTCGAGGTAGTAGTTGTCGAAAGCCACGCCGAAGGCCTGCAGGTCGCCGTCCTGCTCGAGGCGCAGGTAGGCCACCGCGAAGCTGCGCACCGATTCCAGGTCGTCGGCGTCGCCGCTCGCGGTGACCGCGGGCACGCGCTCGCCCTGCACCGTCTTCTTCGCGAGGAAGTCCGCCGCGATGTCGGCGATGTAATCACCGCGGTAGCCGTCGGCAGGCCACTCCGGTGAGTCAGGCCCGTGGCCGCGGGCGCGCGCCTGCACCGACAGCGCGAGGTTGTGGATCTGCACGCCGGCGTCGTTGTAGTAGAACTCGCGCGATACCGCGAAGTCCTGCGACTCCAGCAGGCGCGCGATGGAGTCGCCCAGGGCGGCCTGGCGCCCGTGGCCGACGTGCAGCGGCCCGGTCGGGTTGGCCGAGACGAACTCGACCAGCACCTTCTGGCCGCGTCCGCGCGCGGAACGGCCGAAGGCCCCGCCCGAAGCGAAGATGGTCCTCACCACGGACTGGCGCGCGGTGGCGCGCATGGTGAGGTTGATGAATCCGGGACCGGCGACTTCCGCGGACTGCAGCCAGTCCGAGGCCGGCAGCGCGGCAAGCAGTTCCTGGGCGACGTCGCGGGGCGAGCGCTTCAGGCTGCGCGCCAGTTGCATCGCCACCGGGCAGGAGTAGTCGCCGTGGCCCGCCTGCTTGGGGCGCTCCAGCGTGATCAGCGAGCCGGGTTCCCGGGGTGCGACGCGGGCCAGCGCCTGCGTGAGCAGTTCGGTGAGGTGGGACTTGATTTCGAGGGACATGGGGGACGGCAGTGCAGTGCGGTTGCCGGAACGGCGGGGCCGGATGGGCGCGTTCCTGGCGGCGGTGCCGCAGGAGGGGCGATTATACCGGCGCGACCCGTTCCGGCCCCGGACGAAGGGCTGGAGTCAGCCCGGGCGCCGCTGGGGGCCATCCATGGCTAGAATGGGGGCGCAGCATCCAACGAAGTCAATCAGGAGACAGGGTCATGGGCAAGGGCGACAAACGCACGTTTCGCGGCAAGCTCTACAAGGGTTCGCACGGCAAGAGCCGGCCGGGCCGCGCGGTGAAGAAGCAGGAACCCGCCAAGAAGCGCTGACCCGCCCCATGTCCGGTCAGGATAGCGGGCAGGACATCGAGGCGCGGCTGCGGGCCATGGGCCTGGCCCTGCCCGCCCCCTTGCGCTCACCCTCGGGCGCACGCCTGCCGTTCGCCTTCGTGCGGGTGCATGGTGACCGTGCGTTCATCTCCGGCCACGGCCCGACCGACGAGCACGGAGCGATCGTCGGGCCGTTCGGCCGCCTTGGCGCCGAGCTCAGCGTGGACCAGGGCTACGCCGCCGCCCGCGCGGTGGGCCTGGCGATGCTGGCGAGCCTCAAGGCGGAACTCGGCTCGCTGGACCGCGTGCAGGCCTGGCTGAAGGTGCTGGGCATGGTGCGCAGCGCACCGGGTTTCGACCGCCAGCCGGCGGTGATCAACGGTTTTTCCGACCTCGTCCTGGAACTCTGGGGCAAGGAGCGCGGCACGCATGCGCGCTCGGCGGTCGGCATGGCCGAACTGCCGTGGGGCATTCCCGTGGAGATCGAGGCCGAGGTCGCGCTCGCCTGAACCGCGCCCGCGCTCCCGTGCGCGCCTAACGCTTGTCCGGCACGGTCCAGAAATAGACGCGGCGCGAGCCGATCTCCAGTGTCTTGTCCGGCAGCCACTCCCCCATGTCGAACTGGTGCGAGACGATGCGCGCGCCCGGTCGCAGCTCGCGCAGCAGCTTGGCGCGCAGCTTGAGGTTCAACTCGGGCAGCAGGTAGAGGGTCACCACCGTCGCGTCACGGAAGTCGGTCTCGAACAGGTCGGCCTGGCGGATCTGCACCCGGTCACCGACCTTGTTCGCGCGTACGTTTGCGTTGGCCTCGCGGATGCGCTCCGGGTCGATGTCGATGCCGATGCCGCGCGCGCCGAAGTCGCGCGCCGCCGTGACCACGATGCGCCCGTCGCCGCAGCCCAGGTCGTAGAGCACGTCGCCGCGCCGTACGTTCGCGAGCCGCAGCATGTCATCGACCACGTCCTGCGGCGTGGGCACGTAGACCACGTCCGGCCGGCGTGGCGCGGGAGCCTGGGCACGCGACAGCGGCGCGCTCACTGCGGCCGCGACCGCAGCGGCGCCGCCGGCGATGAAGTTCCTTCGTTTCATGGGCCTGCCTCCTGGGTGCGTCGGTTCAGTACTCGATCGGGTCCACGTCGAAATGCCATCGCACGCGCTTGTCGGGCATGGTCGCGAGCGTCTCGTTCCATTCGGTGAGGAACAGCTGCATCGCGCGTCGCGACGCCGACTGGGCCACCACCTGGGCGCGTTCCCAGCCCGACAGGCGCGCCAGGCTCATCGGCGCCGGATCGTACAGCGTGATGTCCTCGCGCGGCGCCGGCGCCGCGGCGATCGCGCGGGCGAGGAAGCCGAGCGCATCCTCGGGCTCGCGGCTCTCGGCGCGCAGCACTGCTTCGTGCACGTAGGGAGGAAAGCCCGCGGTCTCGCGCTCGGCGAGCAGGGTGTCGGCGAAGCCGGCGTAGTCGTTGCGCACCAGCGCCTGGTACAGCGGGTGCGCCGGGTAGCGCGTCTGTATCAGCACCTCGCCCTTCAGGCTGGCGCGCCCCGAGCGCCCGGACACCTGCTGCAGCTGCGCGAACAGGCGCTCCGAGGCGCGGTAGTCGGCGGCGAACAGTCCCGAGTCGGCATTGAGCACGCCCACCAGCGTGACGCGCTCGAAGTGGTGCCCCTTGGCGAGGATCTGCGTGCCGACCAGGATGTCGGCGCGGCCGCTGCCGGCGTCGGCGATCAGCGCGTTGATCTTCCCCCGGCTGCCGCGCGCCGAATCGCTGTCCACGCGAAGGATGCTGGCGTCGGGGAAGCGCGCGGCGAGCGACTCCTCGACGCGCTGTGTGCCGCGGCCGAAGGGCTGCAGGTCGACGTTGCCGCAGGACGGGCAGTGGCGCGGCACCGCGGCCACGTGGCCGCAATGGTGGCAGCGCAGCTCGCGGTCGGACAGGTGCACCACCAGGTGCGCCGAGCAGCGGATGCAGCCGCTCACCCAGCCGCAGGCGCCGCAGGCCAGCACCGGGGCGTAGCCGCGCCGGTTCAGGAACACCAGCGACTGTTCGCCGCGTGCGAGGCGCGCCGTGATCGCCTCGGCCAGCGGCGCGCTGATGCCGTCCACCGGCGGATGCTGGCGCGTGTCCACCAGGCGCGTGACCGGCAGCGTCGCGCCGGTGTGGGCGCGCACCGACAGCGCGTGCACGAGGTAGCGTCCGGTGCGCGCGTTCTGCCAGGTTTCCAGCGAGGGCGTGGCCGAGGACAGCACCACCGGCACGCCGCGGTCGCGCGCGCGCACCACCGCCACGTCGCGCGCCGAGTAGCGCAGGCCTTCCTGCTGCTTGAGCGAGGCGTCCTGCTCCTCGTCGACCACGATGATGCCCAGCTGCGGCAGCGGGCAGAACACCGCCAGGCGGGTTCCCAGCACGATCTCGGCGCGCCCCGCCTGCGCCTGCAGCCAGGCGTTGGCACGCTCGGCCTCCGGCGCGGCGCTGGTCTGCACCATGATGCGCGCGCCGGGAAAGCGCTCGCGGAAGGAGCGCTCCAGCGCCGGGGTGAGCGCGATCTCGGGCACCAGCACCAGCGCCTGGCGTCCGTCGGCCAGCGCGCGCGCGATGGCGCGCATGTAGACCTCGGTCTTGCCGCTGCCGGTGATGCCGAACAGCAGGTGGACCCCGAAGCTGCCCAGGCCCTGCTCCAGCCGGGCCAGCGCCGCCGCCTGGTCATCGGTGAGGGTGTGGGAGGAGACGAAGGCAGCGCGCTCGCCCAATGGCGCCGATGCATGCTCCCGCGCCGCGATCCAGCCTTTCTCCACCAATGCCGCGCAGACTGCCGAAGCGGGCGGAGGCTCGATGTCATCGGCGCGCTTCGCGCCGCCCGAGAGAGCCTCCAGCAGCGTGCGCTCGCGCTTCGCCCGTCCCGGCGGCAGGGCGAGCGCCCGCTGCCCGGCATCGGTGAGGGCCCACACCGGTCGTTCCGGCGCGAGCGGCTCGGGGCGGCGCAGCCGCGGCGGCAGCGCCGCCGTCACCACCTCGCCGATCGGCCGCTGGTAGTAGTGCGCGCAGAACTGCGCGAGGCTGATCCATTCCGGCGGCAGCGCCGGCGTGTCGCGCAGCACGCGCACCGCGGCGCGCAGCTTGCCGGGCGCGATGTCCGATTCGGCCGCGAGGCCGAGGATGATGCCGACCAGGTTGCGCCGGCCGAAGGGCACCAGCACGCGACGCCCGACATCCCCGTCGCTGGCGTCATCGCAGCGGTAGTCGAACAACCGCGAAAGCGGCACGTCCAGCGCGACCCGGATCAGCTTCATGCGTGCCGGTCCGTACGCATCAACTTGAAGCCGTTTGTTCAAGCCAGCCCTGAGGGAATACGGCTAAGCGGCTTGCCTGATTGGCTTTTTCTGGGTTCTGCACAGTTTTTGTGGATAACTTTGTGGGTATCCCGGTCACGCAGTCGTAACGTGTCGCGCCGAAAGGACTTTTTCCGGATGCCACATTTCGCATCAACCAGAAAATATTAATATAAACAGTGGGTTATGCCATTTTCTCCTATGACGCCCCAGCGCGGGACGAAATCGCGCCGGGACTTGACAGGATGTGCATAAGTACCTGCCGACCGGCCCCCGCGGGGCCTATCCGGGGCTGGCCGGGTGGTAGGCGGCGCTGGCTTCACGGACCGTGCGTACCAGCACCTCGACGTTCTCCGGCGGGGTGTGCTGGGAGATGCCGTGGCCGAGGTTGAACACGTGGCCGCTGCCCTGGCCGTACTCGGCGAGGATGCGCCGCGCCTCCAGCGCCACGGCCTCGGGCGTGGTGAGCAGCACCATGGGATCGAGGTTGCCCTGCAGCGCGACGCGCTCACCCACGCGCCGGCGCGCGCCGGCCAGGTCCGTGGTCCAGTCCAGCCCCAGCGCATCGCAACCGGCGCCGGCCATCTGCTCCAGCCATTGCCCGCCGCCCTTGGTGAACATGATCACCGGCACCCGCCGGCCGTCGTGTTCGCGCTTCAGGCCCGCGATCACGCGCTGCATGTAGGGCAGCGAGAACGTGGCGTAGGCCGCGTTGGACAGGGCGCCGCCCCAGCTGTCGAACAGCATCAGCGCCTGCGCGCCGGCCTCGACCTGGGCGTTCAGGTACTGCGTGACGGCGTCCGCGTTGACCTCGAGGATGCGGTGCATCAGGTCGGGCCGCGAATACAGCATGGTCTTGACCGTGCGGTAGTCGTCGCTGCCGCCGCCCTCGACCATGTAGCAGGCCAGCGTCCAAGGGCTCCCGGAAAAGCCGATCAGCGGCACGCGACCATCCAGCGCGCGGCGCGTCTCGGAGATCGCGTCGGTGACGTAGCGCAGCGTCGCCGCGGGGTCGGGCGCGGTGAGGGCGCGCACCGCCGCCTCGTCGCGCACCGGGCGCTCGAACTTCGGGCCCTCGCCCTCGGCGAAGTACAGGCCCAGGCCCATGGCATCGGGCACGGTGAGGATGTCGGAAAAGATGATGGCCGCATCCAGTGGAAAGCGCTCCAGCGGCTGCAGCGTCACTTCGGTGGCCAGCGACGGCGTCTTGGCCAGCTTGAGGAAGGATCCGGCGCGCTTGCGCGTGGCTTTGTACTCCGGCAGGTAGCGGCCGGCCTGGCGCATCAGCCAGGTCGGGGTGTAGGGGACCGGCTGGTGCATCAGCGCGCGCAGGAACACGTCGTTCTTCAGGGGGCTCATGCGGCGATCAACCTGTCGTGGATGTACTTCCAGTGCTTCTCGGAGACCGGCGTGATGGACAAGCGGCTGCCACGCTGCAGCAGCACCATGTCCTCCAGCGCCTTGTGGGTGCGCAGATCTGCCAGCGGGATCAGCGGCAGCTTGCGCACCAGTTTCACGTCCACGTGCACCCAGCGTGGCGCTTCGCGCGTGGCCTTGGGGTCGTAATACTTGCTCTTGGGGTCGAACTGGGTGGCGTCGGGGTAGGCCGGGCAGGCCACGCTGGCGATGCCGGCGATTCCCGGTTGCGGGCAGCTCGAGTGGTAGAAGAACACCAGGTCGCCGACCTTCATGCCGTCGCGCATGAAATTGCGCGCCTGGTAGTTGCGCACGCCGGTCCAGGCATTGCGCTTTCCGGGCGCGCGCGCGAGGTCGTCGATGCTGAACTCGTCGGGTTCGGACTTCATCAGCCAGTGGCTCATGGCTCGGGGATTCCACAGAACACGCAAAACAAACGCGCGGACCAGGTCGGCCCGCGCCGTGTCGCACTGGGTGCCCCCCACAATTGCCGCTGGACCCCAATCCTGAACCAAAGGTTCAAGAGGGCCGCGTTCCGGTCACATCAGGCACATCGGCAACCCACGCACGAAGCGAAGGCAGGGACGCGCACAACAGTAACGCCATGGTTCGCAGCCGGGGATAACCGCTATCGGTTCAAGGATTTCGGGGCCCTGGCGTGCAACGCAGGGAGCGTGGCTCGCAGCGGGCGCCGCAGGGTGGGACTCAGAGCAGCTTTTCCTGCTGCGCGAGGGCCTCGTCCAGCGTTGCCTGCATCGATTGCATTCTACGCTTGGCGTTTTCCATGTCAAAGCCGGGAGCCTGTGCGGATGCCGCTGCCGGCGCCGGGGCGGCGGGACCGCCCCTGGACAGGAGTTCATGCGCGATGTTGAGCGCCGCCATGACGGCGAGCCGCTCGCCGCTGGCGGTCTTGCCGCCTTCGCGCATCTCGCCCATCTTCCGGTCCACGTACGCGGCGGCCTCGACCAGCGAGTCACGCTCCTCGTCGGTGCAGGCGACCTTGTAGGAACGCCCGAGGATGGTGATGTCGACGGTTTTCGCTTTGGTGCTCATGGACGTTGGCCTCGACGGCAGGGCCTCAGGTTCTTCAGGATGTTCACTCGGGCAACTGCTTGAGCACCGACTCGAGCCGGTCACGTGCGCCGTCCATGCGCTCGGACAGCGAGCGCTTGTCGTCTTCCAGCCGTGCAACCTGCTGGCGCAGGCCGAGGTTTTCATCGCGCAGCAGGCGGCACAGTTCCGCCGCCCGGCGTACGCGTTCCTCGAGCGCGTTCAGTTCAGCGTCCATCGTGCGACTATAGTGCGAAAAATCCTGTCGGGTCAAGGGATAAGGACTGTTTCTACAAGTAGATTCCCGGCCCGCGAGCCATGCGCCGCCGCCCCCGGCGGGCGGGCCCGCCGTCGCCGCGCGTGATAGTCTGCGTGCGCTGATCGGTGCCCGTACCGCTTTCGCCGGTATGGGTTAAACGGGAAACAGGAGTCGAGGCCCTCCGGGCCGAGCCAACCTGTGCTGCCCCCGCAACGGTAAGCGCGATGCGCCGCGTCATGCGCCACTGTGGCCCTGCCATGGGAAGGCGATGCGGCCTTGACCGCGCAAGCCCGGAGACCGGCCTGTCAGCGGGTCCCGCAAGGGACCACTGGTGGACGATCGCGGGAGGCGACCGTCACGGGCGGTCCGCCGCGCGTGCTGCCTCTCCTTTCCGTCCTTGTCCGCAGCCTGCGGGGACGCTGGCTGCATGGTGAAGGAGAGTGCCTCGTGTTCCACCGTCGGTCCTTTTGCGCCTTGCTGGCGCTCGCATCCGCATCCGCCGTTTCCCAGCAACGATCCGCACAGCCGCCAGTCGACCCGGTATTCCCCGTGGACGCCGTCGTGGTCACCGGCTCGCGCACGGAGCAGCGCATGCGCGACGCGCTGCCCCACGTGACCGTCATCACGCCGCGCGCGATCCGCGATTCGCAGGCGGTGGACCTGCCTTCGCTGCTGCGCACCGAGGCGGGCTTCGAGTTCACGCAGAACGGCGGGGCCGGCGCCCTTACCGGCATCTTCATGCGCGGCGGGCGCAGCGCGCAGGCGCTGATACTCGTGGACGGCGTGCGCGTCGAGGATGCCGGCTTCGGCACCACGGCGATTCAACACCTGATGCTGGACCAGGTCGAGCGCATCGAGGTGGTCCGCGGCAACGTGTCCAGCCTGTACGGCTCGGGCGCGATCGGCGGCGTGGTGCAGGTGTTCACGCGCCGCGGGCAGGGCGCGCCCTCGGGGACCGCCGAGGCCATGCTGGGCGCGCGCGGCACCTCGCGCTACGGCGCCACCTTCGGCGGGCAGGCCGGCGACACGCGCTTCCACGTCGCCGCATCGCAGTTCGCCACCGATGGCTATTCCGCCATCGACACGCGCGTCGCGCCCAACGCCAACCCGGACCGCGACGGCTACCGCAACCTGAGCGGCTCGGCCAGCCTGTCCCACCGCTTCTCCGGGCAGCACGAGGCCGGCATCAACTGGCTGGCCACCCAGGGCCGGCTCGCCTTCGACAGCGCGTTCGCGACCCGCACCACCGAGCACACCTCGTCGCAGGACCTGGAGTCGACCTCGGCCTGGTGGGAGGCGCGGCCGAACGACACGTGGAAGAGCCGCTTCGTCGCCTCGCAGGGAACGGACTTCCGCACCGACTACACCAACAACGCGCGCGCCAACTTCTCCAACACGCGCAGCCGGCAGTTCTCCTGGGACAACGACTTCCGGGTGCATCCGGAGCACGTGCTGTCGGTCGGCCTGGAGTCGCTGCGCCAGACCATCGCCAACTCGGCGTTCACCAGGCTGCTGGCGCGCAACGTCGGGGTGGGGCGCCTGGGCTATGTCGGCCGCGTGGACGCGCATTCCTTCCAGGCGAACTTCCGCACCGAGGACTACTCCGACTTCGGCAGCGCCAACACCCACCTGCTGGCCTACGGCTACGATCTCACCCCGGAATGGAAGCTGATCGCGAGCAAGGCCACGTCGTTCCGCGCGCCGACGTTCCAGGACCTGTATGGCTTCGGCGGCAACCTCGCGCTGCGCCCGGAGCGCACGCGCACCGGCGAGGCCGGTTTCCAGTGGGCCGAGGGCGCGCACCGGGTGCGCTTCGTCGCCTTCTCCAGCCGATACGAGGACTCGATCACCTTCTCGGCGGGTGCGACGCGCAACGTACGCAACGCGAACGTGGCCGGCTACGAGGCGAGCTACGCCGGGCGCCTCCTCGGCACCGACCTGCGTGCCTCGGTCACGTTGCAGGACCCGGTGGAGCAGGAGCCGAACGCCCCGGAGCTGCAGGCGATACGGCGCGCCAAGCAGTACGGCTCGCTGTCGGCGCAGCGCGACTTCGGCACGGTGCGCGCCGGCGCGGAACTGATCAACAGCGGCCCGCGCGCCGACACCCACATCGTCACCGGCGCGCGCCTGCAGGACGCGGGCTACACGGTGGTCAACTTCACCGCGCGCTGGCAGATCGAGAAGGCGCTGCACCTGTCGGCCAGGCTGGAGAATGCCTTCGATCGCCAGTACCAGCTGGTCCATGGCTACAACACCCCGGGACGCGGCCTGTTCGTGTCTCTGGGCTGGCAGGGCCTGTAGTGGAGCCGGTGCGCGCCCGCCGCGCACTGATGGTGCAGGGCACGACCTCCGATGCCGGCAAGAGCACGCTGGTAGCGGGCCTGTGCCGGTCGCTTGCGCGACGCGGCCTGCGCGTCGCGCCGTTCAAGCCGCAGAACATGTCGCTCAACAGCGCCGTGGCGGTGGACGGCGGCGAGGTGGCGCGCGCCCAGATGCTGCAGGCACAGGCCGCGCGCGTGCCCGCGCGCAGTGACATGAACCCGGTGCTGATCAAGCCGGTCAGCGACCGGCGCGCGCAGCTGGTGGTGCAGGGCGCGCCGCAGGGCGAGTTCGACGCCGGCGACTACGCGCGCATCAAGCCCGGCCTGCTCGCGCATGTGCTGGCCGCCTTCGGGCGGCTGCAGGCCGATGCCGAGGTGGTCCTGGTCGAGGGCGCGGGCAGCCCGGCCGAGGTGAACCTGCGCGAGCACGACATCGCCAACATGGGCTTCGCCGAGGCGGTGGACTGCCCGGTCATCATCGTCGCGGACATCGACCGCGGCGGGGTGTTCGCCCACTTCCTCGGCACGCTGGATTGCCTGTCCGACAGCGAGCGGGCGCGCGTCGCCGGTTTCGTGATCAACAAGTTCCGCGGCGACCGCGCCCTGCTGGAGCCGGGCATCGACTGGCTGGTGGCGCGCTCGGGCAAGCCGGTGTTCGGCGTGTTGCCGATGCTGCGCGACCTGGCGCTGGACGCCGAGGATGCCCTACCCTCGAACACGGCGGCCAGCGGCGGATTCCGCGTCGTGGTGCCGGTCTATCCGCGCATCAGCAACCACACCGACTTCGACGCGCTGCGCCACCATCCCGGCGTGGACCTGCGTTTCGTCGGCCCGGAGGAGCCGCTGCCGCCGGCCGACCTGGTGGTCCTGCCGGGCAGCAAGTCGGTGCGCGCCGACCTGCAGTTCATGCGGGAAAGGGGCTGGGCCGACGCCATCCTTCGCCACCTGCGCTTCGGCGGCCGCGTAGTCGGGGTATGCGGTGGCATGCAGATGCTGGGGCGGGTGATCCGGGACCGGCAGGGCGTCGAGGGGCCGGCAGGGGAAAGCGCGGGCCTGGGACTGCTCGACATCGAGACCGAACTCACGCCGCACAAGTTGCGCAGGAACACCCGGGGCACGGTGTTTCCCGGCACCGCGCTCGCGGCGCCGGTGCGCGGCTACGAGATCCACATGGGCGTGTCCAGCGGACCGGGACTGGCGCGCCCGGCGATGCAACTCGATGACGGCGCGCCGGACGGCGCGGTGTCGCCCGACGGGCAGGTGCTGGCGACCTACCTGCACGGCCTGTTTGACCACGCCCCCGCCTGCGATGCCCTGCTCGCCTGGGCCGGGCGGGCAGGCGGTGGCGCGCTGGAACTGGACGAACTGCGCGAGGCGAGCCTGGAGCGGCTGGCCGACGCGGTGGACACGCACCTGGACATGGATGCGATATTGGGCTTACTCAAGGAGAGAACGGCATGAACGCGAACTTCGCTGCAAGGCAGGACAAGCAAGGCCGTGACGGCCGCACAGTCCCATCCCCGTTGGCCCTCGGCGTGCTGCTCGCGCTGCTGATGCTGGTGACGCGGTTTCGCGACATCGGCGCGATGGCGCACCTGGGCGACGCCTCGCTCGCGGTGTTCTTCGTCGGCGGCATGCTGCTGCGCCGGCACCTCGCGTTCTGCGGGTTCCTCGCGCTCGCCGTGTTGGTCGACCTGGTCGCGCTGGGGCGTGCCGGTTCGGCGGATTCCTGCTTCACCATCGCCTATGCCTTCCTTGCGCCGACCTATGCCAGCCTCTGGTACGCGGGTGCGTGGTGCGCGGACCGCGACCCGATGACGCGTCGCGGGCTGTTCGCGATCGCCGGCGCCGCCGTGCTGGGCGTCGCATCAGCCTTCCTGATCTCCAGCAGCAGCTTCTATCTTTTCTCCGGCCTGTTCGCCGATCCCGGCTGGTCGGTGTTCGCCGCGCGCGTCGCGCGCTGGTTCCCCGGCTATGCATGGGGCATGCTGGCGTGGAGTGCAGTGCTGCTTGCGGCGGTACAGGCGGTGCGCGCGACGCGCGTGGTCGCGATCCGGTCCTGAGGCGGGGCTGAAGTCCGGCGCGGCACTGTCCGCGCCGGGGCTCTGCTATCGTGCCGGCCATGCTGTACCGACCCGCCGATGCCATCGACCCCGCGCGCCTGCGCAGGGTGCTGGTGACCAAGCTTCGCCATCACGGCGACGTGCTGCTGGCGTCGCCGGTACTGGCCGCGCTCAAGGCCGCCGCGCCACAGGCGGAGGTCGACGCTTTGGTCTACGCGGACACCGCAGACATGCTGTCCCTGCATCCCGCGCTGTCGCAATTGCACCTGGTGGACCGCAGCTGGCGCCAGGCCCCGCTGCCGGCGCGCCTGGGCGCTGAGTGGAATCTCTACTCCACATTGCGCGCGCGGGACTACGACCTGGTCGTGCACCTCACCGACCAGGGCCGCGGCGCCTGGCTGGCGCGGCGGCTGGGAGCCCGCGCGTCGGTCGCACCGGATGCGCCCGGCAAGTCCGGCTGGTGGCGCGACAGTTTCACCCACCGGTACCGCCTGCCGGCGAACGGCGGCCGGCACACGGTGGAACTCAACCTGGACGCGCTGCGGCGCATCGGCATCCAGCCGGACGAGGCGTCGCGTTCACTGGTGCTGGTGCCCGGCGAAGCGGCGGTGTCGGCCGTGGACGCGATGCTGGCCGGGCATGGCCTCGCGCCGCGGGGATTCGTCCACCTGCATCCGGCCTCGCGCTGGCGCTTCAAGTGCTGGGAGACTGCGCCCATGGCGGCGCTGGCCGATGCGCTGGACGCGCGCGGCCTGCGCGTGGCGCTGACCGCGGCGCCCGACGAGGCCGAGCGCGCGATGGTGCGCGACATCCTCGCCGCCTGCCGCAGCAAGCCGGTGGATCTCTCGGGGCAGCTCAGCCTCAAGCAACTCGCCGCACTCAGCGCGCGCGCCCGGCTGTTCATCGGCGTGGATTCCGCGCCCATGCACATCGCCGCGGCGATGGGCACGCCGGTGGTGGCCCTGTTCGGGCCCAGCGGTGAACGGGAGTGGGGGCCGTGGCGCGTGCCGCATCGCGTGGTCGCGTCCACCGTGCATGCCTGCCGTCCGTGCGGCAACGACGGCTGCGGCGGCGGCAAGCTGTCCGAATGCCTGTCCACGCTGCCGCTGGCGCGCGTGCTCGAGGCGGCCGACGCGCTGCTGGCTGGCTGAGGTACCGCGCTTGAAGGCCCCGGTCCGGGCCCCGCTGCCTGCCGTCCTCCTGGTGACGCTGCTGCTTCCCGCACTGTCCCTTCCGGCGCGCGCGGGCGTGACCGATGATCGCGGCGTGCGCGTCGAGCTGGCCGCCCCCGCGCGCCGCGTGGTCACGCTCGCTCCCCACCTCGCCGAACTCGCGCACGCGGCCGGGCTCCCTCTGGTCGGCGTGTCCGCATGGAGCCGGGAACCGCCCGAAGTCGAGAAACTGCCCGTGGTCTCCGACAGCGCCCACGTGGACTTCGAGCAGATCGCGGCGCTCAAGCCCGACCTGGTGCTGGGCTGGGGCAGCGGCAACCGCGCGCGCGACCTCGCCCGGCTGGAGTCGCGCAGCCTGCGGCTGTTCGTCACGGACATCGCCCGGCTGGACGACATACCCCGCGTGCTGCGCGCTTTCGGTGGGATGGGCCCCGATGCGGCGCGGGCGGAGGCACAGGCGCGCCGCTTCGAATCCGGCGTGCGCGAACTGCGCGCCCGCCATGCGGGCCTGCCGAGGGTCAGCGTGTTCTACGCGATCTGGCCGCGGCCGCTGCTGACGCTGGGGGGGCAACACCTGGTGACCGAGTTGCTGTCCTTGTGCGGCGCGGACAATGCCTTCGGCGACCTCGCCATGCTCACGCCCGCCGTCTCGCGCGAGCAGTTGCTGGTGCGGGATCCTGACGCGATGATCCTGGCCTTCAGCGCCGAGGAAGGCGGCGCGCGAGCGTGGCGCCCGCCGCAGGCGATGCGCTCGGTGCGTGGCGCGCGCGTCGCGGAAGTGGACGGTGCGCTGGCGCACCGCATGGGCCCAGGCGTGCTCGCATCAGCAGCGGCGCTGTGCGATGCGGTTGCGAAGGTGCGCGCGGCGCCGCCCCTATAATCGCGGCCATGGAGATCGCCCTCGTGCGCCAGCGCTACAACCCGTTTGGCGGTGCCGAGCGTTTCATCGAGCGCGCCCTGGGCGCCCTGGGCGGCGAGGGCGTGCATGTCACCATCTTCGCGCGCAGCTGGAAGCCGGTCCCGGGCGCGGAGTTCGTGCGTTGCGATCCGTTCCACGTCGGCCGGACCTGGCGCGACGCGGGCTTCGAGGCCGAGGTCTGCCGGCAGCTCGCGCAACGCCGCTTCGACTTGGTCCAGTCTCACGAGCGCATCGCCTGCTGCGACCTGTACCGCGCCGGCGACGGCGTGCACCGGCAGTGGCTGGAGAACCGCGACCGCGCGCGCGGTCGCCTGCGCCGGACCTTCACCGGCCTGAGCCCGTACCACGCGCGCGTGCTGCGCGCCGAGAAGCGCATGTTCGAGAGCACCAGGCTGCGTGCCGTGGTGTGCAATTCACGCATGGTCGCGGCTGAAGTGCGGCGCTGGTTCGGCCTGCCTGAGGAGCGCCTGCACGTGGTGCACAACGGCGTGGACCTCGAGCGCTTCAAACCGGCGTTGCGCGAAGCCGGCGGCGCGCTGCGCGCGACGCTGGGCGTGGGCGAGGCCGACTGCCTGCTGGTGATGGTCGGGTCGGGGTTCGAGCGCAAGGGCGTGCCGCAACTGCTGCAGGCGATGCAGTCCCTGGGCCGGCGCGACCTGCACCTGGCGGTGGTCGGTGCGGACCGGCGCCTGGCGGCATTCAAGGCGGATGCGGTGTCGCGCGGACTGGGCGCGCAGGTGCACTTCACCGGTGGCGTGGAGGACGTGCGTCCCTGGTACGGCGCGGCCGACTGCTTCGTGCTGCCCACGCTGTACGACCCGTTTCCCAACGCCGCGCTGGAGGCGCTGGCCTGCGGCCTTCCCGTCGTGACCAGTACTGCCTGCGGCGCGGCGGAACTCGTCACCGAAGGGGCCAACGGCCATGTGTGCGATTCAATGGATGTCGCGGCCCTGTCCCGCCTGCTCGATCGCGGGCGCGGCGAATGGGAAGCCATGCGCGATGCGGCGCGCGCGGCCGTGTCCGGACTGAGCCCGGCGGGCATGGCGGCGCGCCTGGCTGAGGTGTATCGGGGGCTGTTGGGCGCAGGCAGGCACTGAAGCCCCGGTCGCGTTGTCCGGGCCGGGGCGATGGTCCGGGGTACCGGCCGGTGGCCCGGGGAGCGAAGGGTACCAAGGGTACAAGGGTACAATTGCGTTTTTCGCGGCACCGCCATGGCAGACCCGCGCCCCGCCTCCAGTTTCCAGCTCTACATCCGCCTGCTCAAGTACGTGCGTCCCTATGCGGGCACGTTCGGGCTCGCCCTCGCCGCCATGGTGGTGGTGGCGGCCACCGAGCCGGCCTTCCCGGCGCTGCTCAAGCCCCTGCTCGACGGCAGTTTCGTCACCAAGGACGGCCCGTTGCTGGCCTGGCTGCCGATGATGATCGTCGGCGTGTTCGTGGTGCGCGGCATCGCCTCCTTCGTGTCCGATTACGCGATCGGCTGGGTGGCCAACAAGGTCGTGACCGACCTGCGCAACGCGATGTTCGGCAAGCTGGTGCGCCTGCCCACCTCCTACTACGACTCCCAGACCACCGGCGCGCTGGTGTCGCGCTTCACCTACGACGTGCTGCAGGTCACGGGTGCGGCGACCAATGCGCTGACCGTGGTGGTCAAGGACACGCTCAGCATCGTCGGCCTGCTGGCATGGCTGCTGTGGCTGAACTGGAAGCTCACGCTGATCGCGCTGGTGCTGGGACCCATGGTGGTGCTGGTCACGCGTGCCTTTTCCAAGCGCCTGCGCGGGCTGAACCGCGGCGTGCAGGGGGCGATCGGCGACCTGAACCACGTGCTGGAGGAGACCATAGGCTGCCACCGCGTGGTCAAGGTGTTCGGCGGCCAGGAATACGAGGCGGGCCGTTTCGAGGACCGCGCCAACATCGTGCGCCGCTTCAACATGAAGCTCACCAGCGCGGCCGCAGCCAACGTGCCGCTGGTGCAGATGATGGCGGCGATCGCCCTTTCGGTAATCGTGTGGCTGGCGACCCGCCAGGCGCTGGAGGACCAGACCACGGTCGGAGGCTTTGTCTCCTTCCTCACCGCGATGCTGCTGCTGCTCGCGCCGCTCAAGCACCTGACCGGCGTCAACGCGACCCTGCAGCGCGGCCTGGCCGGCGCCGAGAGCGTGTTCGCGCTGCTGGACGAGAAGCCGGAGCCGGATACCGGCACGCGCGAACTCGGCCGCGCGCGCGGCGCGATCGAGTTCCGCGAAGTCCGCTTCACCTACCCCGGCGGCGGCAAGCCCGCCCTGGACGGCGTGTCCTTCAAGGTCGAGGCCGGCGAGACGGTGGCCTTGGTGGGCGCATCAGGCGCAGGCAAGACCACGCTCGCCCACCTGCTGCCGCGCTTCTACTCGGCCCAATCCGGCCAGATCCTGCTGGACGGCCAGGACGTCGGCGAGCTGACGCTGGGCAGCCTGCGCGGGAACCTCGCGCTGGTGTCGCAGGACATCGTGCTGTTCAACGACACGGTGGCGGCCAACATCGCCTACGGGCGCCTGGCCGGCACGCGCGAGGAGGACATCGTCGCCGCGGCCGAGGCCGCCTATGCGATGCCCTACATCCGCGAACTCCCGCTCGGCTTGTCGACCATGATCGGCGAGAACGGCGTGCGCCTGTCCGGTGGCCAGCGCCAGCGCCTGGCGATCGCCCGCGCCTACCTCAAGAACGCGCCGGTGCTGATCCTGGATGAGGCGACCTCGGCGCTGGACACCGAATCCGAGCGCCAGGTGCAGACCGCGCTGGAGCAGCTGATGCGCGGGCGCACCACCCTGGTCATCGCGCACCGGCTGTCCACCATCGAGCGCGCCGACCGCATCGTGGTGATGGAGGGCGGGCGCGTGGCCGAGGTCGGCCGGCACGCCGAGCTGCTCGCGCGCGAAGGCATCTACTCGCGCCTGTACCGGCTGCAGTACGAGCGCGAGGCGGCCTGAGTTGCGCTGCATGAAGTTGCTGCGCACGGCACCCTGGTGCCCGCCGCGATGAAGATCCTGCACACGGAGTCGTCATGTGGCTGGGGCGGCCAGGAGTTGCGCATCCTGACCGAATCGGAGGGCATGCGGCGTCGCGGGCACGAGGTGGTGCTGGTCGCGCCGCCGGAGTCGCGCATCGTGCCGGCAGGGCGCGAGCGCGGGCTGGAGGTGCACGCGCTGCCCATGGGGCGCAAGTCGCTGAAGGGTTTCCTCTGCCTTCGCGACTGGCTGGCG
This sequence comes from uncultured Pseudomonadota bacterium, assembly GCA_903909415.1. The sequence goes on along the minus strand of CAIVVS010000131.1, from coordinate 4,770 downwards.
CGCCATCCGGTGGACGTGGTCAACACCCACAGTTCCACCGATTCCTGGCTGGTCGCGCTGGCCTGCGCGAGCCTGCGTGGGGCGCCTCCCATCGTTCGCACCCGGCACATCTCGGCTCCCGTCCCGCGCAATGCCACGACACGCTGGCTGTACCAGACGGCGACCCACAGCATCGTCACCACCGGCGAGACGCTGCGCGCCACGCTGGCGCGCGACAACGGCTATGACCCCGCGCGCATGGTGTCCGTGCCCACCGGCATCGACACCGCGCGCTTCACGCCCGGCGACCGGTCGGCGGCGCGCGCCGCGTTGGGCCTGCCGGCGGACAAGCTGCTGGTCGGCATCGTTGCCACGCTGCGCAGCTGGAAGGGGCATCGCTACCTGATCGACGCGTTCGCCTCCCTGGGGCGGGAAGACGCGCTGCTGCTGATCGTCGGCGACGGCCCGCAGGACGGAAACCTCCGGACCCAGGTCGCGTCCCTGGGCCTGGGCGACAAGGTGCGCTTGTGCGGCAACCAGTCGGATGTGCGGCCCTGGCTGCATTCGATGGACGTGTTCGCCTTGCCTTCCTACGCGAACGAGGGGGTGCCGCAGTCGCTGGTCCAGGCGATGCTGACCGGGCTGCCCTGCATCAGCACGCCGGTGGGGTCTATCGCCGAGGCCGCCATCGACGGCCGCACGGCGCTGGTGGTGCCACCGGAGGACACGGCGGCGCTGGCCGGCGCATTGCGCCGGCTGCTGGACGACGCGCCGCTGCGCGAGCGCCTCGGCGCCGCCGCGCACGCGCATTGCGCGGCGCGCTTCAGCCTGGACGCAATGCTGGATGCGATGGAGCGCGTGTTTGCCGACGCCGTGAAGCCGGCGGCCCGGGGCGGCTGATGGCGGCGCGGCGACAGGGCAGGCTGCAGGGCCGGTTGCGTGTGCTGCCGCGGGCGCTGCTGCGCCGCGCCCGGAGCGCCGGCCGGCGGGCGCGTCCTGCGCAGCCGCAGCGCATCGCCATCGTCCATCACCTGCTGCTGGGCGACACGCTGCAGATCACGCCGCTGCTCGCCAAGTGCCGCGAGCAGCATCCGCTGGCCGAGATCGTGATGACCGTGCCCGCGGGGATTGCCGGCCTGTATGCGGGACGGCCCTACGGCGTGCAGGCCCTGCCGTTCTCGCCCGGTAGCGCGGCCTCGCTGACCGCCCTGATGCGCGGCGCGCCGCCCGACCTGGCGCTGGTTCCCGGCGACAACCGCCATGCCTGGCTGGCGCAGGCCATGGGCGCGCGCTGGATCGTCGCCTTCGACGGCGACACGCCCGGCTACAAGAACTGGATGGTGGACGAGTTCGTGCCCGTGCCGGCCTGGCCCTGGAACTGGGGTGATGCCTCTGCCCTGCTGCTGCCCGGTCCAGCACCGGCCGCCTTTGACCCCGCCGACTGGCCCGAGCCGCCCTGCGCCGCGTTCGATCCACCGGTCGCTCCCTATGCGCTGTTCCACCTGGGCGCGCGCAACCCGCTGCGCCACTGGCAGGCGCCGAAGTGGCGTGCGCTGGCCGAGTGGGCGGTCGCACGCGGCTTGCAGGTGGTGTGGAGCGCGGGTGCCGACGAGCAGCACCTGGTGGACGAAGTCGACCCGGAGCGCCGCCATGCGAGCTTCGCCGGACGCCTGGACCTCGCGCAGCTCTGGCACCTGGTCAAGCGCGCCGGCCTGGTGGTCTGCCCGGATACCGGCATTGCGCACCTGGCGCGCCTGACCGGCGCGCCCTGCGTGACCCTGTTCGGGCCGGGCTCGGTGGAACTGTCGGGAGCGGGGGCTTACTGGGGGCAGGGGCCGACCCGCGCGGTCAGCTTGGCCGACGTGCCGTGCCGCAACCAGAGCGTGGTGTTCCGGCGCCATGTTCCCGGCATGCAGCGTTGCGTGCGCTTCGCGCCGGATTGCACCGACAATGTCTGCATGCAGGGCATATCCATGGCTGCGGTGACCGAGGCCGCCGAGGGCGTGCTGCGGCAGGCGTCGAACTGAATACGAGGGTGGCATGAACCAGTCCGGCATCGAATCCATCAAGGCGGCCCTGCCCGCGAGCAAGGCGGTCACGGCCTTCCACGACGAGCGCGTCGCGAAGCGCACCTGGGCTGCGGGCGCAGCCACCGAGCATGAATCGGGCGTGTGGCAATGGATTGAAGCCAACCACCGCTGGAACAACCGGTTGTGGGACGAGGAGGACCTGGCGCGGCGCACCGACGTGGCCGATGCCGAGATCGCCGCCAACAAGCGCGCCATCGACGGCTTCAACCAGAAGCGCAATGACGCGATCGAGCGCATCGACGAGCACCTGCTGGCCATGCTCGCGGCCGCCGGGGTCGATCCGGACGCGGCCGGCCCGCGGCTGAATTCGGAGACCGCGGGATCGATGGTCGACCGGTTGTCCATCCTGTCGCTGAAGCTGTTCCACATGCGCCTGCAGACCGAGCGCACCGATGCAAGCCCCGAGCATGTCGCGAGCTGCCGCCAGCGGCTGGCGCGCTTGCAGGAGCAGCGCGCGGACCTCGCGGGCTGCCTCGATGGCCTGCTCGCGGATTGCCTGGCCGGGCGCGCGCGCTTCCGGATCTACCGGCAGTTCAAGATGTACAACGACCCGACCATGAATCCCTACCTGTACAAGAAGCAGGGCTGAGCGGGATCGTCGGGGAATTCAGCCCAGCAACGCCTCGAAACGGGCGAGCACCAGGTCGTCGGCGAGTTCGGACACGCTCTCGGGCGCATCCAGGAAATCCGCGCGCGGGCCGATCGGCCCCCATTGCGAGGGATGCGGCGACACGTCGGTCTGCGCGAACAGGCCCAGCACGCCGCCCGGGCTGGCGGCGGCGAAATGCATCAACCCGGAGTCGGGGAACATCGCGGCCCGACCTGCCCAGATCAGTCCGAGTGCAGGCAGGATGGCGCCGCGGAACGGGTGGATGAAGGGCAGCTTCGCATCCAGCACCGGCTGCGCCACATGGTCGTCGCCCGGGTACACCGGGTCGTCGCTCTTGCCCGGTGTCCACATGAATACCGTGGCCAACCCGTGGCGTTCATGCCAGTGCCGGGTCCAGCGCAGGATCTGCTCGGTCGAGGGCTGCTTCTTCGGCCGGCGCGCGCCCAGTCCCAGGGTCACGTAGCCGCGCTCCGCGAGTCCCCGTTCGCCCAACCACTGCCGCGCGAAGCGGCGTTGTTCTTCCGGCAGCGCGTAGTACGGATCGGGCCGCGTCGCGGGCGCCGCGATGCCCAGCGGCGCGAGCATGCCCAGCATGCGGTCGGCTTCGTGCATGCCGGCAGGCGGCAGCAGTGCATCGCTCAGTCCGGGCCATGCGCCGCGGTCGCGGCAGTAGGCGATGGTGCGCTGCCCGCGTATCGACAGCCCGCGCGCGATCGCCCGCGGCGATTCCTCCCCGTTGGCGACAACCACCACATCGAAACGTTCGCGGCGCAAGGCACGCGTGGTCTGCCAGAGGTTCCATGCCGCGGACAAGGACACGCGCCCGCCGTGGCGCACCCGGCGGTAGATCCATTGCCGGTCCACGTGCGGGTTGCCGAACGCGACCCAGGCGTTGTAGTCATTGGTCAGCAGGTGCAGCTGCACGTCCGGCCGGCTGGCCTTGAGGTGCGCGAGCATGGGCGTGGCCAGCAGCAGGTCGCCGAGCTTGTCGCGCTTGATGACCAGGATTTTCATTGGCGCACCAGTTCACGGACCTGATCACGTACTGAGGCACTGTCGGAGGCCGGACGTTCTGCGACGTCGGCCAGGCGCGCCGCATCGTGCGCGCGCAGCGGGCAGGACGCAGGCGCGCGCGCAAGCGGCGCGGCGAGGGCCTTCCCGGACCAGGCCGATACCGCCTGCTGCAGGCAGGCCGGGTCCGCGCAGTCCTTGACCTCGCAATGCTCGTTGCCCAGCACCGCGAGGCGCACCGAGCGCGCCGCCGGCTGCGCCGGCAGCATGATCTTCAGCGGCTGGGTCGGGCCGAAGAACACGGTGGCCGGGATGCCCATGGCAGCGGCGACATGGTAGGTGCCGGTGTCGGTGCCGTACCAGGCGGCCACGTCGCGGTACAGCCCGACCAGCTGCGTCACGCTGCGGAAGGACACCAGCGCCACGTCGGCGGGCAGGTCGCGCGACACCGCCGGCGCGCCGCTGTCGCCTGGATTCACGAACAGCCGGATCGCGGCGCCGGGGTGGCGGCGCCGGACTTCGGCCAGCAGCGCGTCCAGGCAGGCACGGTCCATGTTCTTGCGCGGTTCGTTGGCCAGGGGCACCACCGCGACGGCATTGCCGCCGGGGGTGCGCATCGCGGCCAGTTGAGGCAGCAAGGCCGATGCCGGGCGTGGCAGGCCGCCATCCAGCAGGCGCGCGACCAGCCAGGCGGGGCCTTCCAGCGTGTCGGAATCCTGGGCCGGCGGAAACTCGGGAAACAGCGCGGGCATGCGCCCGTCGATGTAGAGCCGGCGCGCGGCGCCCGAAAGCCGCCCCGCCATGGTGACGGCGTCGCCGAAGCCCCAGAGCACCGCGAACACGTCGATGCGCCCGCCGCGCAGCGCGCAGCCCAGCCGCAAGCGCAGCACGGCCGCCGCCAACGCCATGCGGCTGCCGAAGCCGACGACGCCGAACCCACGCTCGCCCGCGAGCAGGGCCGCGTAGTCGGCGCGCATCAGCAGGGTGATCCGCTCCCCGGGATGGCGCAGCGCGTATTCGCGCACCACGGCCTGGAACACCAGGCTGTCGCCCAGCTTGCCGCGGATCAGGAATACGACG
>CAIVVS010000130.1 GCA_903909415.1 uncultured Pseudomonadota bacterium | reverse complement strand
TTAAATCAATAAATAATGATGTCTAAATCTCTGCGACGCGTTTAGAAACGCTGCTTCTCCGAACAGCCGATTCATTTCTGGCGGACACCGATGACTCTCCGCGAACTCTTCAACCAGCTTTTGTACTTGCTGAGTACCTTTGTGACGAACGTCAACGAAAAGGCTAGCAAAGTACTAGACACACCAATCATCGACCTAGCGCAAGGCGCGGCCATCGCATTCTCTATATTTGCGCCGTGGGTAGTGGCAGTAATTCTTTGGGAAGATTTTGGCCATCTGATAGAAGACCGGACTCGCCTGCTTCGAAGTCAGGGAAAGTGGTATTTGGCAATGATGCTGTCAACGGTAACGGTTCTTGCCATCGGCTTTGCCCTGATACTCCTCATCGGCTTAGGTCTTTACGTGACATTCAAAATATTTAAGGTTGACTAACCCGTTCAGACAACTCTTCCCTGCTCACGTATGCCCCTGAACGGGGCAAGTAACCATCGCGCGCGCGTCATGGGGTTTGGCTGGAGACCCGATGAGGGGCCATCACACTTCCATCACACTCAACGCTTGTAAACGCCGGGCAACAACGGTATCGTTTCCTTACCGGGGATACAGCGTCATTAACCCAAGTGTGTGAAGCGGCAGGGAAATTCGGAGTCTTGCTCTGACCCGCCCCGGTAGCTCAGTGGATAGAGCGGCCCCCTCCTAAAGGGCAGGTCGGACGTTCGATTCGTCTCCGGGGCACCACAGGCCCGCGCTTCACGACACCTTGCCCGCCGGCCTCATGAACCACCCGGCAATGCTCGCCAGCAGCGACAGGCAGGCCAGCGCGATGAAGCATTCGCCATAGGCCTGCGCGCCACCGCCATGGGCCGACAGCCGCCACTCCAGCCCGATGCCCAGGGCGCCCACGCCGATTGCCCCGCCCAGTTGGCGAAGGAAGCTCGACACGCTGGCCGCCTGGGGAATCTCCTCGCGCGCGAGGCCGCGCACCGAGCCCAGGCTGAGCGCGGGAAGCGACAGGCCGAAGCCGATGCGCCCCAGCACCGCCCAGGCGACCAGCACGAGGTAGATGCCCGCGACCTCGCGCCAGGCCATGAGGGCGAGCGACAGGCCCAGCAGCGCCTGCCCCACCGCGACCAGCCGCCAGTGCGGCAGGCGGTCGGCCAGCTTGCCTGCCAGCGGCATGGTGATCGCCAGCATGATCCCGGCCGGCAGCAGCACCAGCCCGGCCTGCGAAGGCGAGTAGGACAGCGCCATCTGCATGTAGACCGGGAACAGGTAGGTCGAGCCGAACAGCGACGCGCCGTAGATGAAGGACACCACCGCCCCGGCGGCGAAGCTGCGGTGCGCGAACAGGCGCAGCTGCAGCAGCGGCGCGGTGCGCCTGAGCTGGTAGAACACGAAGCCCGCGAAGCAGGACAGCCCGAGGACCATCAGGCCGACGGCCGTCGACCTGGTCTCGCCGTGCAGCGCGACCAGGCCGTTGAGCAGCGCGAGCGTGGCCACCGACAGCAGCAGCAGTCCCGGCCAGTCGAGCTTCTGGCGCTCGCCGATGAAGCTGGACACCGGCGCGAGGTAGCGCCGGATCATGAACAGGGCCACCACGCAGAACGGCACCACCACGAAGAAGATCGACCGCCAGCCGAAGGCCTCGACCAGCAGGCCGCCCACCGTGGGCCCGACCGCGGGAGCGAGCACCACGCCGAAGCCGAACACGCCCATGGCGCGCCCCTGCTCGTGCTGGCCGAAGGCGCGCATGATCACCACGTTGGGGATGGGCTGCAGCAGGCCGGCCGCCATGCCCTCGACCACGCGCATGGCGATCATCACGCTGAAGTTGCCAGACAGCCCGCCGACGATGCCGCCCAGCATCAGCATGGTCACCGCGCCGCCGTAGGTGCGCCGCAGGCCGTAGCGCTGCAGCAGCCAGGGCGTGAGCGGCAGCGACAGGGTCATGGCCACCATGAACGCGGTGGAGATCCACTGCGCGCGCTCCTGGCCGATGGCGAAGTAGCCGATCATGTCGGGCACCGCGACGTTCACGATGGTGGTGGACATGATGGAGGCCATCATGCCGATCATCACCGTGGCCAGCACCAGCCACTTGTAGCGCTCGCCGTGGCGCTCGCGCAGCGCCTCGACCGTCAGGCCGCCGGGCGCATGCTCCCTGCCGCGCGGCCCGCCTTCGCCCGGATCGCGTTCAGGCAATCGCGTCGGCCTGGCCCGCCGGCAATGCGGCCTTGACCGCGTCGAGCTTCATGCACGCCTCGTGGATGCGCATCACGCGCTCGTACTTGGCGATGTCGCAGTTGAAGCGCTGCGCGTTGGACACCTGCGGCACCAGGCAGCACTCGGCCATGCCGAAACCGTCTCCGTTGACGAACGCGCCCGCGCGCTTCTCGCGCGCGAGCATGGACTCCATCATCGCGAAGCCCTCGGCGATCCAGTGGGCGTACCAGGTGTTCACGCCGGCCTCGTCCAGGCCGTAGGCCTTGCGGATGTGCTTGAGCACGCGCAGGTTGTTCAGCGGATGGATCTCGCAGGCCACCAGCTGCGAGAACGCGCGCACGTAGGCGCGGCCCAGCGGGTCCGCCGGCAGCAGCTTCGGGCCGGGATGCACCTCGTCCAGGTACTCCATGATCGCCAGCGACTGGGTCAGCACGTGCGGGCCGTCCACCAGGGTGGGCACCAGGCCGGACGGGTTCACCTCGTCCTTGTAGGCGGGCGCCATGTGTTCGTTCTTCGGCAGGCTGATGTAGGCCGGGTCGTAGGCAATGCCCTTGTGGTTCAGCGCGATGCGCAGGCGGAAGGACGCCGAGGAGCGGAAGAAGGTGTAGAGCTTCATGGTGGGGTGGTCCGTGGAGGAGTGTCGGGTCGCCGGATTCTTGGGGCGCGCGCCGCGATGCCGCGGTGCGATGCCAAAAGCATATACGAATCCGACGCTTGCGCTGCCGGGGCAGGTCCGCGCATCGAGCCCCGTATGCGCGCACGGCGGTGGCGAACCCCGCTCGGCGCGATTACAAAGGCTTACACCATCGCCGTCCTCCCGGCGCGCCCGCGCGGCGTTGATCGGGTACGACCCATCGACAGGAGTTCGCCATGGCATCCGGACGCAATCGCACCGCCCCGCTGTTCGCCCCGCGGTTCGCCGCACGGTTCGCCGCGCTCTCCACCGCCCTCCTCGTGGCGGGTTGCGCCACGCAGTCCGGCTACGGCGGCCACCGCCCGGCTTACGACGCGCCGCGCTACGACACGCAACGCTACGAAGCGCCGCGTTACGAATCCCAGCGTTACGACCCGGCCCGTGGCGCCGCGCCGTCCGCGGGCTCCCTGCTCGGACCGGCGCTGGGCGCCATGGCTGGCGGCGTGATCGGCAACCAAGTCGGCCAGGGCAACGGACGCGTCGCCGCGACCGCGCTGGGCGCGGCCACCGGCGCGGTCGCGGGCGGCGCGATCAGCGATCCCTGCCAGCCCTCGGTCAACGTGGGCACGGCGCTGGGCGCGCTGGCCGGCGGCCTTCTGGGCCACACCGTCGGGCGCGGCCAGGGCAACACCGCCGCGACCGGCCTGGGTGCCGCGGTCGGCGCAGTCGCAGGCACGCGCATGGGAGGCGGGTCGAACTGCCGCTAGTCCGTCGCGGCGGCGTCCCGCTTGCGCGCGGCCTCGCGCTCGCGCAGCACGCGCCGCTGCACCTTGCCGGTGGTGGTCATCGGCAGCGCGTCGATGAACTCGATCTCCTTCGGGTACTCGTAGGGGGCGAGCCGGTCGCGCACATGGGCCTGCAGCGCTGCAACCAGGGCGTCATCCGCCGCGTGGCCAGGCGTCGCCACCACGTAGGCCTTGACCACGGCGCCGCGCTCCGGGTCCGGACTGGGCACCACGGCGGCATTGGCCACGGCCGGATGCCGCAGCAGGCAGTTCTCGATCTCCGAGGGCCCGATGCGGTAGCCCGCGGACTTGAACACGTCGTCGGCGCGCCCCTGGTACCAGAGGTTGCCCTCGCCGTCGCGGGTGGCGAGGTCGCCCGTGCGGCACCAGGCGCCGGTGTACTTGGCCTCGGTGGCCTGCGGGTCGTTCCAGTAACCGAGGAAGAACACCGGGTCGACCAGGCCCGCCTCCGTCCCCGGCACGCGGCGGCCATCCAGGCAGGCGACCTCGCCAATCTCCCCCGCCGGCAGCTCGTTGCCGTCCGCGTCGATCACCGCCACCCGGTGCCCGGGATAGGGCCGTCCGATGGACCCGGGCAGCGCGGGCCAGAGCGCCTGCGAGTTGCCCACGATGTAGTTGATCTCGGTCTGGCCGAACATCTCGTTCACCGTGACGCCCAGGGACTCCCGGCACCAGTCGAACACCGTCTGCCCCACCGACTCGCCCGCGCTCATCATCGCGCGCAGCCGCAACCGGTGGCGTGCGCGCGGTTCCAGCAGCGCCTTCATCATCATCTTCAGCGCGGTCGGGAACAGGAAGCTGTTGGTCACGCCGTGGCGTTCCATCAGGCCGAAGGCGCGCTCCGGGTCGAAGCGGCCGCGATAGCCCAGGATGGCCTGCCCGTGGAACAGCGTGGGCAGCAGGGCATCCATGAGCCCGCCGGTCCAGGCCCAGTCCGCCGGCGACCAGAACAGGTCGCCCGCGCGCGGAAAGCCGTCCTGCGAGTGCTCGAAACCGGGCATGTTGCCGACCAGGGCCTGGTGCGGCATCAACGCGCCCTTGGGCGGCCCGGTGGTGCCGCTGGTGTAGATCAGCAGCGCGGGGTCGCCCGCGGCCGTGTCCGCGCACGCGTGCGCGTCCGACGCCCGGTCCAGCAGCGCCTGCCACGGCGTCACGTAGGCCTCGTTCGCGCCGGCCACGCCGATCACGTGCCGCAACGCCGGGCACGCGGCGCGCACGCCGTCCAGGTTCGGCAGCGAGGCCGGCTCGACGATGGCGGCGACCGCGCCGCCGTCGCGCAGGCGGTACGAGAGTGCCTCGGGACCGAACAGCACCGACAGGGGCATGGCCACCGCGCCCAGCTGGTAGGCGGCGAGGTGGGCTACCGCGGTCTCGGGCCGCTGCGCGAGCAGGATCGCGACCCGGTCGCCGCGCCGCACGCCCAGCGCGGCGAGCGCATTGGCCAGCCGGTTCGCGTCGCGCTGCAGTTGCGCGTAGCGGATGGTTGCCTGCGCGCCGGATTCGTCTTCCCAGCGCAGCGCGACGCGTGACGCATCACCAGCCCAGCGGGCGCAGCAGGCGGCTGCGATGTTGAAGCGCGCTGGCACCTGCCAGCGGAACGCGGTGACGATGTCGCGGTAACGGTCGTGCATGGCGTCCTCCCGGGCCGATGATACGGCCGCGGGGACGCGGGCCTACTTTGCGGGGGCTGCGGCGGGGGTTGCGGCGGGGGTTGCGGGACTGGCTGCGGCGGGGGCCGGCGCCGCGGCAGCAGCCGGAGTGGTACCGGCAGCCGGCGTCGCACCGGGAGCCGGCTCAGCCGGGGGTTTCAGTTCCGTCGCCAAGCGCAGTTCCACCGGCTGGCCCTGCTGGAGTGATGCGGGTACCTCCGGGCCGGTGTCGGCCGCCGGCCGGGGCAAATTGGAAATCGGCTTGATCTGCGACTGCAGGGCCAGGTCGGTCACGGCGGGCCGCGGCGTGAGCTGCCACATCAGCCAGATCGCCCAGGCAATCGTGGCGACCATGACCGCCGCGAGCAGGCGCCAGAATCCCTCCGACCCCACCAGTCCGGCCTTGCCGTTCCTGCTGCCCTTGCTGTCCTTGGTGTTCTTTTCGTCCATGGCCGCCTTTCCGGTCCGCGGCCCCCGTGGCCGCTACCCGGCATTCCTCCCCGCCTCAGCGCGGCGCGCTGCGCAGTCGCTGCTCGACGTAATCCCCCACCTCGCGCGACAACGCGCCTGTCGCACGGGCACGCCGATAGGCGTCCATCGCCTCGGCGCCGCGCCCCAACGCGTCCAGCGAGATGCCCAGGCCGGCCAGCCAGCCGCCGTTGCCGGGCTGGGAAGCCAGCGCGGACTGGTAGGCTTCGACGGCTTCCTTGTGGCGCGTGAGGCGCTGCAGCACCGCCGCGGTCAGTGCCTGGTAATCGGCTTCACGGGGAGGCTCACCCGCATGCTTCTGCAACACCGCCAGCGCGCCGGGCGGATCCCCGCGCTCCAGTTGGATGCGCGCCAGCAGGCGCGCATAGCGGCGGTCGCGCGGATTGATGTCCAGCGACTGCTGCAGCAGGCCGGCTGCCTCGTCATAGCGGCGCGACTCCAGCAGCAGCGAGACCAGCGTCTGGCGCGGCGCGTCGTAGGTCGGGTCCACCGACAGGGCGGCGCGCATCGATTCGACACCCTCGGAAATGCGTCCCTGGTTCACGAATCCCACGCCGCGCCGGTACTCGGCATCGGCCTGCTCGCGCGGGTTGCTCGACTCACGGCGTTCCATCTTGGGTTCCCCGCGCGACTCTGCGCGCGCGGCGGCGCGCGGCGCGGGAAGCGCTCGGTCCAGGCGCATCGTGCCGGGTGCGGCGGCAGCCACTGCATCACCGGGCGCCGGGGCGGCGGCAGGTGCCGGCGCCGGCCGGCCCTCCGACCTCGGCTGTGCCTTGGCCGCCGGCGCAGCCGCCTTCGCCGCGCGGGGCTCGGGCTGCGCAGCGGGAGCGGACGATGGCGCCGGAGCGGCCTGCTGCTGCGGCGGGGTCGGTGACGGCGCAGGCGATGTTGCGGCGGGCGATGGCGTGGCGGGCGATGGCGCGGCCGGCGGCGCGGACGCGGCCGCAGCCGGCGCGGCTTCCGCCAGCCGCGGGCGCGACAAGGCTGCTTGGTAGGCGGCCTCGGTCACGGCGGCGCGCGGCAACAGGTTCCAGAAGATCCACCCCACCACGCCCACGGACGCGAGCATCAGCACCGCAAGCAGTCGCCAGAACGCCTCCGAGAATGCGCCGCCGGCGCGCACCGGACGCGCGCTTGCGCCCACGCCCGGCGCGACCGAGCCGGTCGGCGCATTGCGTGTGTCGAGGTCCTGCAGCATCTTGTTGATCAGGCTCATGCGGTTGCCATTCCCGTGTTCATTTCAGCATCAGCCAGCCGAGCGAGGTGCCGGCCACGCCGGCCAGCGCCAGCCACGCCCACAGCTGGCGCAGGCTGTCTGCGGCAGGCGTGTCGGAAATCGCCGCGCGCGCCTCGCCCCAGCCGATGCGGTGCCGGCCGCGCCCGAATGCGATCATCAGCGACTTGTTGGCGAGGATGTTGACCAGGCGCGGCACGCCGCCGCTGGCGGTGTGGATGGCGCGCACGGCGCCCGGGCTGAACATCGCCCCGCCGGTGTGGCCGGCGATGTGCATGCGGTGTTCGAGGTACAAGCCGACCTCGTGGCGCGACAGCGTGCCGAGGCGGTGCTGGAAGGTGATGCGCTGGCGCAGCTGGCGGATCGATTGGTGCGCGAGCTTGTCGTCGAGTTCGGGCTGGCCGAACAGCACCACCTGCAGGAGCTTGCGCTTTTCCGTCTCGAGGTTGGTCAGCAGGCGCAGCGTCTCCAGCGTCTCGATCGGCATCGCCTGCGCCTCGTCCAGGCAGACCAGGGCCCGCTTGCCGCGGCGCGCGAAGTCCAGCAACGACAGCTGCAGGCCGCGCACCAGGTGGTGCTGGTCGCCGTTCGGGTCCAGGCCCGCGCCCAGGTCCTCGCCCAGCGCGAGCAGCAGCGCGCGCGGATCGAGGTCCGGATTGGGCAGGTAGGCGCTGACCCAGCCGTCGCCCAGTGTCGCCAGCAGCGTGCGGCACAGCAGCGTCTTGCCCGTACCCACCTCGCCGGTCACCTTGATGAAGCCCTCACCGTTGGCGACGGCGACCACCAGCGTGTTCAGCGCTTCCTGCGTGCTGTGGCAGGAATAGAAGAAGCTCGTGTCCGGCGTGATGCCGAACGGCGCTTCGCGCAGCCCAAAGTGGCCGAGGTAGATCACGCCCGCGCGCGCCTCAGCGCTGTCCCGGCGGCGTGCCGCCCATGGAGTTGATCCGGTCGCGCACCTGGCGCGTCTCCTCGGCCCAGTCGGCGTCGGTGCGGATCAGCGTCGGCTTGATCAGCACCACCAGTTCCCTCTTCACCGAGGTGCGCTGGCGGCTGCCGAACAGGTTGCCGCCGTTGGCCATGCCGCCGGTGCTGCCCGGCAGGCCGGAGCGGTCGTCGGTGATGTCGACTTTCATCAGGCCGCCGATGGCGACGATGTTGCTGTCCTGCACGCGCACGATGCTGTCGGTCTCGCTCACCGTGCTGCGCGCCAGCGGCAGCGTGATGACACCGCCGAAGTTGGTGCCCAGGTTGATGTTGCGGTCGTCCTGCAGCACGCGGCTCACCGCCGGGCGCACGTGCAGGATGACGCCGCCGTCGTCGGAAATCTGCGGCGTCACGTCCAGCGCCACGCCGGTGAAGAACGGTTGCAGGGTGAGCGTCGGGAAGGTCGAGGTCGCCGTTCCCGCGACGGCCGCCGACGTCGTGGACGTGCCGCCGGAGATGTTCGTCAGGAAGAACTCGTCGGTGCCCACCTTGAGCACCGCCTTCTGGTTGTTCATGGTCGCGATGCGCGGGCTGGACAGCACCTGCACCGTTCCCTGCGACTCCAGGAACTGCAGCAAGGCCGCGAAGTTGGACGTCTGCAACGCCAGGCCGAACAGGCCGGGGCCGGGCGTGCCCGACAGGATGGTGCCGGCCAGGGCTCCGGTCGTCATCGCCGAGTTCGCCGGATTCCCCGTCAGCGCGGGGCTGGTAAGGATCCCGCGCGTGTTCAGCGTCGTGTTGTTGCCCATGTAGCCGCCGGCGATGCCGTTGGTCGGAAACGCGGACCAGTTCACGCCGGACTGGAACTGCTCGCTGAGGGTGACTTCCACGATCTTGGCCTCGAGCATGACCTGGCGTTCCACCGAGCCGCGGATCGCGTTCAGGTAGCTCTCGATCGAGCGTATTTCCTGCGGCATCGCGCGGACCACGACGATGCCGGCCTGCGGGTTCACGATGATGTTGCGCCCGCCTTCGGTCCCGACGATGGCGCGCAGCGTGTCGTGCAGGTCGCCCCAGAAGTCGTTGCGCACCTGGGTCTGGATGCGGCTCGAGTCGCTCACGCGCCCGGCGGGGCCGGCAGCGATGGGCGAGGCCGAACTCGCGCCGGCGGTGGAGCCGGGACCGGTGTTCGCGGCGCCAGTGCCGCCGGCGGCGATGGCCGGCACCGTGCCCGCCTGCGTCGCATTGATGCCGGTGGGCGTGTCCGACACCGAGCCGGAGGTGACGCGGATGTCGGTCCGGCCCAGGCGCTGGCCGATCAGGTAGTTCACGCGGAACACCCGCGTCTGCAATCCGGCCGGTTGTACCAGGATGCGCGTGCCATCGATGCGGTACTCGTATCCGTACAGGTCGCGGATCGCCTCCATCGCCTCGGGCACGGTGACGTCCTTGAGCCGCACCGTGATCGCGCCGTTCACCTCAGGATGCACCAGCATGCTGTAGCGCGTGCCGTTCACGATGGAGAAGAACACAAGGCGCGCCGGCGTGTCGTTCACCGACAGGTCGAAGCGCGGTTCGATGGGACGCGCCGCGCCCAGCGCCGGGTCGCCGGCCAGCGGCGGCAGCAGCAGTTCCTGCACGCGGTTGGTGGCCGGCGCGCGCGCCTGAGCCTGCGCTGCCGCGTCGAGCTCGCGCGTGAGCGTGTCCTCGATCTTGGTCGGCTGCAGCGGGCTGGGCGCACAGCCAAGCACGGAAAAAATCGCCAGAAAAACGATCAAGTGACAGATTTTATTCATTTTTTTGCCTCTTTCTGAGACTTGGCTGCGGCAACCGGCGTTTTCAGGTCGGGGCCCAGCTTGAGTACGACTGTCTCGGTCCTGCTGCGCAAGGTCGCGTCACTTTCGGTGAGGCGCACCAGGCGCGCATCACCCAGGCGGCCGCCCAGCGCGACCTCCTGCCCGTCGATGACCGCGAACTTGCGGTCCTTGGACAACATGATTGCCGACAGGCGTTGGCCGCCTGTGCCGGACACCGCACTGGCCCCGCCTCCCGACTGCGGGGCCAGCAGGCCCTGCGGCGGGCGCATCGGGTCCGTCTGCGCGGACAGCAGCGACGGCATGCCGCTGAGGGCACAGGCGAGGATGACTGCCGCGGCCCTCATACCGACAACCATGCCTTGTCGAGGCTGACCGTGTACACCACCAGGCGGATGGTGTTCATCGGATGGCGCGTCGCATTCAGGTCCATCCTGCCCCAGTACACGCGCAGCGGCAGCGACTCGACGTCCTTGATGTAGGCGAGCAGGTCGAAGTACGAGCCGCGCAGCGTGACTTCGACGCCATGGCGGTAGATCAGCGGCGCCGAGCCCGTCGCGGCAGCGTCGGGTGCCGGCGCGGCGCCTGCCGCGGCCGCAGGCACCGGCGCTTGCGCCGGTGCGCCGGCGGGCCCCTGCTGCTCGGCGCTGAGGGAACTGAGCGGCAGCGTGCGCAGCTCGACGAGTTCGACCCGGCCGTTCCTGGACAACAGGCGCTCGAGCACCGACTGGATCTTGTCGGGTGGCACGAGCTCCGCGGAGCGCGTGCGCAGCTTGCCGTCGGCATCGGCCAGCTGGGCGCGCAGTTGCGCGGCGCGCTGCCGGTTCTGCGCATCCGGGTCCGCGGCGCGCTCGGCCTGCAACGTCGCCAGTTGCGCGCCCACGGCCCGCCCCTCGAGGTCGATGCGCGCGAGTTCGCGCTTGGCCAAGCCCTGCCGGGTGCTGGCCGGGTTGATCAGCAGCAGCTCCGCCACCAGGAACGCGAGTGCCACGCCGGCCAGGAGCACGCCGACCTGCTCGCGCGGCTTGCGCTTGTCGAACCACGCGACGTAGCGTTGCCAGTACTGCATCACTTGCGCTCCTCGGACTTGGCGTCAGCCTGCGCGGGTACCGCGCCCAGCGAAAACTCGACCACGCGCACGGTGGGTGCCGGGGCCGCGCCACCCGGGGCCGCGGGTGTTGCGGGCGTCGCAGTTGAAACGACGGCGGGCCCCGCGCCGGGTCGCGCGCCGGGCTGCGGCACAGGCACCGGGGCCGCAGGCAGCGGGAGGTCCCGCTCGCTCAGGTTCATCTCGCTGATCTTCCGGCCGCGCAGCACCTGCTCTTGGTTCAGCAGCCGGATGTACTGTCCGACCAGTTCGGCGCGAACCACCCTGCCCTGCAGGGAGAACTCGCTGTCGTCGGTGCCGACCACCACCCGCGTCAGCCACACACCCTCGAGCGTGCGCCGGGCCAGGGCATCGAGGTAACCGGAAAAACCCGTGGTGTTGCCGATGCCGCCGTCGATCTTCACCAGCAGCGCCTCGCGGCCACGCAGGCCCTGCTCCAGGCGCACGACCTCGTCCTCCAGCGCCTTGTTGCGGCCCTTCGCCGGCTCCGAACCCAGCTTCTTGAACTGCTCCTGGGCGGCATCGAGCCGCGCCTTGGCGAGGTCGCGCTGGCGCTCGGTTTCCACCGCCTCCAGCAACACGAAGACGCCCAACGCCGCCGCCAGCGCCGCGACGCCCGCGGTGGCGGTCGCCGCCTGGCGTGCGCTGACGTAGCGCTTGGGCGGACGCAGGTCCGTGTTCAGCAGGTTGACCTGGTAGGCCATGGTCAGGCGGCCGTCCTGAGGGCGCAGCCGATCAGGTTCAGGTAACGCCACTGGTCGTGCGCGGAGGGCTCTCCCCCGGGAAACTCGATCACGTCGGACAGTGCGCCCTGCACCACCGGCAGGCTGAGCGAATTGCGCAGGAAATCCGCCAGCCCGGTGTCCTCGGGCTCGGGCCCGAGCACCAGCCGGCTGACGATGACGTTGGCGGCCTGCCGCTCGAAATTGTCCAGCGTGCGCTGCAGTTCCAGCGTGATGCGGTCGAACAGGTCGCCGCGTTGGTCCGCTGGCCGGTCCACGATCTGCTTGCTGGTGATGTCCAGGCGCCGGGTCAGGTAGAGCTCGCCACCCTGGGTGACGGTGAACAGGCCGCCGGCCTCGTCGAAATACAGGTAGCCGACACCGCGCCCGTCTTCCTCGAACAACGCGGCCACGTTGCGCTGCGCGGTCTCCACCACGTCGATCGCAAGCAGCGGCACGCCCGCGCCGTCCAGCCGCGCCATGCGCTCGCCGATCACCTCGTTCTTCGCCGCCACCACCCAGGCCTGCGGGGTGCGGCCCGGCGCGCCGGGAATGGGCACCACGTCCACGGTGGCCTGCTCCACCGGGAAGTCCACCATGTCCTTGACCTTCCAGCGCATGGCCGACTTGAGTTCGTCCGGCGCCATGTTGGCGACGGACTCGACCATCAGCATCTGGTACTCACCGATCTCCAGCAGCGTCGCGCAATGGTAGGGCGAAAAATCGAACTCCCCCATCGCGTCGGAAATGGTGGCCCCCGCCGAGAACGGCGTTTCGGCGTAGGCAAACACGCGCGGCCGGGAGCCGGCAGCCGCCTCGGCATGGACGTAACGGATCGCTTTCGCATCCAGCGCGATCGCCAGCCAGCCTGGCAGTGACTTTTTCCTTTTGAACCAAAGCACTAGGCAGTCTTTCGGGAATCTACCCAAGGAACCGCATGAAATTAGGTGAATAAGGCCTTGAAGTCAATAAATATTTTGCAAATATTGATCCCTGCCCGCCAGGCAACGGGAGGTGGCAAGCGGCTCAGTAGTTCTCGCGCTGGAAAATGAACTGGCGCGGCGCCGTGTATGTGCCGAAGCGCGCCCGGATCTTCGGGTCCCGGTCCCAGGTGGTGGTGCACCAGGCGCCGCGCAGGTAGTCGAGGTTGGAGGCGGCGGGCGTGGGCGCGGACGGATTCCAGGCAGGCGGCGTGCAACTGTCGTTGATGGTCGTGGTCGTGCCCAGGTTGACCACCAGGTCCACGCTCCCGGAGTTGCCGACGCCCGGGGCGCTCAGGCTGAAGTTGCCGGTCCCGGACGACAGCGTCAGGGTCGCCGGGCTGAGCGTGGTTTCGCCGGCGGCCAGGCTGCCTTGGTAGCTGCCCAGGCCGACGCTGCCCGAGCCGATGGCGGTGCAGGAATCCTGCGTGTTGGTGACGAAGCCCTGGATCGTGCCGTTGTTCTGCCAGTACTGCGCCGTGACCGGCACCGGCAGCGCGAGCCGCTCGGAGCCCTGCAGGTTCTGCAAGCGCAGCCGGCCGTAACGCAGCTCGGTGCTGGAACCCACCTGCACCCGCTCGTTGCTGCCGTTGGCATCGGCATCCACGTTGTAGGCCGTGGACAGCGCCTTGATGCCATCGGTGTCGGCGGGATCCACGGCTATGCGCGCCGTGCTCCAGGGGCCGTCGGGCCCCGAGGCCTGCCGACCGACCTTGAGGGTCGCCGTGACCGTCGCGGCACCCAGCGTCCAGGTGTTGCCGGGCGCGCTCGGGCCGCTGGTGATGGTCGCGCGGCTGCCCAGCGAAGTATTCGCCGCGGTGATCGGCGCAAGCGCCGCCACGCCGAACGAGTACGCCGCGGCACTCGACAGGTTGAGCTTGGCGAAGGAGCCCGATGCGCCCGCCACCCCGCGGTAGTTGGTGGTGGTCGCACCGCCCGCATTCTGCGCGGTGAGCGTGAACTGCAGGCCGATGCCCTCGTCGAGGTAGGTGAAGCTGGACGCGGACGCGCACGCGGCGGCGGTGCGGTTGGTGAGCGTGCCGGCCGACAGCACGAAGCGGTGCGGCGTGAAGCGCCCGATGTTGCCGCTGGTGGTGCCGGTCACCGCCCCGGCCGCACTGAGGTAGTTGCCGCTGGTGAGGGTCGGCGTCAGGGTGATGATGCCGACCTCGCTCCAGCTCACGTCGGTCACGGTCGCCACCCCGTTCGCGTCGCTGACCATGCCGCCCGCGCCGAACTCGGAACCCGGCACGCCCTTGCTGATCGCGGCGGCCGCGCCTGCCGCCGGCGCCACCAGGTTCGAGGCGAGGGTCACGCCTTCCGCGGGGGTCTCCCTGCCGAAGTTCGGCGTGGTGGTGCCCTTGGCGTTCCGCGCCGTGACGGTCACCGTGAAGTTGTCCCCGGCCTTCATGAACACCGATCCGGTTTCGTCCGCCGCACCCGGGTTCGCCACCGCGCCGGTGGTCGTCTGTATGCCGGAGAGTACGAAGGTCGAGGGCTTGGCGATGAAGCTGTCGTTGCCCAGCACCACCAGGCCAGTGTCGCTGGTGCCGGCAGAACCGTCGTAGCGTGCGTCCAGGCGCACCTGGCCGACGTCGCCATAGAACAGGCTGAAGGTCGCGGATGCGGCGGCATCGAAAGCCAGGTTCAGCGTGGTGGGCGACCCGGACGCGGTGCTGATCTGGGTGCAGGCCACGCAGTCGGCGACCGTCCCGGGATCGGCGCGGACCTGCACGGTGCCGGTTGCCGGGTTCGAATACGTGGTCCAGAACTTGATGCCGCGCGTCACGCTGCCGAAGGCCGGCACGCACTTCTTGGTGGTGTCATCGGTGCGCACCGCCTGGATTGTGACCGCCTGCGTGGTGCCCGACGTGTGGTTGGTGACATCGAACAGGAAGCCGCTGTCCGAGTACGTCAGGTTGCAGGCGGTGGTGGTGTTGGTGACCGTGCCGTTGTTGCATTGCGTGCTGCCGGAGGGCGCGGGCGACGTCGATGCCGCCGCCAGCGTCACCGTCCCGGCGGCGGTCTGCACCAGGCTCACCGTGGTGGACCCGGTGAAGCTGATGGTGTTGCCGCCGACCCAGCCGGCCGGGCTGAGCGTGGTGCTGGTCGCCGTGGCGGTGTAGAGCGTCGAGCAGCTCGAGTCCGCGCAGGCCTTGACCGTGACCGACTTCGGCGAGCAGGTCAGCGCGGTGGCGTCGTGCTCGATGCGGACATGGTCCAGCGTGGCGCAGGGGCGGCCGAGCGTGGACAGGTTCTGCACCTGTGACTGGCCCAGCGGCACGCGGTGCACGCGCACCTCGTCCAGGTCCCCGGCAAAGCCGAACGCGGTCGTGTTCTCGACCGCGGAATTGTTCTCCCCGCCGATCGACGCGGTGCCGGTCGCGGTGGCCGCCGTCCAGGTGAAGGTCGTGGCGCCGGTCGTGCTCACCAGCGCGCCGGAGGTGTTGTAGATGAAGATGTTCGCCGACGAGGCATTGGTGCCGGCCTCCAGCTTCACCGACACGGCCACGAAGTACCAGGTGTTGTTGTTCACCGAGGCAGCGGAATCGAGGACGAAGGTGGCCGCCTGCCGGTAGAAAAACCGCATCCGGCCCGTTCCTCCCTCAGCCAGGCTGAAACCCCACGACCCGCTGACGTCGCTCTGGTCGTCGATGATCACGCGCTGGTTCGGCTGGGTATTGTCCGTGGTCCGTATCCAGGCGGAGACAGTGAATCCGCCTGCGGCCGAGGGCAGCTTGGGAAACCCGGCGGGCAGCGACACGTAGTCCTTCTGTGTGCGGTTGAACACGCCGTACCGGCAGGTACCCGGGCTGCCGGCCAGCGCGGGCGTGGCGTTGGCCGTGGTCGGCTTGGTGCCTGAGATATTCGCCGCGAATCCATGCAGCGCCGCCGATCCCGCGTCCAGCACCTCCCCCGCCGTCCCGTTCCAGGACGTCTCGTCCATCTTCCAGTGGCTGTACAGCGTGGGTTCCGCCACCGCCCACTCCCCCGCGATCGACGCGGCCGGAACGCCGGTGGCCTGGGCGCTGCCGGCGCTCATGGTACCCAACGTCGGATAAGTCCAGGTGCTGGGCGCGTAGTCCCCGATGGAGAACAAGGTCTGGGTCGCACCGGAGTCCACGTCGGCGGCCTGGTAGCCGAACGTGACGCTGGCCGTGCCGAAGGCCACCGACCCGGTGTTGGTCAGGGTCCAGAAGCGGTTGACGCTCTTGGACGCATCCAGCTGGGACGTGCCGATGTTGCTGCTGTCGGTGTTGCCGGTGGAGGCGGCAACGGTGAAGAAGTTGGTCACCGTGGGCGAGGTCACGTTGTCGAAGGCGATGGTGACGGGCGCGTAGCGGCCGGCCGTGGCGCCCCCCACGGGCCAGGTGAGTGTCTGCGCGCCCAAGGCCATGCCGCGGACCAGGTTGCCCACCACATAGCCGGTCGTGCTGGCGCCGCTGACCGTGGCGCCGGAACTGGCCGTCACGGTATTCGCCCCGGTCACGATGCGCCCGTTGGTGAAGGCGAGGGTGTTCTCCACGGTGATGCTCTGGGACAGGGTCAGGTCCCCGCCGCTGTTCTGCATCTCGAGGCGGTAGAAAGTCGGGGCCGCGCCCGCGGTCAGCGCCTGGGCGCCGGTGCCGTTGAACCGGAAGGTGCCGGTTTCCCTCACGTAGTTGCCGCCCTGGGCGAAGTTGCCGGTCACCTGTATCCGGCCCAAAGACCCGTTCTGCACCCGCCCGCTGGCATTCACCGTCAATGCGCCGGTGATGTTCACGAGGTCGGTGGCACCGTTGTTCAGGTCGAGCCGGCCGAGATCCGCCGTCGCCGCCGCGGTGCCGACCGTGATGCCACCGTTCGCGTTGATCGTTCCGCCGCTGGCGCGCAACTCGGAAATCCTCGTTCCCGACGCACCGCCGGGAACAGTGATCGCTCCGCCCACAGTCAGGGTACCCAAGACGTCCACGCGCTTGGTGACATTGCCGCCAGGACCGTCGATCGACAGGGTAGTTCCGACGGTCAGCGTCTGACCCGAGTTGATGGTGAGCGTGGAGTTGTTGTTGCTCACCAGGAAACTGATGCTGTTCGCAGCCGCGGCGGCGGTGACCGTGACCGTCATGTTGTTGCAGATCACCACATCGTCGCCTGCGCCCGGCACCGCAGTAGTGTTGGTGCCGGTACAACTACCGGTGCGCCAACCGCTGGTGGAATTCCAGGCGGTGCCACGGGAGTACAGGGTCGCCGCCGACGCCACGTCGGCGAGCGCCACGAGCAGGCCCAATGTGGTCAAGAGTCGAGTCAAGATGCTGGCTCCGATGTCACGGTTGGTTGGCCACCGTGGAAGACAACTGCCGCTCGACGTACATGGGCCCGGGCGCGTTGTTGGGACAGGCGCCGCTCGCAGGCTGGTTGCATGCAGTGGCCACCAGCCGGTACAGGTTGATCGTGTCGGCGCCCTCGGAATGGTTGGTCTGCGCGCAGGTCACGCTCACGGCAAAGGCCCCCACCGTGAGGTTGGTGGACGCGGCACAGGTCGCGTTGCGTATCGCCTGGTAGCTGCCGTGCTGCAGTCCGGCGCGCGCGGCCATCACCGCCTGCGAGGTCTGCGCGTCCAGCGCCAGGCTGGTGCGCTGCACGTTTGCAATGCGGATCACCGCCAGGCCGATCAGGATCAGGATCAGCAGGATGAACACGGTGGCCACCAGCGTCAGGCCGCGCTGGCGGGCGGGAGCCGCATCGTTCCGGTCACGGAACATTGTTCACCTGCACTTCGTGGTACAGGGAAACCGACTCGCCGTCGGCGGACAGCACCAGCTGGATGGACACCAGGCCGCCGCGCTCGGTCACCCCGGATGAGTAGGTGATGCTGCAGGCGGACACCCTGCCCGCCAGCACGCCGGTGACGGGCGACCCGCCGTAGGTGCCGGTCGGTTGCGACGCCTGGATCGTGTAGCCCGACACCCGGGTCAGGGTTCCGGCCACCGGGTTGCAGGCATAGGTCACCGGACCGGACACCACGTGGAAACGGTTGGCCGGGGAGGCAAACGGGAACCGTATCACCCCCGTCCCGAGCGAGCCGTTGCCGAGGTTGATCTTGCCTTCGTTGGCGAGGGTGCCGGCTGCAGTGCTGAACACCACGTTGCTGTTCGTGCCGGCATAGGTGTCCGACCCGGTGATGCCCAGGTTGTAGACCACCACTCGGTCACCTGCCTGGATGGCCTGGCCGGTCACGCTGGGCAGGCCGCCCAGCATGTCGAAGCTGTTGTCCACCGCCGCGAAGTTGAGGAAATCACCGGCGCCGGTCGAGTCGGCGGACGCCCGATAACGCCCGCCGGTGCGGGTCTGCAGCAGTTCGAGGTAGGTGGTTCCGCCGGCCGTGGCGACGCGAAGGCTGTTGGGCAGCGCGAGGCGGATGTCGCGGCCCATCCTGCGCAGCGCGCCGTCCGCCGTGTCGGTCAGCTCCGCGCGGCGCTGCTGGTCCACCGCGCCCTGGATGGGCACGCGGGCGAACATGGCCACGCCAGCGAGGACCGCGCCGGACGCCGCGATCGCGACCACGGCCTCGACGAGGGTGAATCCAGCCGAACGGGATGGTCTCGCGCGCATGGTCAGTAGTTGGCCCGGTAGCCGGTGAGGCTTGCGGACTGCCCCGGGCCGCCCACCGACACGGTGACGATCTTCACGTCAGCGACCGTCGCAATGCCGATCGTCGCCGCCGTGGCCACCGCCACGGTGACCGACACGGTGTACGCGGACAGCGCGCTGACCGCGATGCCGTCCACCGTCTGGACGCCGGTCAAGGAGAAACCGTCGTAGTCGGATACGTCATCGAACAAGGGCCGGTTGGCCTGGGTTGCCGCGCCGGAAAAGCCGCCGCTCGGATTCGCAAAATCCTTGGAAAGGATCTCGTCCATCAGGGACTCCGCGACGGCCAGCGACTGCTTGGCGGCAATCGGGTCGGCGCTGCCCCGGGTGGCGGTGATCATGGGCAGCAGGATGAGCGACAGCCCGCCGGACAGGACGACGATGGAGACCACCACCTCGACCAGCGAGAAGCCGCGGGATGCGCGCTGCCGGGAGTCAGATCCGCGCATAGCCCGTCTCCGCCTCGACCTGGATGGTCCGGGCGCTGCCGCTGACCGAGATGCTGGCCGCCGCGCCGGGCCGGCCCTGGGTGTCGAAGGTGATGGTGGCCGGGGCCGAGCCGAAGCCGGCCGCCGCATCCGCGGTCAGCGAATACGAGCCCTCCCCTCCCGGACCGGGCAGCGGGGTGTCGCAGGTCGCCGAACCGGCGGCCTTGGCGAAAGTGGCCGTCACGGTGGACGTGGTGAACTGCACGCACACGGTCCGGCGCATGGCGACAGCGGAGCGCTGCGAAAAGCGGATGAACGCCAGGACTTCGTCGGCGAACAGTTCCTGCGCCAGGTCGTTGCGGGCGGTGAAACGTGGCACCGCAAAGGCGGCGAGCACGGCCAGGACGACCATCACGACGATCAATTCGACCAGCGTGAAGCCGGATTGGCCCGGTTTCGAGCCCCGCGCGCTTAGCCCCGGGGCACGGGGCTGGCGCGCGGGACACCCGGGCGGGTGTCGCGCGCGCATCTGCGTATCAGCAGCCGGAGGTGGTCTGCACGTAAGTCGGGGACGCGACGGACGTGGCCGGGGCGGTGTAGGTCACCAGGCAGTTCGTCTGGATCGTGACCGTGGCACCGGCGGCGGTGTAGGACGAGCTCAGGTCCATCACCTTGGCAATGTTGGCCGCATCGCTGGCATACCCGAACACGATCGCGACCGTCTGGCCGTTGATGGTGATGTTCGTCGAGGCAGTGGCCTGGGTGCCGGCGATGGACGCCTTCGAATAGATCAGCGAGTTGGCGGCACGCATTGCGCCCTCGACACCGCTCAGCGCCGCGGTGCGCGCGTCGGATCCCACGGACACGAACTTCGGCAGCGCGGTGGCGGCGAGGATGCCGAGGATGACGATCACGACGATCAGTTCGATCAGGGTGAAACCGGAGGATTGCTTGCGCATGGTTATTGTCTTTCCCAAAAATGGATAAGGTGCAGTCAAATTATCGAACAAAATCATCAAAATGATCAATCACTTGTGCGTCAACCAATGACACAAAAGCAAATTTTCGTCACCAGATGGCCGCTCAGCACCCACTGGTCGTCTGCGTGTAGGTCGGGGATGCGACCGAGGAGGCCGCCGCGGCATAGGTCACAAGGCAACTGGTCTGCAGAGTGATGGTGGATGCCGCAGCCGTGTAACTGGGGCTCAGTTCCATGACCTTGACGAGGTTGGTCACGTCGGACGCATAGCCAAACGCGATCGTCACGGCTTGGCCGTTGATCGATACGGTCGTCGATGCGGTCGACTGCGAACCCGCCAGGGCGGACTTGGCATAGACCAGCGCATTGGCGGCGCGCATGGCCCCCTCCACACCGCTGAGCGACGCGCGGCGCGCATCGCTGCCGATGTTGACGAATTTCGGCAGCGCCGTGGCGGACAGCACGCCGAGGATCACGATCACGACGATCAGCTCGATCAGCGTGAAACCACGCTCATTCGCGCGCATATCTACCTTCCCCATGGGTTCGAGCCAAGATCTGATCATAAGCGGTTTATCCCCAAAACGACTGTGCGATTAAGCACTTAGCTTGAAAACCTTTGAAAACTCCCAGCAATCCGTGAACTAGTTGGCAAACCATCGGTACGGCTGGATCAAGACCAACGTCGGCGTCCACTGCGACGGGTCGTCCTTGATGCCTGCTTGCCTGTTCGCGGGGGCCCGTTGCACCCTCAGGCGTATGGCCTTGCTGCCGTCCTGCATCGGCTCCAGGTAGTCGGACCGCTTGGGCAGGTACACCAGCTGGCGTGCCACCTTGTCGAAATACCACCCGGTCGATCCTTCCGGCGCGGATCCGTCGAACTCGCCGATGTAGCTTGCCGGCAGCGTCGACAGCCAGCCCATGGGATTGGCCACGGTCATCCTGTCCAGATCCTTCCCGCCGCCCCGGACCAGCATGTGGGCGGTCTCGAGGGTCAACGCGGTCCGGACGATGGTGATGGTGTACTCCATGCCGGCCTTCTCGGCCATTTCCTGGTATCGCCACAGCCGGTCGAGCAGCGCCGTGGCGCCGAATGCGACGATGCAGATGACGACGACGAGCTCGAGCAGGGTGAAACCGGCCTCGCGCGCCGGCGCCCCCGCCGGCGCCCCCGCTGGCGCCCCTCCTGACCGGGCGATCACTTGCCGCCCTGGGTCGAAATGCGCCCCAGGTCCCAGATCGGCAGGAACACGCCCAGGGCCAGGATCATGACCAGCACGCCGAGGAAGACGATCAGGATGGGCTCGATCTGGGCACCCAGCGTCTTCAGTTCGTACTCGACTTCCTGCTGGTACAGGCCGCCGATCTCGTCCATCAGGTCGTCCAGCGCGCCGGACTCCTCGCCGACCGCGATCATCTGCAGCACCACCGGCGTGAACACGCCCGTGGCGGTGGCGGTCCGGAGCACGCTCTCGCCGCGCTCGACGCCGGCCTGCATCCTGGTCACGCACTCGGATATGTAAGCGTTGTCCACGGTGGTGGACACGGTCGCCAGCGCCTGGATGATGGGCACCCCGCTCTTGCCCGCCATCGCCAGGCTCTTGGCAAAACGGGCCAGCGTCGCCTTGAGCACGATCGTGCCGGCGACGGGAATCTTGAGCTTCATCCGGTCCCAGGCCAACTCGCCGGATTTGGTCGCCGTCCAGCGCTTGAACAGGAACACCGCCGCGACGAACCCGCCCACGATGGCCGGCCACCAATGGACCGTGAAGTCCGAGAACCCGATCAGGATCCGGGTCATCAGCGGCAACTCGCCCTGGAAGGAGGCGAACACCTTGGCGAACGCGGGAATCACCATCACGTTGATGACGCCGATGGCGATGGCCATCGCGGCGATCACGAAGGACGGGTAGCGCAGGGCGGTCTTCACCTGCTCGCGCATGAACTTCTCGAACTCCAGGTGGTGGTAGAGCTGCAGCAGCACGTCTTCCATGCGGCCGGTCATCTCGCCGACCTGGATCATGGAGACGTAGAACTTCGAGAACACCTTGTCGTGCTTGCGCATCGCCACGGACAGTTCGCGGCCGGACTCCAGCCCCTGCCGCAGGTCGCGCAACATCGCGATCATCGCCTTGTTCGGCGTGGATTCCTCGAGCCCCGCGAGCGCCCGGAGGATGGGGACGCCCGACTTGAGCAGCGTATAGAGCTGGCGCGAGAACAGCATCACCTCGATGGCCGTGATGCCCGGACCCAGCAGGGCTTCCAGGGCGGATTGCCCGGGCTCGGCCGCGGCCTGCGCGGTCTCCTCGATCTTCAGAGGCGTGACGCCCTGCGCCAGGAGCAGCCCCGCGGCAGAGCCGGGATCCGCGCCCTCGAGCGTGCCGGTTACCAGGGCCCCTTGGGCATCCCGTCCGGTGTAAGCGAAATAGGCCATCCGCCTCGCGCGTCCCTGCGGCTCAGTCGTCGATCATCGAGGTCACGCGCATGGCTTCCTTCAGCGTGGTCTGGCCGTTGAACGCCAGCGACACCGCGTGGTCGCGCATCGTGCGCCCCGCAATCGACCCGTGGGCGGCGCGCACGAAGGTGCCGGGGTCGCTGTTGTCGGCCGCGCGTACCAGGTCGGGCGTCATCTCGAGCAACTCGTAGACGCCGGTTCGCCCCTGGAATCCGGACTGGTTGCAGCGCGCGCAACCGTGGCCCTGCATGAACCGGCGCTCCAGTCCCTCGGTACGGGCATTGTGCGACAGCCACTCCTCCTCCTGCGCATCCGGCGAGTAAGGGGCGGCGCAGGACTCGCAGTTCTTGCGCACCAGGCGCTGCGCGATGACCGCCTGGAGGGAACTGGCGACCATGAAGTTCGGCACGCCCATGTCCATCAGGCGCACCGGGGTGCTGGCCGAATCCATGGTGTGCAGCGTCGACAACACGAGGTGGCCGGTGATCGCCGCGCGCAGGCCGATCTCGGCCGTCTCTGAGTCGCGCATCTCGCCGACAAGCACGATGTCCGGGTCCTGGCGCAGGGTGGAACGCAGCACGCGCGAAAACGTCAGTTCGATCTTCTCGTTCACCTGCACCTGGGTCAGCCCGGGAATCCGGTACTCGATCGGGTCCTCCACGGTGATGATCTTCTTCTCGACGTCGTTCAGCTCCGAGAGCGCGGCATAGAGCGTCGTGGTCTTGCCGCTGCCGGTCGGGCCGGTGACCAGCACCATGCCGGCCGAGCGCTTGAGGATGACGCGGAAGCGCTCGAGCATTGCCGGCGGCATGCCGATGCGGTCGAGGCTCAGCAGCCCGCTGGACTGGTTCAGCAGGCGCATCACCACCGACTCGCCGTGCGGCGTCGGCATGGTCGAGATGCGCACGTCGATCGCGCCGTTGCGCAGCCGGACGTTGAAGCGTCCGTCCTGCGGCAGGCGCTTCTCCGAGATGTTCAGTCCGGACATCAGCTTCAGGCGCTGGACCATGGCCGGCGCGATGCGCTTGTCCGACTCGGTCTGCAGGTGCAATTGCCCGTCGATGCGGAACCGGATCTGCAGCAGCGCTTCCTGTGGCTCGATGTGGATGTCCGAGGCCTTGACCTGCGCCGCGTCCTCGAACAGCGACTGCAGCAGCTTGACCACCGGCGCATCTTCCGCGCCCACCGTCGTGCCCAGTGCGCCGAAGTCGACGGCGTCCTCGCCAATGTCCGCCTGGAGTTCCTTGGCGAGGCCGGTGATCTCCTGCGTCCTGCGGTAGGTGCGGTCGATGACCTCGAGCACCTGGGTCTCGGTGACGATCGCCAGTTCGATGTCCCGCTTTAGCAGCCGGATGATCTCGTCGTAGGCGAACAGGTCCGTCGGGTCGGCCATGCCGACCAGGTAGGTCGATTTGCGGTCTTCCAGCACCAGGGCGCGGAAGCGCCGCGCCTGCGCCTCGGGAAGCGCCTTGACGGCGTCCGGGTTGGCATTGAAATGCTTGAGGTTGACGAAGGCGACGTTCAGCTGCCGCGCCATCGCCTCGGCGATCTTCTCCTCGGTCACCAGCCCGGCGTCGATGAGCACTCGCCCGAGGCGCCACCCGGTCTTCTTCTGCTGGTCCAGGCCGTCCTTGAGCTGTTCGGCCGTGATCAGCTTCTGGTCGACCAGCAGGTCGCCGAGGCGGATCTTCTGCGGGCGGGTCTGCAGCTGCGCGCTCATGTGCGGTCAACTCCGGAACGGGACGAGGAAATATGCATAGATACTTGAAAAGTATCGCCTTTTTGCAAAACATACGCAATGCCGGCGCAGGGATTTAACGACAATTTTCCAATTGGCACTCGAAATCCGCGCACCGAGGCGTTCAGGGCACAACAGGATGCAACTGCCTGCGCAGTTGATCCATTGAACCCGGCCGAACCCTGTCACCAGTTTCCAGCGCTTCCCTGGCAGCCGACCGCGAATTCGGCACTGCCGCAAATGCCCGAAGCGCATGGGCAAACAGGGCGTTCGCCTCGGATTCCCTTCCGCCTAGATGCAGCAGCACCGCGTGGCGGTACACGTTCGACGGTGTGGGCGCAAAGCGGGTGGCGCGCTCGCTGTCCACCACTGCGCCGGCAATGGCCCTGCCTCCGCCAAGCAGCGTCGGGGCGTAAATCTGCTCCAGTTCCGGGCGCAGCAGGCTGCTTTGCTCCATGCGCGCCATCTCGCGGACCAACATCGGGGCCACCCCCGGCTGTTCCAGCGCGCGCCCGTCGATGGCGAGTTCAAGCACGCGGTTGTCGTTCCACGCCACGGCGCACAGCCAGATGCCCAGCACAACCAGCGCCGATCCCGCCCAGGCGAGCAAGGGAGTCACGCGAACAACGCGTGTCCGCGGATCCAGCCAGCCGGACAGCAAGGCTCCGATACCAAGGAAATAGGCGTACCAGAGCGGGAACTCGACCATGGAGAACACAGCCAGCAGCGCGACCACCCCAACAGCCCAGGCCTTGCAGGTTCCGGCGGCACCCATTGTCACCCGTCGCACCCAGAAAGCGGCCGGCACCAGTACGGCGGCCAGACCGGCCAGTCCGGTTTCCGCGCCAATCTGCGCGACGAGGTTATGTGCGTTGGCCGTGTGGTTTGGGCCGAGCCACCACTGCCCGCCGTTCCGCTGGAACATCTCCCACGAATAGGTGCCCCACCCGGATCCCGTGACCGGGTGGTCCAGGAACACAGCGAGCGCGTGGCGCCAGAACCCCCACCGAACTTCGCCGCTGCCGGAATCGCCCGCAATTCTTTCCAGCGAAGCCGCGACGGGCGCGGACGAAGCGGCGCCGAAAGCGCTGAAGGCCAGCCTGTCGACCACGACCAGCAATGCATAGCCGAACACCGCCCCCGCCAGCCAGAGGAGTGCGGTACGCGACTCGGCCGATTTGGCGCGCGCGTGGTACCAGCCACCGACCGACAGCATCGCGACGAGGTACAGCAGGCAGGCGCGCGAACCGGTCGCCGCGAAAGTCACCAGAAGCGGCGCAAGCAACGCGAGGCCAGCCACTGTTCCGATGCGGTGCCGTGCCCTGAGGTAAGCCAGTGACACAAGGCCCATGGCAAGGTACTGCGCGAGATGATTGCCTTGTCCGAGGTTGCCGAACGGGCGCCCCTTCTTGGCCACGATGACTGGGTCGAGGAAGCTGTGGACTTCGTACATCTGCAGGAGCCCACCCACTGCTGCGAGTACCGCGCCAGCAAGGAGGCCGGTCGCCAGCCAGTCAGCCGACCAGCGTGCGCCTTTGGCGGCGAGCCAGCGGCCGGTGACCGCGCAGCAGGCCGCCCACAACAGGTAGAGCACGGCGATCCACCCGGTTTCCGGGTAGGGTACGGAACCGGACAAGGTGTGGATCGCCACCAATAGCGCCAGCACCAGCGGCGCAGCCGTGACGGCCGGGACCTGCAGCTCGCCGTGGCGAGCGTAGGCCAGTACCAGCAGGAACGAGGCGAGGCCCGCCACCAGTGCGATCCAATCGGAAACGAACGATGTCAGGGGATACCGATGGTGGGGCTGCAGGAACGGGAGCGTCCATGCGACGGTCACCAGCAACAACACCGCCACGGGCAGGACGGATTTCCATCCGCCGGCTGACTTTGCGGGTGCGGCGAGGCGCATCGGTCAGGCCCCGCGCCGACGCAACGGCGGGCGGTCGTGAGGCATGCCGAACGAGGGAAGCCTGCAGCGCATCGGCTATGATAACCACGTGCACCACGGCCGCCCCACCGATCCCCAGCATTTCTGCGCCAATTGTGGCGCGCGCGTGCAGTTGCGCATTCCCGACGGCGACTCCCGCGAGCGCGTGGTCTGCGATGCCTGCAAGACCATCCACTACCGCAACCCGGTGGTCGTGGCCGGCGCGATTCCCGAATGGGAAGACCGCATCCTGCTCTGCAAGCGCGCGATCGAACCGCGCTACGGAACATGGACCTTGCCCGCCGGGTTCATGGAACTGGGCGAAACGACCGCTGCGGCAGCCGCCAGGGAAACCCTCGAGGAAGCCTGCGCGCGGGTGGAGATCACGGACGCGTTTTCCCTGTTGTCGGTGCCCTACGTGAGCCAGGTGCACGTGTTCTACAGGGCGCGCCTGCTGGACCTCGATTTCAGTCCGGGCACGGAAAGCCTGGAGGTCGCGCTGTTCCGCGAAGAGGACATCCCCTGGCAGGAGTTGTCGTTCCGCACGGTGATCACCACCTTGCGCCAGTACTTCGAGGACAGGCGCGCGGGAACCTGGCGCTTCCACGCCGGGGAAATCGCGCCGCACGCGCCCTGACCTTGGTCCCCTGGCTCGCCGCGGACGCACCGTTTCCGCCGCTCGAGCGTGCATTGCGCGAGCCGAACGGCCTGCTGGCGGCGGGCGCCGACCTCACTCCCCGCCGGCTCCTGGACGCGTACGGCCGCGGGATCTTTCCGTGGTTCTCCGAAGGCGACCCCATCCTCTGGTGGAGCCCGGATCCGCGCATGGTGCTGTTCTGCGACGAAATCCGGATACGGCGCTCGCTGGCCAAGACGCTGCGGAACAAACCGTGGGAGATCCGCTTCGACCACGATTTCGCCGCGGTCATCCGCGCCTGCTCGGCGCCCCGGGCGGGGCAGGATGGGACCTGGATCACCGGCGCCATGGTGCGGGCCTACGAGGGAATGCACGAACTCGGGCACGCGCATTCGGTGGAGACCTGGATCGACGGAGAACTCGCGGGCGGGCTCTACGGCATGTCGGTCGGCCGGATGTTCTTCGGCGAGTCCATGTTCACCAGGGTCCCGGACGCCTCCAAGGTCGCCTTGGTCGCGCTTGCCGCTTTCCTGCGCTCGCGGCATTGCCCCATGGTGGACTGCCAGATGCGCACGCCGCACCTCGCTTCCATGGGCGCGCGGGAACTGCCGCGGGCCGAGTTCGCGGACAGAATCCGGGTGTTGGTACACTACGACGAGCCGCCCGGGAGCTGGGCGGGACTGAAACCCGGCCGGGAAACGCTTTGTCGCTTCTGAACGACCTCCCCCACGCGGTACTGCAGTTCTATGTCACCGCGCCCTACCCGTGCAGCTACCTCCCCGGGAGGATGGCGCGCTCGCAGGTGGCGACACCGTCCCACCTGATCGGCAACGACCTCTATGGCGACCTGGTGCGCCTGGGATTCCGCCGCAGCGGCATATTCACCTACCGTCCGTACTGCGACCACTGCAGTGCCTGCGTGCCGGTGCGGGTACCCGTGGACGCGTTCCGCCCGACGCGCAGCCACCGGCGGGCAGGAGAGCGGCACGCCGGGCTCCAGGCCGCAGTCACCGGGCTGCGCTTCCGGGTCGAGCACTACTCGCTGTACCTGCGCTACCAGGCACGCCGCCATGCGGGCGGCGGCATGGACCAGGACAGCCGGGACCAGTACTCGCACTTCCTGCTGCAAAGCCGGGTCAACACCCGCCTGATCGAGTTCCGGGACGAAGGCAGGCTGGTGATGGTCTCCATCATCGACCAGTTGAGCGACGGCCTTTCGTCCGTGTACACCTTCTTCGACCCGGACCTGCCCGGCGCGAGCTTCGGCACCTACAACGTGCTGTGGCAGCTGGAGCAATGCCGCCAGTTGGGGCTGCCTTACCTCTACCTCGGATACTGGATCCGCGACAGCCGCAAGATGGCGTACAAGGCGCGGTTCCAGCCCATGCAAGGGTTCATCGACGGCCAGTGGCGCCCGCTCCCCGAGCAGCAGCCCGAGCCCGGCGCCTGATCCACACCACGGAAAGACAACCATGCTGTACGACATCGCCCGCTCCATCCTTTTCAAGATGGACGCGGAACGGGCCCACGGGCTCGCCATGGATGCGCTCGAAGCCATGCACACGCTCGGGCTCGCCAAGCCCCTGCTCGCCGGCCGCATCCCCTCCATGCCGGTGCGGGCCATGGGCCTGGAGTTTCCGAACCCGGTCGGACTGGCAGCCGGACTCGACAAGAACGCGGAACACGTGGACGCGCTGGCCGACCTGGGTTTCGGGTTCCTGGAACTCGGCGGCGTCACGCCGCGACCGCAGCCGGGCAACGCCAAGCCGCGCCTATTCCGGGTGGTGGAGGCGCGCGCGGTGATCAACCGTTTCGGGTTCAACAGCGTGGGCGTGGAGCAGTTCGCGCAGAACCTTTCGCGCGCGCGCTACAAGGGCATCCTGGGCGTCAACCTGGGCAAGAACCTGGCCACGCCGCTCGAGGATGCGGGCAAGGACTATGCCGCCAGCCTGGAGCGCGTCTATACGATGGTGCACTTCGCCACGATCAACGTGTCCTCGCCGAACACCAAGAACCTGCGCCAGCTCCAGCAGGCGGAGTCCCTGCGTCCGGTGCTGGCGGACATGCACGGCTTGCGCGAGCGCCTCGCCCAGCAACACGGCAGGCGCGTGGCGCTCGCGGTGAAGATTTCTCCCGATCTGGATGACGCGGAGCTCAAGGGCATCGCCCACATCGCCCGCGACACCGGCATGGATGCGGTGATTGCGGCGAACACCACCACATCGCGCGATGGCGTGGCCGGAATGCCCAACGGTGACGAAACCGGCGGCCTGTCGGGCGAGCCGCTGCGCGCGCGCGCGACGGACGTGGTCGGCCTGCTCGCCCGCGAGCTCGACGGGGCGATCCCGGTGATCGGCGGCGGCGGGATCATGAATGCCAGTGACGCCCGCGACAAGCTGGCGGCGGGCGCCACCCTGGTGCAGATCTACAGCGGCATGGTCTACCGCGGACCGGGCCTCGCGGGCGAGATCCTCCGCGGACTGGCCGGCTGATACGTGTCCGCGACCAAGCCATCCGCCATGGAGGGTCGCAACCCGCCGCTCGCGCAGGCCATCAACGCCGTCCTGCCCCAGACCCAGTGCACCAAGTGCGGACACCGGGGTTGCCTGCCCTACGCCGTGGCAATCGCCGAGGGCGCGGCCGCGATCAACCGCTGCCCCCCCGGGGGAGCCAGCGGCATCGCACTGCTTGCACGGATCACCGGGCTGGCCGCATCGCCGCTCGACCCGGCCTGCGGTACCGAGGGCCCGCGCACCGTGGCGTGGATCGACGAATCGAGGTGCATAGGCTGCACCCTGTGCATCCAGGCCTGTCCGGTGGACGCGATCATCGGGGCTGCGAAGCTGATGCACACGGTGGTTCCGTCCCTGTGCACCGGGTGCGACCTTTGCGTGGCCCCCTGCCCGGTTGACTGCATCGACATGCAGCCCGCCGCGGGCGCGCAGGCCTGGTCGCGGGAGATGGCCGACGCAGCCCGGTCCCGCTTCGAATCACGCGATGCCCGGCTGGAAGCCCGCGCGGCCGGGCGCCGCCTCAGGATGGAGCGCCAGTCGGAGCGTTCCCGTTCTGCGGCGCCGGACGCCGAGGCAGAAGCACGCATGGCCCTCGTGCGGACGGCGATGGCGCGCGCGCGCGCGCGCCAGGCGCCCCGGCGCGACACTGACGCCCTCGAGCTGGCATTGAAGGCGCGAACCGCTGAAGTGGATGGCGTTCGGGCCGCCGCGCGGGCAGCGCGCCCGGCGCAGGAACCGGCAGAGGATGCATGAATCCCGGGAAGCGCTCGCAGATCTACCAACGCCTGAGGGATGCCAACCCGCACCCGACGACGGAGCTCGAGTACGCCAATCCGTTCCAGTTGCTGATCGCGGTGATCCTGTCGGCGCAGGCCACCGACCGCAGCGTGAACGCGGCCACCCGCAAGCTGTACCCGGTCGCGGGAACGCCGCAGGCCATCCACGCGCTGGGCGTCCAGGGCCTCGAACCCTTCATCCAGACCATAGGCCTGTACCGTTCCAAGGCGCGCCACGTGATCGAGACCTGCAGGCTGCTGCTGGAGCGCCATGGAGGTGAGGTACCTCCCGAGCGCGAAGCGCTTGAAAGCCTGCCCGGCGTCGGGCGCAAGACAGCGAACGTGATCCTCAACACCGCCTTCGGACAACCCACGATCGCCGTGGACACGCACATCTTCCGCGTGTCCAACCGCACCGGGCTCGCACCGGGGAAGACCGTGGACGAAGTGGAGCGGCGCCTGCTGAAGTTCACCCCGCCTGAATTCATGCAGGATGCGCACCATTGGCTGATCCTGCACGGCCGCTACACGTGCAAGGCGCGCACCCCGGACTGCCCCAACTGCCTGATCCGGGACCTGTGCGAATTTCGCGCGAAAACACGGCCAGCCTGATGTTCAATCCCACCCGCAGCCAGGCCCGCCGCTTCTTCGCCGACGGCTGGCGCAAGTACCGGGACGGACAACCCTTGGACGGCCTTGAAGCCATCGCCGCGGAACTCGTGGCCATGCATCCCGAATACCATCCCCTGGTCGAGTCCGATGACATCGATCGCGACTTTCCGCCGGAAAACGGCCAGGTCAACCCGTGGCTGCACCTGGGCCTGCACCTCGCAATCGCCGAGCAGCTCTCGATCGACCAGCCTCCCGGCATACGTGCCGAGGTGGACAGGCTGGCCGCGGCGAACGGGGACAGGCATGCCGCCCTGCATGCGGCGCTGGAAGCACTCGGGGAGGTGATGTGGCGCGCGCAGCGGGATGGCACCCCACCCGACCAGGCCGCCTACCTCGAGGCAATGCGCCGCCGCCAGAAATGAAAATGGCCGCATGAGCGGCCATTTCTTTCGCCAGTAGAGCGCCCCGCTTCAGCGGGTCACGTACAACTGGCCCTTCTGCTTTGCATAGAAGGCCGCGAGGTCCAGCATGTCCTGGCGGGACAGGTTCGCGACCTGGCCCTGCATGACCGCATTCTTGCGGATGCCGGCCTTGTAGTCGCGCAGCGACTTGAACAGGTAGTCCTGGTGCTGACCGGCCAATCGCGGGAAATCCGGCGTGGTGGGGGCATTGCCGTCGGCGCCATGGCAGGCGGCGCAGGTTTTGGATTTCTCCTGGCCGGCTGCGGCGTTGCCGGCAGCCTGGACCGGCGCGGCGAGCGCGATGGCCATCATGATTGCGAGCAGGCGGATCATCATCACTCCTTATTTCGCCTTGGAGTAGAACGCGGCCAGGTCGGCCATGTCCTGGTCCGACAGGCTGGCGGCAATGCCGCGCATGGACGGATGCGGACGGTCCCCGCTCTTGTACGCCTGCAGCGCCTTGGCAAGGTACTCGGCAGACTGGCCCGCAATGCGGGG
Source organism: uncultured Pseudomonadota bacterium (assembly GCA_903909415.1). The sequence continues at coordinate 8,467 of CAIVVS010000130.1, read as the reverse complement.
GACGTGGTAGACCTCCGGGAAAGCGGTCTTGTAGCCGTCCTGCGCATGGCATCCGACGCACATCGCAATCTTCTTCCTCGCTGCCTCGGCATCTCCCTTGACCGGGGCCTGCGCATGCGCAACGGCCGCGCCCGACAGCAGGACTGCAAACAACACTTGCTTCATGGTCATCGTCTCGCTTGGACCGTGGAAAAGGAGTCGAGGCCGCCCAAAGGATGCACAAGCTCCGGAAAAGACACGGAATTCTACCCGAACGGCACGCCTGTGGTCAAAGCCGGAACCACCGGCTCAGCGGGTACGGGCGCCTCCATCCGGCGGCCGGAGGCAGCGTGAAATCCCCTCGGCAAGCGCGGCCGCCTGCAGGGCGACGTGGTCCGGTGAGGCAAGTCGCATTTCCTCGCCCCGGTTCACGATGACACCCGCCTCCACCAGCAGCGCCGGCTGGCGCGCCGTCTTGAGCACCACCAGGTTGTCGAAGTAATGCACGCCATTGCCCCGGTCCGCAAACGGCTTCATTTCGCCTCGGATGGGCGCGGCGTGGTAGAGCGACCGCTGGAATCCCCCCGCAACGAGTGCGGCGCCTACCCTCGAGGCACAGGCGAGGCTGGCGGCTGCATGCGCACTCCGCCGCGACACGAAAAGGGAAAACCCTTCGACGTCATCGTTGTGCGGCCGCACGACGCCGCCTACTTCCCAGGACTGCATGAGGTGGGGTTGGCTGGAGTCGTGGTGGATGGAGACGAACAATGCGGCGCCGCGCGCGGCGAGCGTGCGAGCCCCCAGGGAAGGCATGAGGCCATCGTCCCCGATCAGCCTTGCGTCGACGCCACGCTCCCTGAGCGCCACGGCGAGCGACCGGGCGAGCGCAAGGTTGAAAGCGAACTCCGGCACGCCGCGCGCACTGGTCGCCCCGGGTGCCTCGAGCGTATGGCCGACGTCGACTGCCACCCAGGGAGCAGCGCCGGCGATGCAAGCCCGGAACGTGGCGCCGAGCAACAGGACGATGCGCAGGAACCTGGCAGGCAAGCAGGAGTACTCCGAGGTGCGTGGAGCCGCAACTATAATGCCGCATCCCAGCATGAAAGGCCGCAGATGCGATTCAAGGGTTCGGAGAACTACGTCGCCACCGATGACCTCACCCTGGCGGTCAACGCAGCGATCTCGCTGCAGCGCCCGCTGCTGATAAAGGGCGAACCGGGAACCGGCAAGACGCGCCTTGCAGAGGAAGTGGCGGCCTCCCTCGGACTGCCCCTGCTGGAATGGCACATCAAGTCGACCACCAAGGCCCAGCAGGGATTGTATGAGTACGATGCGGTGAGCCGCCTGCGCGACTCGCAACTGGGCGACCCGCGGGTCAAGGACATCGGCAACTACATCGTACGCGGCATGCTGTGGCAGGCGTTCACCGCGGACACGCCGGTGGTGCTCCTGATCGACGAGATCGACAAGGCGGACATCGAGTTCCCGAACGACCTGTTGCGCGAGATAGACCGCATGGAATTCTACGTCTACGAGACGCGCGAGCTGGTCAGGGCCCGCCACCGGCCGGTCGTGTTCATCACATCGAACAACGAGAAGGAACTCCCGGACGCGTTCCTGCGGCGCTGTTTCTTCCACTACATCCGGTTTCCAGACAAGGAAACCATGCAGAAGATCGTCGACGTGCACTTTCCGGACCTGAAGAAGTCCCTGCTGCGCGAAGCCCTGGAGGTGTTCTTCGAGGTCCGCGAGGTGCCGGGTCTGAAGAAAAAGCCCTCCACCTCCGAGCTGCTGGACTGGCTGAAGCTGCTGCTTGCCGAGGACATTCCCGCAGAGGCACTCCGGTCCAAGGAGCGCAGGACCATCATCCCTCCGTTGCACGGGGCGCTGCTGAAGAACGAACAGGACGTGCACCTGTTCGAGCGCCTGGTATTCCTGTCGCGCCAGGGGCGCGGCTGAGCGCCGGCGAGACCCGAGCCGCCCCATGTTGTCCGGCTTCCTGCTGAAGTTGCGCGAGCACCGGGTCCCGGTGTCGATCAAGGAGTACCTCACGCTGCTGGAAGGCCTGGGCAGCGGCGTGATACCGCCATCGATCGATGACTTCTACTTCCTCGCCCGCATCGTGCTGGTGAAGGACGAGGCGAACTTCGACAAGTTCGACCGCGCCTTCGGCGAGTTCTTCAAGGGCGTCGAGTCGCTCACAGGGGAGCAGGCCGAGATCCCCCTCGAATGGCTGCTCAAGCAAGCCGAACTGAACCTCACGCCCGAGCAGAAGACGGAGATCGAGGCGCTCGGGGGCTGGGAGAAGCTGATGGAAACGCTGCGCCAGCGCCTCGCGGAACAGAAGGAACGCCATCAGGGCGGCAACCGGATGATCGGCACTGCGGGGACGTCCCCGTTCGGCGCGCACGGCTACAACCCCGAGGGCGTGCGCATAGGGCAGGACCGGTCGCGCAACCGCAGCGCGGTCAAGGTCTGGGATGCCCGGGAATACCGCAACCTGGACGACTCGGTCGAACTGGGTACGCGCAACATCAAGGTGGCCCTGCGACGCCTGAGGCGCTTCGCACGCCAGGGGTCGCCCGAGGAACTGGACATCGATGCCACCATCGACCGGACTGCCCGAAATGCGGGATGGCTGGACCTGCGCATGCGGCCGGAACGCCACAACGCGGTCAAGGTCCTGCTGTTCCTGGACATCGGCGGATCGATGGATGACCACGTGAAGCTGTGCGAGGAGTTGTTCTCGGCGGCCAAGCTCGAGTTCAAGCACATGGAGCACTTCTACTTCCACAATTGTCTGTACGACTACGTCTGGAAGGACAACCGCCGGCGCAATGCGGAACGCACTCCCACCTGGGAGGTCCTGCACAAGTACGGGCACGACTACAAGGTCGTCTTCGTTGGCGATGCGACCATGAGCCCGTACGAGATCCTGCAGCCGGGTGGGTCCGTCGAGTACCACAACGAGGAGTCGGGGGCCGCCTGGATGCAGCGGGTGCTGCAGGTGTACCCCAAGGCGGTCTGGCTCAACCCGGAGCCGGAGGAAGTGTGGCCATACCGCCAGTCCGTCCACCTGATGCGCGAACTGATGGCCGACCGCATGTACCCGCTCACCCTCGCCGGCCTCGAGGGCGCGATGCGGGCGCTTCTGCGCTAGGCAGGGGGCATCCCGGCGCTTCCGAGGGACGCCAGCGGAGCGGGATGAAGTTCCGGGGTGAAGTGCCGGAAGGCCCCGCGTCCTCCCTCCTTCGCAGCGTACATTGCGATCTCTGCGCGCCTCATCAGGATGTCCCCATCCGCTCCATCGCGCGGGTACTGGCTGATTCCGATCGAGCAGGTGACCCGCAACATGGTACCGGCGATCTGCATGGGCCGGGACACCGAATCCAGCAGTTTCTCCGCGACGCCGCCCACTGCGAGGTCGGTACCGGTACTTTCGAGCAACACGACGAATTCGTCGCCGCCGGGACGGGCCAGCGTGTCCGCCTCCCGCAAGACGCTGGACAGGCGCGCCGCGACCTCACGGAGCAGGGCATCGCCAGCCGAATGTCCAAGGTTGTCATTCACGGACTTGAACTGGTCCAGATCAATGAACAGGACCGCGAATCGCCCGGACAGTCGCCGCGCAGTCGCGAGCGAGCGGCCCAGCCGGTCTCCGAGGAGCACCCGGTTCGGCAGTCCGGTCAGGGGGTCGCGCGTCGCCAGTTCTTCGATCACCCTTGCGGCGCGGTTTCGCTCGGTGACGTCAACCAGCGTCGCGATCACAAGGTGCTCGCCATGGAGTTCGATCTCCTCGGCGGAGTACAGCATGTCGAGCATGGCCCCGTCGCCGGCGCGTACCTGCATCGCCACGTCCCGCGCCGCACCTCGGCTGGAATGCGCGGCCACCGCATCGCGCGCGGAGGGGATGGTCGAAGCCCCCGCGGGCCTGTCCAGGCGAGCCGCCCAGGCATCGTTGACGTCCAACACCTGCCCATCTGACCTGCGCGTGATCGAGATCGGCAGGGGACTGGAACGGTAGATCGCCGAAAACAAGCCCTGGGAGCGCTGCTCGCTGACCTCGGCTTCCCGCTGCGCGGTCACGTCCACCGCAATGCTCTCCAGCCTGCGGACCGAACCATCCGCCCCCCGGATCGGCACTACCGTCGTAAGCAGCACGCACCGCCCCGAGGGCATCTGGAACGCTTCCTCAAACGTGTGCGCCTGCGCACTCCCGGCGCAGCGGCGGTAGTGGCGGACCAGCACGCTCGCCACGGAGGCGGGCAGGTAGTCGCCGGGCTTCCGGCCGTATGCGTCGCGCGAAGTCGTCTGCGCGCGGCGCGCCGCGGCCGGGTTCAGCGCCTCGCAACGGAACTCCCCGGACGGGTCGACCGAATAGAGGCAGATGTCGGCGCTGGCATTGTGGAACAACCCCGAATAACGGGCCTCGCTCTCCCGCAGCGAGCGCTCCGCCGACACCCGCTGGGTGACGTCCCTGCCCACGCCGCAGTACCCCGTGAAAGCACCGGACGCGTCCACCATCGGATTGCCGTCCGACTCCAGGTAGCGAACACGGCCCTCCGCATCGATCGCGCGGACCAGCAGGTCCCGGAAAGGCTGGCGCGACTCGAGTACCGACCGGTGGTCGGCCAGCGCGTCCGGTTCCCAGACAATGCCCGGGATCTCCCATTGGGTCCGGCCCAGGTAGTCGACGGGATTGATACGGGCCCGGTGGAAGATGGTGTCCGACAAATGGGTGTAGCGGAACGCCCCATCCTGCTCCCAATACCAGTCGGCCGACAGCTCGGTCAGTCCGCGGTACCTCGCCTCGCTGCCGGCAAGCGCGGCGGCGCCGCGACCGCGTTCTGCGCCGGACGCCGCCAGGGCGAGCGTCGTGATCGCGGCGAACGCAAGGAAGGCGTGCTCGCGGACCAGCGAGCCCACCAGCATCCCGCCGGAGAAGCCCTCTGGCAAGAGCAGCAAGGCGGCATGCCAGGCCATTGCAAGCGCTAGGTTCACGGTTGCCGTTTCCCTGCTGCCCAGGCGTATTGCCGGCCATACCGCGAGCGGAAGGATCGCGTAGGACAGGATGGCCAGCGCCGCGGCCTCTCCGGCGTAGGCGAGTACAGTGACCGTCAGCAACCCCGCGACGACCAGAACTGCCGCCAGCAGCGCAAGCATCGTCCACGCGGCCTTGTCCCAGGCACGGCACCGCGTCCACCCGAGCACGCAGGGAGCAACGAACAGGATCCCCTGGATGTCTCCCGCCCACCAGGTGAGCCAGAGTTCCATCGGATGCCCGGACGAGGCATGGTCACCCAGGAACAGGGTCGCTGATCCAATGGTGGCGGCCAGCACCGCGGCAGCGCAGGCCCCTGCAACCACCAGGGACACCACGTCACGCACGCGTCCCAGCGCCGGATCGAACCGCAGCACGCCGCGCAGCAGCCAGACTGCGACCGCAGCGCCGAGGGTGCTTGCAAGGGCCAGCCCCATGGCCACCAAAGGCTGCGCCCCAACGGCCACATGCAACGCAAACGCGCCGCCCAGCACGCCCAGCGCGGCGGGCAGGCCCGCCAGCCAGACCGCCGCCAGGGCGAGGCCGGCCGCAGGACCGATATGGCTCACGTTGTCGTGGAAAACCGCGAACGCGAGGCCGATGTGTCCCAGCGCGGCGTAGGCCGCGCCGGTCAGGACTACCAGCGCCAGCTGGCGCAGCAAGCCGGCCTCAGGTCTGCGTCGGCGGCGGCGCGACCTTGAAGACCTCGTCGAAGGTCGTGAGGCCCATCGCCACCTTCATCGCCCCGCTGATTCGAAGCGGCTTCATGCCCTCACGGTAAGCCTGCTCCCGGATGGCCGCAAGGTCCGAACCACTGGTGACGAGCTTGCGCATCGCTGGCGACATGAGGAGGATCTCGTAGATGCCGATCCGCCCCTGGTAACCGGTATTGCGGCATTCCAGGCAGCCAACGGGGCTGTATATGTACTCGGGGCGCTTGGCCTTCCACGGCGCGACGAACTCTTCCCACGGCACGTCGTCCGCCCTTGCCGTCTCGTAGGGCACCTTCTTCTTGCAGTGCTTGCAGAGCGTGCGCACCAGGCGCTGGGCCATCACCCCGAGGATGGTGGATGTCATCAGGTAGGGCGCCACGCCGAGGTCCAGCATGCGGGCGACCGCTGCCGCCGCATCGTTCGTGTGAAGGGTCGACAGGACCAGGTGGCCGGTGAGTGCCGCCTGCACCGCCATCTCGGCCGTTTCAAGGTCGCGCACCTCCCCCACCATGATGATGTCCGGATCCTGCCGCATCAATGCGCGCACGCCGTCGGCGAACCCGAGGTCAATGCCGTGGGTCACCTGCATCTGGTTGAATGCCGGCTCCACCATCTCGATCGGGTCCTCGATGGTGCAGACATTGACCTCCTCGGTGGCGAGCGTCTTCAACGTGGAGTACAGCGTCGTCGTCTTTCCGGATCCAGTAGGTCCGGTCACCAGGATGATGCCGTGCGGCGAGGACACCATCTGCTGCCAGCGCGCCTTGTCATCCTCGGAAAACCCGAGCTCCGAGAAATCCCGCACCAGTACCTCGGGATCGAAGATCCGCATCACCAGCTTCTCGCCGAATGCCGTCGGCAGCGTCGACAGGCGCAGTTCGATCTCCTGCCCGTCGGCCGTCCGTGTCTTGATGCGGCCGTCCTGCGGACGGCGCTTCTCGACCACGTCCATGCGGCCGAGGATCTTGATGCGGCTGGTCATCGCCGTCATGACCGGCGCGGGGATCTGGTACACCTGGTGCAACACGCCGTCGATCCGGAATCGCACCGTTCCGACGTCCCGGCGCGGCTCGAGGTGGATGTCGCTGGCACGCTGGTCGAAAGCGTACTGCCATAGCCAGTCCACCACGTGCACGATGTGCTGGTCGTTGGCGTCGAGTTGCCGGTTGCCCTTGCCCATCTCGACCAGCTGCTCGAAGTTGCCGAGCCCCGACCGCTTGTCGCCGGACCGTTCGGCGCCCTTGATGGACTTCGCGAGGTTGTAGAACTCCACCTGGTAGCGCGCGATGTCCAGCGGGTTCGCAATGACGCGCCTGATGTCCAGCCGGAGGATGGGTGCAAGTTCCTTCTCCCAGTCCTTCACGTAGGGTTCGGCCGTGGCGATCACCGCCTCGCGCGTATTGACCGACACCGGCAGGATGCGGAACCGCGACGCATACGCCGATGACATGATGTCGGTGACCGCGGAGAAATTGATCTTCAGCGGGTCGATGTGGAAGTACTCCAGGCCGACCTGGCCCGCCAGCCATTCGGTGAGCCATTCCAGGTGCATGACCTTGTTCGGCGGCAGCGCCGACTTCCACTTCTGGTCGGCAATGACGTTCAGGGGATGGTGCTCACCCCTCTGGCTGCGCCGGTCCGCGATGAGGGCGTCGGCAGCCTCTCGGCTGACCAGCCCCTCGGCCACCATGGCATCCAGCACCTCGGACAGTGTTAGCCGGTGGTCCGACGAAGCTTGGGTGGCTGGCTGCAAGGTGTGCTCCCTGGGGTTCGGGCGGGACTATAGGCCAGCGACAATACCCGCGGCAAGCATGCGGGCATGCATTGCAGGCAAAAATGCCGCCCCAAGCCGCGCCGGAAACGCGAAGGGCCGGGACCCAGTCGAGGCCCGGCCCTTCGGTCGGGCAGGATCAGACGTGCGCGAGGATCGCGTCGGCGCCGGACACTTCAAACTTGCCGGGACCTTCGACGGCGACATGCTTGACCACGCCGTCCACCGCAACCAGCGCATAGCGGTTGGAGCGGACACCCATGCCACGCGCCGTCAGGTCGAGTTCCAGGCCGAGTTTCTTGGTGTACTCGGCGCTGCCGTCGGCCATCATGCGGACTTTGCCGCCGGCCTTCTGGTCACGCCCCCATGCACCCATGACGAATGCGTCGTTGACCGATACACACCAGACCTCGTCCACGCCCTTCGCCTTCAGCTTGGAATACTCGGCCACGTAGCCGGGCACGTGCTTGGCCGAACAGGTCGGCGTGAACGCGCCGGGCAAGCCGAAGATCACGATCTTCTTGCCCTTGGCCAAGTCCTCGACCTTGAAGGTATTCGGCCCGAGAGTGCAACCGGGCGTTTCCTGCTCGATGAACTCGTTGAGGGTGCCTGCCGGCAGGTGGTCACCGACCTTGATCGTCATGGGGTTTCTCCTCGTTGGGGGATGTGGGCTGCAAAGCACGGAAGGATGGCGCAAGCCGGATGCTCTGTCAAAAATCCCTGTGCAGGAGGCGCCCGGAAGCTCAACCCCGACAGAACCAGGCCGCCGTTTCCAGTGTCTGGAAATGGATGTCCACCGAATCATCGATGTTGCGGGCGTATCCCCCCGCCATCGCAACCGCCACCGGCAAGCCTGCCGCCTCGCAACCCTCGAATACCATCCGGTCCCGGTCCAACAGGCCGCTCTTGCTCAATGCCAGCCTTCCGAGCCGGTCGTCCATGTACGGATCGGCGCCAGCGAGG
>CAIVVS010000129.1 GCA_903909415.1 uncultured Pseudomonadota bacterium | reverse complement strand
TCGCGGCCTTCATCAGGACCTGACCAGCCGGCCGCCCGTGCGGCGCGGCAAACGAAATGGTTGCGCCACGGGAATCAGGGCGGTAGGCTGCGGGAGCACATTCCGGGGGGGCAGAGACCGCATAATGGACGCGCATCGTCGTTACGAGCAGTTGCTCGAGCAGTACGGCAACGGGGACATCGATCGCAGGAGCTTCCTGGGCCAGATCGGCCGGATGGCCATCGGCGCCGGCTTCTTCGGCTCGGGCATGGCCGGCTTCGCGAAGCTGGCCAACGCGGCCGGCACGATCCGCTACGACGGCTACGGTGGCGCGTCCCAGGCGGCGTTCAACAAGAACGTGCTCCTGCCGTTCGCGGCCAAGACCGGCACCACGGTCAACCAGGGCTCGTTCGGCATCCCGGCGGAACTCATCGCCAAGATCCAGGCCGACGGCATCAAGTCCTACAACTTCTGCAACATCTCGGACCAGGCCACGGTGCTGCGCATGGTGCGCCTGGGCTACGGCGTCGAGATCGACGAGACCAAGATACCGCGGCTGAAGGACGTGATCCCGCGCGCGCTCGCCGCCTACCGCAGGCTCGGCGGCGGCAAGCTGCCGGCGGTGCCCTTCGGGCTGTCGGGTGGCTGCGTCAGCTACAACCGCACCAAGATCGACAAGGCCGAGGTCGAGGCCAAGGGCTACAACATCCTGGTGGACCCGAAGTACAAGGGCGCCATCATCAGCCAGGACCTGTGGCTGCAGCGCATCTGGTACGCCGCCCTGCAGACCGGCCAGGACCCGAACGCGATCAAGGACATGGGTGCGATCTGGGCGAAGATACGGGAAAGCAAGGCGGTGGTGCTGAAGTACTGGAAAAGCAGCGCCGAGCAGATGCAGTTGTTCTCCTCCGGCAGCGCGACGGTCGGCGACACCTGGTACGTCCCCAGCCACAACATGCGCAAGCAGGGCACGCCGGTCGCCCAGTTCCCGAACACCGCCTCTTACGTCGATTTCGGCAGCCTGATGGTGTTCAGGGGTGCGCCGATGGACGCGCTCTACGAGATGGCCGACATCCTGCTCAGCCCGCCGGTGATGATCGCGATCGCCACCGAGGTGGGCAACGTACCGCTGCTGAACCCCAAGATCCATCCGATGCCGCAGGCGGTCCAGGACCTTCCCGGGTACGACGCCTCGGGAACCCTGGATGGCTACCGCTCGTTCGATCCGTTCTACTGGGTCGAGAACGCGGATGCGTGGCAGCGCGAGTACGCGCGCGTCATGACGCGCGGCTGATTTCCCGCCACATGGACCAGGCATGACCATGGCGCCCGGATCCGGTGCGCCCCCGGCCCCTGCTGACCGCAGGAAGCCGCTCGACAGGCTGCTCTCCCCGAGAAGCATCGCGGTGGTCGGCGCCACCGAGAGGCCCAACGCGCCCAGCCGTCGCCTGCTGGAGACGCTGAAGACGATGGCCTTCGACGGTGTCATCGCGCCGGTCCATCCCTCCAACGCGACGGTGCTCGGGCTGGCCTGCTACCGCAGCCTCGCGGACATACCCGCCGAGATCGACGCGGCCGCGTTCTGCGTCGACGAGAAGCTGCTGCCGGCCGTCGTCGGTGACGCGGCGGCCAAGGGCATCCGTGCCGGGGTCATCTACGGCGGCATACGCGACCCGCAGGTGCGCGCCGCCGTGGTGAAAGTCGCGCGCGACAACGCGATGGCGATATGCGGCCCGAACTGCATGGGCATCCTGAACCCGGCCAGCGGCAGCACGCTGTACCTGAACATGATCGCGGACGCGACCCGGCTGCGCGGCAACGTGGCGCTGGTCACGCAGAGCGGATCGGTCGCGGTCGGCATGCTGGGCGACTGCCGGCGCTACGGTTTCAGCCATGTCGTGTCCTGCGGCGACGAATCCGTGACCACGATGGACGAGTACGTCGACTACCTGGTGGACGACGCGGCCACCGGCGTGATCGCGCTGTTCATCGAGACCGTGCGCGACGTCGCCGGCTTCACCGCGGCACTGGACCGGGCGGCGGCCGCGCGCAAGCCGGTGGTCGCGCTGAAGATCGGGCGAAGCGCGCTGGCGCGCGAAGCCGTGGTCGGCCATACCGGCGGCATCGCCGGGGACGGGCGGATCTTTTCCGCGCTGATGGCCCGGCACAACGGCATCGAGGTCACCTCGGTGGAGGAAATGACCGAGGTGCTCGCCGGCTTCCAGTCGCCGCGCCGCCCCGCCGGGCCGCGCGTGGGCATCGTCACCGCGTCCGGCGGGCAGGTGGAGATGATCCTGGACGAGGCGGGTGGCGCGCTGTTCGAGCTTCCCCCCCTGACCGAGTCCCTGAAGCAGGAGGCGGCCGGCGTCATCGGGCCGGTCAGCGGACCCGGCAATCCGCTGGATGCCTGGGGATCGGGGGACTACACACGGACGCTCGCGCACGGTATGGACGTCATGTCGCGCCACCCGGAACTGGACGCGGTCGCGATGTTCAGCGACACGAACGACGGCCAGCCGATGACGCCGACCCGCTACACCGACATCCTGCTCGAAGCGAGCAAGCGCACGCACAAGCCGTTCTACTTCCTCAATACCCGCTCCAACCTGATGCGCATGGAAACGGTGGAGAAGTTCGCCGGCACCGGCGTGGGCATGCTCACCGGCGTACGCCAGGGACTGGGCGCGATCGGCCGCATGGGCATCTGGGCGCGCCGCGCGGCGCCCACCCCCGCACCCGCCGTCGCGGACGACACGCAGGCCGCCAGCGGCCTGCTCGCGGCCGCGCTGCGCCCCGGCCGCGCGACCATCCACGAAATCGACGCCAAGGCCATCCTGCGCGAACTGGGACTGCGGGCGGTGGATGACCATGTCGTCGCGAACGCAGCCGAGGCCGCCGCGACCGCCGCGCGCATCGGCTACCCGGTGGTGCTCAAGGTCGCAAGCGACGCCATCCCGCACCGCTCGGAGCACGGGCTGGTCCATGTCGGCCTCAAGGGACCGGAAGCGCTCGCCCGCGCCTGGGACGAGCAGGCCGCGCGCCTTGCCGCCATGGGAGCGGTTGCGGCGCCCGTGGTCCATGTGGTGCAGCCGATGGCGCCCGCGGGCACCGAGGTGATCGTCGGCGTGGGCCGCGACCCGGAACTCGGTCCCTACATCGCGTTCGGCCCGGGCGGCGTGCTGGTGGAGCTGCTGGGTGGCGCGACCGTGCGTCCGCTGCCGCTGCGCCAGGGCGAAGCCGAGGCGATGGTCCGCGGCGCCAGCATCGCGCGCCTGCTCGATGGCTACCGTGGCAACGGCGCGCGCGACATCGGTGCCCTGGTCAGGCTGGTCGAACGCGTGGCCGCGTTCGCCTGGGCCAACCGCGGCGCGGTGCGTGAGATCGACATCAACCCGGTGTTCGTCGGCGCGGCGGGCAGCGGCTGCTGCGTCGCCGACGCGCTGATCGTGCCGGCCTGAAGCCCATGGGCGCTGCTGCCACCGGATTTCGCGCCTCCGGCGGCACTGGCATGGCGTGGGCGCTGCTCTTGCCGGCCCTGTGTTGCGTTGCCGCGTTCATCATCGTCCCGGTTGCCAGCCTCGGCCTGTACTCGTTCTGGGAACGCCTCCCGACCGGCGCCGTCCAGCAGGTCTTCACCACGGCGAACTGGCGCGAACTGCTGGGAGACAGCTACTACGCGGGCATGCTCGCCAAGACCCTGAAACTGGCGGCGCTGGTGACCCTGGTGTGCGCGCTGGTCGGTTATGGTCCGGCCTACTACATCACCCTGCTCCCGCCGCGAAGGCGCGCCGTGCTGGTGACGCTGCTGTTCCTGCCTTCCTGGATCAGCTACGTGGTCCGGTCCATGTCCTGGCTGCCGATCCTCGGCAAGGAGGGCCTGGTCAACAGCATGCTGGTCGGCAGCGGCCTGCTGAAGGAACCCCTGCCGCTGCTGTTCAACGAGTTCTCGGTGGTGCTGGGCATGGTGCAGTTCCTCCTGCCGCTGATGATCGTCAACATCTACATCGGCCTGCAGGCAGTGGATCGCAAGCTGGTGGACGCGGCGCGTACGCTGGGCGCGACCGACATCCAGGCCTTCTTCGCGGTGACCTTCCGCATCGCCTGGCCGGGGCTCGCCGCCGGCTGCCTGCTTACCTTCATTCTCGCGATGGGCGCCTACATCACGCCGCAGATACTCGGCGGGCCGGGAACCTCCTACTATGCGAACCTCGTGTTCGAGACCTTCGTCGCCCAGCAGGACTGGCCCCTGGGCGCGGCGCTGTCGCTGGTCATCATCTTCTTCCTGGTGGCGGGACTCTTGCTCTACAGCCGCCTGGCGGGGCTGTCCAACATGTTCCGCGAGGTGCGTCGATGAGGCGCCGCAGGCTGTTCCACCATTTCCTCGCGGCGCTCACGCTGCTGGTATTCCTGTTCATGCTGGCCCCGGTGCTGGTGGTGGTCGCACAGGCGTTCAACGAGTCTCCTACCGGCAACTTCCCGATCCATGGCCTGACGCTGCGCTGGTTTGAAGCGCTGCCCGAGGATCCGGCCATCGTCGGCGCGATGCGCACCTCGCTGGCGCTGGCGGCCTGGACCAGCGTGCTGGCCACGCTGGCCGGAACCTCCGCTGCGTACGCGCTCGCGCGCTTCCGGTTCCGCGGCCGGGAGTATGTGCAGCTGTTCCTGACGGTGCCCATCCTGGTGCCGCACATCGTGCTGGGCGTGGGCCTGCTGCTCGCGTTCCGCATGGCCGGACTGTCCAAGAGCTTCGTCCTGCTGGTCGCGGGCCACGTCGCGATCACCCTGCCCTTCGTGATCCTGACCACCGGGCACAGGCTGCAGGCCATCCCAAGCCAGATCGAGGACGCGGCGCGCACGCTGGGCGCCAACCGCCTGCAGGTCTTCCGCGCGATCACGCTGCCGCTGGCGCTCCCGGCGATACTAACCTCGCTGCTGTTTTCCTTCATGAGTTCGTTCGACGAGGTGACAGCGACACTGTTCTGGCTGCCCCCCAATACCGAAACCATTCCTTCACACATCATGGCCATGCTGCAGTTCTCCACCGACCCGAAGATCCACTCCCTCTCCTCCCTCCTCATCCTCGGGTCCGTCGGCGTCGCCGTGATGACGATCCTCGCCGCGCGCGCCCTGTCGCCCGATGGGCGCGCAAGGAAGGGAGCGCGCCAGTGAGCGCCGCCAACGTCGTCCTCCGCGGCATTGCCAAGCGCTTCGGCGATGTGGTCGCCGTGGCCGACATCGACCTCTCCATCGCAGCCGGCGAGTTCGTGGCGCTGCTCGGCCCGTCCGGCTGCGGCAAGACCACCACGCTGAGGATGATCGCCGGCCTGGAGGAGCCGACCGGCGGGGACATCCTGGTCAACGGCCGCCGAATCAACGACATCAGCGTGCACCAGCGCAATTTCGGCATGGTGTTCCAGGACCACGCCCTTTTCCCGCACATGACGGCGTTCGACAACATCGCGTTCGGCCTGAAGTACCGCAAGGTGCCCAAACCGGACATCGAGCGCAAGGTCCGCCAGGCGCTGGACATCGTCAGGCTGCCCCACGTCGGCGACCGGCTCCCGCGCGAGCTGTCCGGCGGGCAGCAGCAGCGCGTCGCGCTGGCGCGCGCCATCGTGATCGACCCCGACCTGCTGCTGTTCGACGAGCCGCTCTCCGCGCTGGACGCGAACCTGCGCGAAGAAATGCGCATCGAACTCAAGCGCATACACCGCACTGTCGGCATCACCACGGTATTCGTAACACACGACCAGGGCGAGGCCCTGTCCATGGCCGACCGGGTGGTACTGATGCGCGACGGCCGCATCGAGCAGGAAGGCGCGCCGGAACAGCTTTACCGCACGCCGAGCACCGAGTTCGCCGCGCGCTTCTTCGGCCATGTCAATGAAGTCACTGCGACCGCGACCTCACCCACGGAATTGCGCCTCGACGACGGTACGCCGGTCCGCGTCCCGGGACAGGCCATGCAGGCGGGAGCGCCGGTCCGCCTGCTGTTCCGCGCGGAGCGTGCGCGGGTCACGCCGCCGGGACCGGCCGACCCCGCCACCAGCGGGGTTCCGGGGACCGTGGCATCGACCGACTACATGGGCATGATGGTCAGGTATGTCGTCGACTCCGCCGGCAGGCAGCTGATCGTGACCCAGGCAGTGGGCGAGAAGCAGTACCGGACCGGCGACGCGGTCTGTGTGCGGGTTCCCGCAGACGCCTGG
>CAIVVS010000128.1 GCA_903909415.1 uncultured Pseudomonadota bacterium | reverse complement strand
GTCGGTGAAGCGCACCTGGGCGTAGCTGTCGCGCTCGGTGGAGATGGTGTCCCCGCTGATGATCTGCGAGCGCTCCGAGAGCAGGCGCGCCGAGCCGTCGGCGCGCTGCACGGAGATCGTCCCCGACAGGAACTGCACCGTCCCGTCGGCCAGCGCGGACGCAGGCGCCAGCAGCGCGCCCAGCATGGCCGCGCCCGCGAGCAGGCATCTGGAATGGAGGGTCATGGTCGTGTTCATCAGCATTTCGCCGCGTCTTTCTTGTCCTGGTCCTTCTTCTTCTTCTCATCCTGCTGCTGGGTTTCGGACTTTTGAGTGGCATTGGAGATGCCGGCGGTCTGCACCACTTCCTTGGAAGTCGTCGTGGCGATCACCTGCGACACCGACGGGCTCTGCAACGCCGCGGTCGTGGAGGTCGTGGACGTGCTCTGCGGCAAGGTCAATGACGTGATGTTGCCGGTGAAGGCGCTGCCCCGAGTCAGCGCGCCACCGGCGCCGACGGTGACCGCGAAGGTGCCGTTGGGCCCGACGGTGAACGCGCCGTCCAGGGTCATGCCGTTGTTGCTGGCGCCGGAGGTGGTCAGGGCCATGTTGCCGCCCGAAGTCGCACCGGCCAGGATGTTCAATGGGCTGAGGGTCAGGATGTCCACGTTGCCCGTGCCGCCGTTCATGACCTTGGAGTTGAACTGTCCGCCGCCGTAGAGCTTAAGCGCGATGTCGCCGGAGGTCGTGTTATGGATCGACTGCGCCTGCACGAACTGCGGGGCGTACTGGTTCAGCGTGGCGTACATGCCGTTCTTCGAGAAGGCGGTGAAGGCCGGTGTCGCGATGGATAGCGGCGCCGCCGCCGTGCCCAGCGTGCCGTTGAGCGCGTCCAGCTGCACGCCGGTGCCGCCCCTGATGGTGTCCGTGGCGGTGGCGGTGCTGACGATGCTGCCGTTGACCGAGGACAGCACCACGTTGCCCGTGGCGCTGACCCCGGTGATGCCGTTACCCGGGTCGGACACACCCAGCACGATGTTGCCGTTGTTGCTGAAGGTGAAGTTTCCGGCGCGCGCCTGGCCCTGCAACTGGACCACGTTGTTCGTGCCGTTCAGCGTCACCTGCGAGCCGTCCGCGTTCAGGTTGGTCACCGAGACGGTGATGCCGGTGCCGTTGGTGAATATCTGGCCGCCGTTGATCAGGCTCAGGGTCTGGATGTTGGCCGGCGCGATGGAGTCCATCAGCACCAGGCCGCCGGTATTCGTCACGTTGCCCAACTTGGCCATCGGCGCGGTGATCTGCGCGAGCACCGAGTTGTAGATCTGCATCTGCAGCGTGTTGGTCAGCGGGACCCACTGGAACGTGTTGCCGGCGGTGATCTGCGATACCGTGGTCACCTGCAGGCCGTCGGACACCAGGTTGATGCTGCCTCCGGCCGTGACGCCGCTGCCTGCGAACAGCGTCGTCCCGCCCGAGTAGCTGCCGTTCAGGATGAAGCCGCCGTTGGCGGTGGGATTGCGCAGGTTGATGTCGCCGGTCGCGTTGAACGACCCGGTGGGTGTCTGGGTGAAGCCGCGCGAAGCGTAGTCGATGGAGCCGGTGATCTTCGGGTGCTGGGGGTTGCCGTAGTAGCTGGTGACCGTGCCCGTGTCCACCTGGTTCGACAGGTTGTTCGCCACCACGTTGCCGGTGGTCGTCATGGCACTCAGGGTCCGGGCCTGTACCGGCCCGTTGAGGCTGATGTTCCCGTAGGCGCTCACCGATGCGGTGCCGCCGGTGCCGTAGGTGTTGTCGGCGTTGCGGCCTCTGTACGAGGCCAGCGTGCCGCTTACCGTCACCGCACCGCCTCCGGCGCTGGTGTTGGTGATGGTCACGTTGCCGGAACCGCCGCCCACAGCGGTGTTGTTGCCGCCCGTGCCGGCCATGCCACCCACCGCGCTGGCCGAACTGATCGAACCGAAGCCTCCCAGCGTGATCGTTGCGGCGTTGCCGCCATTGCCGCCGCTGCCGGTGCTGGTCGATGCGGCAGCACCGCCGACGCCGCCGTTGGCAGTGGCGCTGCCGATCGAACCACCATTGCCACTTGAGGTGAGCTGGATGAAGCCCGCATTGCCACCCCCGCCACCCGATCCAACCGAGGTGCCCGTCGTCGTGCCCGCGCCACCCGCGCCACCGCTGGTATTCACCGCGATACTGTTGCTCGCAAAGGTGATCGCGCTGGGCGTGGCGGAAAGCTGGACCGAACCACCTTGGCCGCCGGCGCCGCCGTTGCCGCTGCTGCCGGTGTTGCTGCCGTTGTAGGCGCCGGCATTGCCGCCGGCGCCGCCCGTGCTGGTGAAGTTGCCGCCGAACGAGAGCGTCCCGGTCGTGCTGAGCACGCTGCCTGCGTTGAGCACGGCACCGCCCGAGCCGCCCGCGCCACCGCCGTAGCTCGCATTGCCCGCGCCGCCGTTGCCGCCGTTGCCGGCCGTGCCGTCGACCGCGCCATTGAAGGCGATGCTGGAGCCGAACACCTGCACCCGGCCGCTGCTGCCGCCTGTGCCCCCCGATCCGCCGGACTGGCCGCCGCTTGCATCGCCGCCGGATCCACCCGCGCCACCGCGCATGTTGATGGCGCCGATCTGCACCGCCCCGGTGGCGATCACGCGCACGCTGTCCGCGTTGCCGCCTGAGCCCCCCGACTGCCCCAGCGCGGTGCTGCTCACGCCCGCGCCGCCGTGGTTGTCCACGCCTCCCAGCAGGGACACGTTCCCGGCGACCGAACCTGTGGAGCCGTCGAACATGTTGACGAATCCGCCGGTGCCGCCGCTTCCGCCGAAACCCGAACTCTGCACGCCATCACCGCCATAAGCATGGATGGCGCCGGTCACCTTGATTGCGTCCCCGGCGCCGGGGGGCGTCGAGGAACTGCGGACCAACTGGATGACGCCGCCATTGCTGCCCGCACCGCCGTTGACCCCGGACTGTCCGCCGGCGCCCTTCGCAAGCAACGCGCCTTCCACGCCTATGGCGCCGCTGGCCGTGGTCAGGTGGATGTTGCCGGCATTCTGGCCGGCGGCTCCGGAGCTCGAATCAATGCTCGACTGCCAGCCGCTGGCCCCGACCGAGATGCCGGTGCCGGCATTGACGGTCACGGAGCCGCCGTAGGCCCTGATGCCGCCGACAAAGCCGGTGCCGCCGAGCTGCACGCCCTGGCTCGCGGTGAGGGTCACGCCGCCGCCACCGCCACCGCCGCGGATCGTGGTGATCAGCTTGTCGACCTGGACGTTCTGTCCGTACACGCCGACGTTGCCGCTCGCGCCGCCGCCGCCGTACCCGCCGGCGTCGATGAAGCCGTTGACCTGCGCCGTGCCGTTCGATGCGTCGACGAGCACACTGCCGGCGCCGAAGCTCGATTGCTCGGACTTGCTGACCAGGTCCTTGGTCGTGATGTTCCCGCTGGCCGAGGTCAGGCTGATGTCGCCGTTGGCGAAACCGGAACTGGAAGTCGCCTTGGTCTCGATGTTCTGGAAGTTGCCCGAGCCGCCGGCGGCGATGTTGGCCGTGACGTTGCCGCCCTTGGTCTGGATGTTGCCCCAGACGATGATGCCGCTGGTGCCGGCGGTCAGCGCGACGTTGCCCCCGCCATAGCCGATGCCCTCGCTGCGCAGCGCGGTGACGGAGATGCCCTTGCCCGCCAGCGTGATGTTGCCGCCCTGGCCGCCGGAGGTGTCGATGGTCCCCGTGCCGAGGATGGAGCCGGAGCAGGTTGCGGTGCCGTAGGCATTGTCATTGGCCGTCATGGTGACGTGGCGGCCGTTGGTGCTGATGGTCTTGTTGGACAGGTCGATGTTGTTGCCGGCCTGCAGGGTCAGGCCGCTGGTCGGACCGCCGGTGTAGCTCAGCGACAGGTCGTCGTTGAACGTGATGTTGTTGCTCGCCTGGATCGTGACCTGGCCGGTGGAGGTGAACGCGGTGCTGATGGCGGTGGGGTCTATGGTCAGCCCGGTGCCCGGGTCCCCGAAATTGTCGACGTCCGTGACTGCCGCGCCGCCGCCAGTGGCAATGGTGACGTCGGTCGGGTCCAGCAGCCAGCTGCCCCAGGTGCCGTTCGGCGCGCGCGTGTCCACGCTGGCGCCGTTGATGTCCAGGCCGATCTTGCCCGAGGTCTCGACGAAGCCGCCGTTGCCCGACTGGCTGCCGCCGCGCGCCGAGATGCTGCCGGCCACGCGGCTGTCGCCGTCGGCCCAGATGATGACGCGCCCGCCGTCGCCGGTCGTGCCCGCATTGGCCCGGATCACGCCGTTGGCCCCGATCAGGGTGCGCTGTGCGTTCTGGACGTCGATGTTCTTGCCCTGGTAATCGCCGCCGACCAGCACCGTGCCGCCGCCGGTGTCGCCGGATGCATCGATCACGCCGTTGCCGACCACGCCCACACGCACGCCCAGGGCCTGCACGGTGCCGCCGTGTCCCGCGGACGCGCTCGCGTCCACCATGCCGTAGACCAGCGTGGTGCCGGTCTCGGCCTGCACCGTGATCGATCCGCCGCTGCCGCCATTGGTTCCACCGGTCGCGCCCAGCCGGCTGCCGGCATCCAGCGTGACGTCCCGGGTGCCGACCAGCCTGATGACGCCGCCGTCGCCGATCGTGGCGCCGCCGGCTTCAATCACGCCGGTGTTCCTGACGAGGGCCGCGCCCATGCTGATGCGACCGCCCTGGGACACCAGGCTGCCCATGTTGAGGGCCTGCTCGGTGTCGCTGTTGGTGACCTTGACGGTGACGTAGGGCGAGCCCTCGGTGACGAGTTCGACGCTCTTGCCGGCGGCCAGCACGATCTCGCCCTGCGGGGCGCGGATGATGCCGCTGTTCTTCACGTCGGGGGCGACCAGGAACACGCGCCCGCCGCTGGGGGTCTCGATCAGGCCGGTGTTGGAGATGCCGCCGGCGCCCAGCACCTCGGTG
>CAIVVS010000127.1 GCA_903909415.1 uncultured Pseudomonadota bacterium | reverse complement strand
GTCGGTGAAGCGCACCTGGGCGTAGCTGTCGCGCTCGGTGGAGATGGTGTCCCCGCTGATGATCTGCGAGCGCTCCGAGAGCAGGCGCGCCGAGCCGTCGGCGCGCTGCACGGAGATCGTCCCCGACAGGAACTGCACCGTGCCGTCGGCCAGTGCCGGCAACGGGGACAGCAGCGCGCCCGCCAGGGCGGCGCGGGCGGCCAGGCGCTTCAGCGTGGGCGTCGTGGTCATCAGCATTTCCCCGCGCCCTGCTTCTGCTGCTCTTTCTTCCGTTCCTCCTGCTGCTGCTGCGACTCGGTCTTGGTCGTCATGCCGATGGTCTGGACGATTTCCTTGGTGGTCGTGACGTCGATGATCTGCGAGATCGCCGGGCTGGAAAGGATCGCCGACGTGATGGCTTTGGGATCCGTCAGGGTGGTGACCGTGGGGTTGCCGTTGTATCCGGGCAGCGTGGAGAACTGGCCGCCTATGCCCACGGTGACGGCGAAGGTGCCGCCCGGGCCGGTGGTGAAGGTGCCGCCCAGCGCCATGTTGTTGCCGCCCGCCCCGGAGGTGGCCAGCGCGATGTTGCCGCCGGAGGCAATGCCGCCAAGGACGGCCAGCGGGCTGAAGGTCTGCACGCCGACGTTGCCGCCGATGGCCTTGTTGTCGATCAGGTAGCTGAACTGGCCGCCGCCGTAGAGCTTGAGCGCGATGTCGCCCGAGGTGGTGTTCTGCACCGTCTGGAACTGCATGAACTGCGGCGCGTACTGGTTGAACGTGGCGTGGATGCCGTTGGCCGCAAAGCCGGTGAAATCCAGTGTGGCGATCGACAGCGGCGTGGAGGCCGTGCCCAGCGAGCCGTTCAGCGCGTCCAGCTGCACGCCGGTGGAGGACTTGAGCGCATCGGTGCCGGTGACGCCGCTGAGGATGCTGCCGTTCACCGAGGACAATACGATCATCCCGGTGGCGTCTATCCCGGGGATGCCGTTGCCCGGATCGGCCACGCCCAGGGTGATGTCGCCGTTGTTGCCGAAATAGAAATCGCCTGCGGTCGCCCGGCCCTGCAGCGTGCCGACGTTGTTCGGTCCCGGCAGGATCACGCTGCTGCCATCGGCGTTCAGGGCGCCGACCGAGACCCCGTAGGCCGCGCCGAAGTTGGTGGCGATCTGGCCGCCGGAGATCAGGCTGAGGGTGCCCACGGAAGCCGGTGCCAGCGTATCCATGACGTAGATGCCGCCGGTCTGCGCCTTGCTGCCGATCTTGACCATGGGCGCGGAAATCTGCGACAGGAAGGAGTTGGCCAGCGCGATCGGGGTGGACGGCGTCACCGTGGTCCATTGGAACGTACCGCCGGTGCTCGCCAGCGGGCCGATGGTGATGCCGGCGTTGTCGGTCAGCAGGTTGATGCCGGCTCCCGCGGATACGCCCAAGCCGCTGTAGAGGGTGCCGTTGGACCAACTGCCGTTCAGGATGATGCCGCCGGCCGGCGTCGGGTTGGCGAAATTGAGCGTGCCGCTGGCATTGAACGAGCCGGTCGGGGTCTGGGTAAAGCCACGAGACAGGTAGTCGATGTTGCCCTGCATCTGGGCGAAGCTGCCGCCGTAGTAATAGCCGGAGATGTGGGCGCTGTCCACCTGGTTGGCTGCGTTGGCCACCACCACATTGGCGGGTTGGCCCAATGCCGAGACATCGGTGTCAATTACCAGGGTGCGGGTGATCACGGGGCCGGTTACGTTCACGTTGCCGGAAGCGCCGATGTAGACGCCGCCGTCGAAGTAGTACGTGTTGTTCGCGTTCCGTCCCGCGTACGACGAGACCGAGGCCACGCTGACCGGGCCTTGGTTGTTGATGTTCACCTGCCCGGCAGTGCCGCCGGTGGCGCCGCCCGCGCCGCCGCCCGTCGCCATCCCGCCGACTGCGCTGACGTTGCCCAGGGTGGAGAAGCCGCTCAGGCTGACAAAGCCGGCGTCGCCACCCGCGCCGCCGTTGTTGCCGGAACCGACCGGCACCGAACCGCCGATGCCGCCGTTGGCGGTGACGTCGCCTATCACGCCGTTGCCATTGTTCTGGGTAATTGTGATGCTGCCGGCGTCGCCGGCGTTCATGCCGAAGGCACCCAGGCTGCTGGCGTCCTGCGACCGCCCGCCGCTGCTGACGATGGGCCCCGGGATGCTGACCACCGCTCCGGAGATTTCGATGGATCCGCCGCTGCCGCCTGCGCCGCCAAAACCCAGGGTGGTGCCGTCGGAGCCGGCGAGGCCGCCGTCCCCGCCGACGCCGACGATCGGGCCGCCGACGGCGACCGTTCCGCCGTTCGCCTGCAGGTAGAGCATGCCCGTGGTGCTGCTGCCGAAGCCGGACCCACCGTGCCCGCCGTTGTCCCCGCCACCATCA
The DNA here is from genome assembly GCA_903909415.1 of uncultured Pseudomonadota bacterium. The sequence continues at coordinate 3,408 of CAIVVS010000127.1, read as the reverse complement.
ATGCCGTTGCCGCCGTCACCGCCGCGGCCGCCGCGACCGTCGATGCCGCCGACGATGAGGATGTCGCCGCCGGTGGTGGATATCCCGACGTCGCCCCCGTCGCCCCCATCGCCACCGGGACCGTCGGTGTTGCTGATGGTGATGTCGCCGCCCTTGCCCCCCGTGCCGCCGTAGGCCAGGACATTGCCGTTGATGGAAACCCCGGTGCCGGCGCTGATGTCGATCCAACCGGCCCAGCCGCCGCTGCCGCCGCCGTAGTAGACGGAATTGCCGCCCCTACCGCCCCTGGTGTCGATGGAACCGGTGATGCTCACCGTGGTGCCTGCCGCGAGGGTCACGTAACCACCGTCGCCACCCCAGCCTCCCATGCCGGAACCGGCGCCATTGTCCGCGCCTGCGTTCGTGCCGTCGCCGCCCCTGGCGTTGATGGAGCCCACGGACAGGCTGGAGGTGGCCTGCAAGGACAGTTGCGCCACGCTGCCCCCGGTGAAGGCAAACGCGATGCCGCCATCGCCGCCGTTGCCACCCGCCATGGTTGCGGTGCCGTTACCGGCCATGCCGGCGTTGCCACCACGGCCATCGATGCCGCCGGTGACCGTGATGACATCTCCGAGGATGTACACGCCGCCGCCGCCGCCGCCGTGCCCACCGTTGCCACCATCGGAGTAAAAGTTGCCAGCCGTGCCGCCGTTGCCGCCGTTGCCACCCGCGCTGAGTATGCTCGCGACGCCTATCGTTCCAGACGCATTGGTGATGACGACCCAGCCACCGTCGCCGCCAAGGCCTCCCGAGCCGCCCTCTCCACCGTCGCCTCCCTTTCCGCCTCGGGTGTTGATTGCACCGGTGCTGACCGGTCCAGCCGAGGCAATGCTGACTGTTCCGCCGCCGCTACCCTCGCCTCCGGGTATCGGCAGGAAGAAGGTACCGGTTCCGCCATTACCGCCGTCGCCGCCGAAGGAGGTGATACTGCCGGTGGTAACTGAGCCGTTTAAGCTGCGCAGGTCAACCGCGTCTCCCGTGCCGCCGTTGCTGCCACTGCCGGTGCCTAGGCCATTGCCGCCATTGCCGCCATAGTTGTCGATGTTGCCGGTACCCAGGTTGTTGGCGGTGGAAATCCGGATCCAGCCGCCCTTTCCGCCTTCGCCGCCGGCGAAGCTGAAGCCACCGTCGCCACCGTTGCCGCCCCAGGCGAGGATGTTGCCGGTGGAGATGCTGCCGTACGCGGGGGTCGGGAATCCGCCGCCACCGTAGATCAGCACCTCGCCGGCCCAGCCGCCGCTGCCGCCGATCTCGTTGGCCAGGCTGGTGCTGCCATTGCCGCCATAGACGATGATGTCGCCGACGCTGACTGCCACGCCGGGGGTCGTGATGGTGTCCGAGCGGATCAGCGTGACGTTGCCACCGCTGGAGCCGCCGTAATAGAAATTGGAAACGACGCCGTCCGCGCCGCTGGTGTTGATCGAACCGGCAACCGTGATGGTCCCGGAATTGGTCTGGATCAGGACGTTTCCGCCCGGTCGCGCGGGGGAGTAGGACTTGGTGATGATCGGACCCGTCTCGATGGCGCCGGTCTGGGAGAAGATGAAGACGCCGCTGGTGTCGTCCGGGCCGTAGTTTAGGTACTGCACCCCAGAACTTGTGTTGATTCCGCCGACCGTCACCCCACCGGGGCCGTCCAGCAGCACCGAGCCACCGCCAGTGGTGATGGAGGCGGGGCCGGGGATGCCGACGGTGATGGTGTTGTTAGCCTGCAATTCGACCCGGCCTTTGGTGGCTATGCTGCCGTGGACGTCGATCTGGACACCCTGCATGACCACGTTGGCGAATATTGGACCGACAGCGTCGATGTTCCCTTCCACATCCACGTTGCCCGTGGCTGCGGTCAGGGTCACACCCCCGGCCGCCATGATGGGGTTGTCCGACCGGGTGGTAATGGCGTGAGTGTGGATGTCGCCGCTGGTGGCCAGGATCGCGACGTCACCGCTGGCGACATTGTCGATAACCTGAGCTGTGGTGTTGATCCCAACGAGCGAAACGTTACCGGACCCGGACGAGACGTAGACAGCACCGCCGGAAGTGGTGATGTTGTTGCCCAGGACGCCGCCCGGCCCGCCGTAGACTCCGACGTCACCGATTTGGGTGTTGAGATTGCCGACGTTGACGCCATAGCCACTCAGCACGATCGAGCCGCCGATGGCGCCCGTGGTATTGATGTTGCCGAGAGCAATGCCGGCGCTGCCTCCGGCAGAGAGGTTGACGTTGCCGCCCGCGGTGGCGATGTTGCCACCGTTAAGTATTCCCCCGCCGGTGGCGGTCAGGGTCACGTTGACCGGGTTGCCCGGCGCGGAAATGCTGTAGTTCGCCATGTCAACATCGTTGCCTGCGGTCACCGTGAAGCTGCCCGTGCCCCCGGTGTAGTTGAGGCTGAGGCTGGTGCCGAAGGTGATGTTGTTGGACGCGGTGATGATCGCCGAGCCGGTGTTGTTGAAGTTCGTCTCGTCACCGGCGAGGATGGTGTAGTCGGTCGGGTCCAGCAGCCAGGTGCCCCAGCGGCCGTTCGGGGCGCGCGTGTCGATGCGGCTGTCGGCGAGGTTCAGCACCAGCTTGCCGGAGGTCTCGATGAAGCCGCCGTTGCCGGACTGGCTGCCGCCGCGCGTGGACACGCGTCCGGCGACGCGGGTGTCGCCGTCGGACCAGACGATCACGCGCCCGCCGTCGCCGCTTGTGCCCGCGTCCGCGCGGATCACGCCGTTGATGCCCACTTCGGTGTTCTGCGCGTTCTGCACGGCGGCATTGCCGCCCTGGTAGTCGCCGCCGATCAGGACCGTGCCGCCGCCGGTGTCGCCGGACGCATCGATCACGCCGCTGCCGAGCACGCCCACGCGCACGCCCAGCGCCTGCACCGTGCCACCCTTGCCGGCTGCCGCCGTCGCATCCACTGCGCCATAGACGAGGGTGGTGCCGGTCTCGGACTGTATGGTCACCTTGCCCGCGTTACCCGACGTGCTGCCGCCGGTGACGCTGGTGCGGCTGCCCGCCGCCAGCGTGACGTCCTTGGTGCCGACCAGGCGGATCACGCCGCCATCGCCCACCACTGCGCCGCCGGCTTCAATCACGCCGGTGTTGCGCACGAGGGCCGCGCCCATGCTGATGCGCCCGCCCTGTGACACCAGGCTGCCCATGTTGAGGGCCTGTTCGGTGTCGCTGTTGGTGACCTTGACGGTGACGTAGGGCGAGCCCTCGGTGACCAGTTCCACGCTCTTGCCTGCGGCCAGCACGATCTCGCCCTGCGGGGCGCGGATGATGCCGCTGTTCTTCACGTCGGGGGCGACCAGGAACACGCGCCCGCCGCTGGGGGTCTCGATCAGGCCGGTGTTGGAGATGCCGCCGGCGCCCAGCACCTCGGTG
>CAIVVS010000126.1 GCA_903909415.1 uncultured Pseudomonadota bacterium | reverse complement strand
GGTGCCGTAGACCACGTGCACCGGCACGCTGACGCCCTTGAGCCGCTCGTAGCCGTTGCCGTTGGACAGGCGGTTGCTCCACTGCGACAGCCAGGAGCGCAGGCTGGTGTAGTGGCCGATGGACGCCGGGATCAGGTTCGCCACGTAGGACTCGCCCCATTGCGAACCGGCCTTGCGGTCCGAGGGTTCCAGCGTCAGGTCCACCTGGCGCGGGTCGGCGTGCGTACCGTGCACCACGAAAGGCAGGTCGTTGACGCGGCCGCCGGTGCGCTGCTTCAGGTCGGCGAGCTTCGCGATCGCCCAGTCGGTGATGCGCTCGTTGCGCGCGAGTTGCGCGGCGCGGAAGCGCGCCAGGAACGCCGGACTGTAGGGCGGACCGTTGGCCGGGTCGTACATGTCCAGCGCCGGGTCGCGGGTGAAGGGGTCGTTCTCGTCCAGCACCGCCGGGTCCAGCTTCTCGGTCAGCACCATGCTGCGCCCGGGGTGCGCCATCAGCATCACCAGCGCGTCGGCCGGCAGCAGGCCGGCGCGCATCAGGTCGGGCGGCCCGCCCGCCGGCGCCCCGGTGATCGTCGGGTGCTCGGCCTGGTCCTGGTACAGCGCGACCAGCCCGCCGCCGCCGGAGTTGCCCACCAGCAGGATGCGCCGGTAGCCCTCGCCGCGCAGGTGCTTCACCACCGCGCCGATGTCCAGCACGCAGTTCTCGAGGATCAGCGTGGACTCGTTGCCGATGTAGCGCGTGGTCATGCCGATCGCGTCCACGCCGAGTTCGGCCATGTTCGCCAGCGCGTAGTGCGCCATGAAGTTGGACGAGGGATGGACGAACACGAAGGCGGTATCGGCGAGGCGCCCTTCGGTCGCGCGGTGGCGCGTGCACCAGAGCAGGCCTGCGGCGCGTGCCACGCCGGATTGCACCTCCAGCGCGCCGGCCGGCGCCGGCAGCATGGTCACCGCAAGCAGTTCGCGTCCCGCCATGGTCCCGCCCTTTCCCTGTTCGATTGCGCTAAATTGTCCCATACGCACACCAGTACCGGACCCCATGAGCACCGCTGCCCCGACTGCCCCCGACGTCCCCGCACCGCCACGCACGGTCTCCTACGAGAAGACCTTCGCCGAGTACTTTCCCTACGAGCACCACGCAGCGACCGTCCCGGTGCTGAAGGACGGGGCAGACACGGTGCGCCGCAAGGTGGTGGTCGTCGGCGGCGGCCCCACCGGGCTGACGCTGGCGATCGACCTCGCGCTGCACGGCGTGGCGAGCGTGGTGATCGAGGCCGACGAGACGGTATGCAGCGGCAGCCGCGCCGGCGCCTTCACGCGGCGCACGCTGGAGATCTTCGAGCGCCTGGGCATCGTGCAGCCGGTGCTGGACACGGGCCACGCCTGGTACACCGGATGGACCTTCTTCCGCGACCGCGAGATCGCGCGCCTGGCGGTGCCGCATGACGCGGACCAGAAATATCCGCCCGCGGTCAGCCAGTTGCAGAACCGCATCGAGCAGATCATGGTCGAGCGCGCTGCCAGCCTCACCGGCGGCGACGGCAGGCCGCTCGTCGAGATCCGCTGGCAATCGCGCGTGGCCTCGGTGGCCACCGACGCCAATGGCGTGCGCCTGGGCATCGAAACGCCGGCGGGCAACTACGCGATCAACGCCGACTGGGCGGTGGCCTGCGACGGCGGCAACAGCCTGCTGCGCCGCGAGCTGGGCCTGCGCATGGACGGCGAGCGCCATGCCGGTCGCTACGTGATCATCGACATCCGCGCCGACACGTCCAGCCTGCAGCCGGGTCGCCACTGCTGGTTCAATCCCCCGTCCAACCCGGGCGGCACCATGCTGATGTACAAGAAGCCCGACGGCATGCTGCGCTTCGACTACCAGTTGGGCCCGGACGACGACGAGGCCGAGGCCATGACCGAGAAGGCGGTGTTCGCGCGGGTGCAGCGCCAGCTCGACATGCTGGGCATCCAGGGCAACTGGTCGCCGGTATGGATGTCGCTCTACCGCGCCAGCGCCATGACCCTGCCCTCCTACCGCCATGAACGCGTACTGTTCGCGGGCGACGCCGCGCACCTGGTGCCGATCTTCGGCGTGCGCGGCATGAACTCGGCGGTCGAGGACGCGCACAACCTCGGCTGGAAGCTCGCGCTGGTCGCGAGCGACCGCGCCGATGCCGCGCTGCTGGAGAGCTACTCGACCGAGCGGGTACAGGCGGCGCGCGACAACCTGCGCTTCGGCTCCAAGGGCGCGCGCTTCATGTCCCCGCCGAGCAAGGCCGAGCGCGTGCTGCGCGACGCGGTGCTGTCGCTCGCGGACGAGAAGCCGCAGCTCGGCTCGCTGGTGAACCCGCGCCAGCATGCCGCCGCCACCCTGCTCGGCTCCCCGCTCAGCCTGTATCCCGGGCGCAACGCCGCATTCACCACCGGCCCCGCGCCGGGCCAGGTGCTGCCGGAGGCGCCGGTGCGCATCCTGCAGGACGGTACGGCGCGCGAGGGCCACCTCACTGACCTGCTCGGCGCCCGGTTCACCGCGTTCTGGTTCGGCGACAGCGCCACGCCGCCGGTGGAGTTGGCGCAGTCCGTGGCGGCTTTCGCCAGGCAGGCACCCGTGGCGTTGGTCCCGATCCGTTCCACGGCGCCCGCGGCTGCGGCATCCGGCACCGTGGCGCACGACCACGCAGGCCGCGCCGCCGCCAAGCTGGGCGCCGTCCCCGGCAGCCTCTACCTCGTGCGCCCGGATGGCCATGTGATGGCGCGCTGGCTGCAGGCCGTGCCGGAAGAACTCGCGGCGATCCGCCTGTGAGGTCCGGGCCCCTGGATGGCTTGGTCCCGCTCGCGCTGCTGCGCGATGCGCTCCTTTGAGGCATATATTATTGTTTAATATCAGACACTTAGGTGTTTTTCGGGCCTTTTCCCTGCTCGCGACGCTAGGCGCGCTCGGCGGCTGCATGGTGAGCAACCCGTTTGCCTCGCGCGCCGAGCCGCTCGCCGCGACCGGCGGCGTGGCGCGCAACCTGGTGCTGGCCGGCACGGTGACCTACCGGGCACGCATGGCCTTGCCGCTGGACAGCATGCTCCAGCTCACGCTGCGCGAGGCCGGCGCCGCCGCCCTGGTGGCGGAGCAGTCCATTCCGCTGGAGCGGCGCCAGGTGCCGGTCGCCTTCGCGCTGCCGGTCAGCACCACGCGGCTGTCGCCCGGTGCACGCTATGTGTTCGAGGCGGCCGTGATCCATGACAAGCGGCGCTGGTACGCGACCGAGCCGATCCCGGTCGAACTGACGCAGCCGCGCATTGCACTGGGCGAACTGCTGATGGCGCCGGTCTCCGGCAGCCGCGGCGCAAACGGCTATCGCGCCACGGGCAACGAGCCCGGCTGGCGGCTGGACATCGTCGGCACTGCCCTCACCCTGCTCACCGGCTATGGACAGAACCGCGTGCAGGCGCAGGTCGGCGCGCCGCGGACCGAGGCCGGCACCCGCACCTGGACGGCGTCCGGCGCGGAAGGCATCACGGTGGTGGCGCGCGCCCAGCTCTGCAACGACACCATGACCGGCATGCCGCATCCCGACACGATCAGCGTCACGCTCGCGGCGGACGCCGAAGGAGCGGGCATGCCCTCCGCGCTGCGCGGCTGCGGCGGCGATCCGGCGAGCCTGCTGCAAGGCGGCGAATGGAACGTGACCGACGTGGGCGGCGACGGCATGGTGGCGCGTTCGCGCGCCAGCCTGCGCTTCGACCCGGACGGCCGGCTGACCGGCGTGGCCACCTGCAATGCCTTCACCGGCGACTACGCGCTCACCGGCGAGGGACTCAGCCTGTCGCGCACCGCCACCAGCCTGCGCGCCTGCATGCCCACGCTGATGGGACAGGAGAACGACTTCCTCACCATCCTGGCGAACGTGCAACGCTTCGAGATCCTGCCCGACGGCACGCTGGTGCTGCATGCGCCGGACAAGCGGCGCATCACCGCGAGGCGCATGGCAGCGGCGCCCGCATCGACGGCGCCCCCGTCGGCCACGCCGTCCCCGGGCCGCTAGACGCCCAGGTACTTCTGGTGCAGTTCCGGCTGGGCGCGCAGCGCGTCGGCCGTACCGTCGAACACCGTCGCGCCCTTGACCAGGATCTGCGCGCGGTCGGCTATGGCCGACACCGCGCCGAAGTTCTTGTCGACGATGATGGTGGCGATGCCGGCCTCGCGGATGCGGCGCACGATGCGCCAGATCTCGCGCGCGATCAGCGGCGCCAGGCCCTCGGTGGCCTCGTCCAGGATCAGCAGGTCGGGGTTGGTCATCAGCGCGCGGCCGATGGTGAGCATCTGCTGCTCGCCGCCGGACAGCTGGTTGCCCATGTGTCCCAGCCGCTCGGACAGGCGCGGGAAGGTCTCGAGGATGCGCTCGTAGGTCCAGTCGCGCCGGCCGTCGCAGCCGGCGCGCGCCGCCATCACCAGGTTCTCGCGCACGGTCAGGGTCGGGAAGATGCCGCGTCCCTCGGGGACATAGGCGATGCCGGCGCGCGCGATCGCATGCGGCCTGGCGCGCGTCATGTCCGCGCCCTTGACCACCACCCGGCCCTGCACCGCCTTGTCACGGTCGGGCATCAGGCCGAGCACGCTGCGCAACAGCGTGGACTTGCCCATGCCGTTGCGGCCCATCAGGCCGATGGTCTCGCCCCGGCGAACCACCAGGTCCACGCCGTGCAGGACGTGGCTGGCGCCGTAGTAGGCGTGGATGCCACGGGCTTCGAGCAGCACCTCCACGGATGCGGGCGGCACCACGGTGGCCTCACTCATGCAGCACCTCGTCGCCACCGAGGTAGGCTTCCTGCACCTTGCTGCTGGCGCGTATCGCCTCGGGCGGGCCCGATTCGAGCACGTTGCCGTTGACCATCACGGTGAGCTGGTCCGCCACGGCGAACACCGCGTCCATGTCGTGCTCCACCAGCAGGATGGCGTGCGCCGGCACCAGGCGGCGCAGCAGGTCCACGATGCCGGCGGATTCCTCCGCGCCCATGCCCGCCAGCGGCTCGTCCAGCAGCAGTACCTTCGGGTCGGTGGCCAGCGCCATCGCGATCTCCACCTGGCGCTGCTCGCCGTGGGACAGCGCCGACACCGTGGCGCCGGCACGTCCGTCGAGGCCTGCGGCGCCGATGGCGCGCTCCGCCGCCTCGTTCACCGCGCGGTTGGACAGCGCCGCGCGGAAAAAGCGCATGGAACTGCCGATGCGCGACTGGGCCGCCAGGCGGCAGTTCTCGAACACCGAGAACGGCAGGAACACGTTGGTCTTCTGGTAGCTGCGGCCCATGCCGCGCAGCGAGCGCTGGTGCGGCGCGAGCGCGGTCACGTCCTTGCCGAACAGCAGCACCTGCCCGGCGGACGGCGGCAGGTCCCCCGACAGCAGGTTCACCAGGGTGGACTTGCCCGCGCCGTTCGGGCCGATCACCGCGTGTACCTTGCCCGTCTCGCAGGAGAGCGATACGTCGTTCACCGCGCGCAGGCCCCCGAAACTGCGCGACAGCGCGCGCACTTCCAGCGCGGGGGCGGGGTTCGGGGCGGGATTCACGGGCGTGCTCACCGGTCCCTGCCCCACAGCCTGCCCGCCTTCGCGACCAGGCCCATGATGCCCTGCGGCAGGAACAACGTCGCCAGCACGATGAAGCCGCCCATCAGCAGCTGCCAGTGCTTGGTCAGGTCCTGGAACTCGTGCTCCAGCAGCATCCACACCACCGCACCCAGCACCGGGCCGGTGAGCGTGCCCATGCCGCCCAGGATGACCATCATCATCACCGCCGCCGACAGGTGCCAGCCCATGAACTCCGGGTTCACCACGCCGAACTGCACCGCCGACAGGTAACCGGCGATGCCGGCCAGCGCGCCGGCGATCACGAAGCACACCAGTTTGTAGCGGAAGGTCGCGTAGCCGAGCGACTTCATGCGGTGCTCGTTGACACGTATGCCGGCCAGCACGTGGCCGAAGTGCGAACGCAGCAGCACGCGCAGCGCGAGGAACACGAACACGAAGGCCGCCAGCACCAGGAAGTACACCTGGTTGTGGTCATCCAGGTTGATCGGCTTCCAGCCGCCGATGGAGGCATCCGGGCGCACGTCGATGTAGATGCCGTCGTTGCCGCCGGCGATCTTGGTGTCGTGGAACAGGAAGAACAGCATCTGCGCGAAGGCCAGCGTCACCATGATGAAGTAGATGCCGTGGGTACGGACCACGAAAAAGCCGATCACCAGCGCCGCCAGCGCCGCCACCGCCACCGCCGCCGGGAACGACAGCCAGAAACTGGCCGCCTGGTACTGCGGTGTCATCATCGCCAGCACGTAGGCCGCGACGCCGTAGAAGGCCGCATGGCCGAAGGACACCAGCCCGGTGTAGCCCAGCAGCAGGTCCAGGCTCATCGCCAGAATCGCCATGATCAGGATCTTGGCGAAGAACTGCACGTAGAACTTCTCGGTGAAGAACGGGATCGCCGCCAGCGCGAGCACCAGCACCGCGTAGGTCGCGATGCGCGGCCCGGTCAGCGCGGGAACCGGCGCGCCGTCCTGCCGCGCGCTCATGTCCGCCTCCCGAACAGCCCGTCCGGTCGCCACAGCAGCACCACCGCCATCAGCAGATACACCGCCATCGAGGACAGCTCGGGCAGCAGCTTCACCCCGCCCAGTTCCAGGTGCACCACCTTCCCGAAGGTGTCCACCAGCCCGATCAGCAGCGAGGCCACCATCGCGCCCTTGATCGAGCCCATGCCGCCTATCACCACCACCACGAAGCACATGATCAGCACCTGGTTGCCCATGCCCGGGAACACCGAGGACACGGGCGCCGCGATCATGCCCGCCAGCGCCGCCAGCGAGATGCCCATGGCGAACACCACCCGGTAGACCAACTGGATGTCGATGCCCAGGGACTGCACCATCTCGCGGTTCACGCTGCCGGCGCGGATGGTCATGCCCAGGCGCGTCTTCTGGATCACCAGGTACATCAGCCCCGCCACCAGCAGGCAGACGGTGGAGATGGCCAGCCGGTACACCGGGTAGGACAGGGTCTCGGTGAGCGGGATGGACAGGTTGAGCATGGCCGGGATCTCGATGCCGCGCACGTCATCGCCCCACAGCAGGCTGCGCGTCTCCTCGAACATCAGGATCAGGCCGTAGGTGAGCAGCACCTGGTAGAGGTGGTCGCGCGCATAGAGGTGGCGGATCAGCAGCCACTCCAGCGCCAGGCCGATCAGGACGGACAGCGGGATGGCCACCAGCAGCGCCAGCCAGAACGCGCCCAGCTTGCCGGTCAGCGACCAGGCCATGTAGGCGCCCAGCATGTAGAAGCTGCCGTGGGCGACGTTGATGATGCCCATGATGCCGAACACCAGCGTCAGGCCACTGGCGACCAGGAACAGCAGCAGCCCGTACTGCACGCCGTTGAGCAGCTGGATCAGGAAGGTATTGAAGTCCATCGGGGAAATCCGTGCGGCAGTCCCGCAAAAACGACACCGGCGGCCCGTCGGCCGCCGGCTCGGTCATGCAGGAAGCGTGCCGGTCTGGCGCTCAGGTCACGCCATCAAGCCGGCATCTTGCACAGCGCGATCTGCTGCGGATCGTCGTCCAGCGCCTTGACCGCGATGCCCTGGTTCTTGTTCTCGGTACCGATGACCTTGCGCAGGTAATGGTCCTGGATCGGGTTGTTCGCGCGCGACAGGGCCCAGGGTCCGCGCGGGCTGTCGATCTTCACCTTGTGCAGGGCCGCGTACAGGTCCTTCTTCTTGCCCAGGTCCCCGCCCACCGCCTTGAGCGCGGCGTTCAGCAGCAGGCCGGAGTCGTAGCCAGCCACCGCGTAGGCGTCAGGCTGCATCTTGAAGGTCTTGGCGTAGGCCAGGCGGAACTCGTTGTCGCGCTTGGTGTTCAGGCCGTCGGCATAGTGCATCACCGTCTCCACGCCCTGCGCCGAGCTGCCCACCGCTTCCAGCACGCCGTCGGTCAGGAAGCCCGGGCCGACCAGCGGGATGGTCTTGGACAGGCCGGCCTGCGCGTAGTCGCGCAGGAACTTGGCCGCGCCGGCGCCAGCGAAGAAGGCGTACACCGCGTCCGGCTTGGCGGCTGCGATCTCGGTCAGCAGCGCCTGGAACTCCACGTTCGGGAACGGGATCCACAGTTCCTTGGCGATCTTGCCGCCGCCCTTCAGGTACGCATCCTTGAAGCCCTTGACGAACTCCTCGCCCGCCGCATAGCGCCAGGCCAGCGTCACCACGTTCTTCACCGCCGGGCGCTTGGCCATCACCACGCCCATGCCGTAGCCCGACTGCCAGTTGGAGAACGAGGTGCGCACGATGTTGGGCGCGCACAGCGGGCCGGTCGCCGGCGCCAGGCCCGCGTTCGGGATCATGTGCAGCACGCCGGCTTCCTTGGTGACGCGGATCATGGCCGCGGCCACCCCGGAGTGCACTGTGCCCAGCACCATGTCGACCTTGTCGCGCGTCACCAGGCGGTTGATGTTGTCGGTCGCCTTGGACGGATCGGATTCATCGTCCACCTTTGAGAACTCGACCTCGCGCCCGGCGAACTTGCCGCCGGTCTCGGCCAGCGCGAGCCGGAAGCCGTTCTCGATGGCGATGCCCAGCGGCGCGAAGGTGCCGGTGTAGGGCAGCATCAGGCCGACCTTGAGCTTGGCGCCCTGCGCGCGCGCCTGCTGCGAGATGACCGGCAGCGACAGGCCTGCGGCAGTGGCCGAGGCGGCCTTGATGAAGTCACGGCGTGCGAACTGGGGAACGGGTTTCATGGTCGGGCTCCTGGGGCGAGTGGGGCTGGAAATCTGGGAACGCGTGAATTGTAGCCGTGCCCGGCTCAGGCCGGTCGCGGTGCCGGCACGGTGTTGTCCACCTGCACCGGGGAATCGAAGTAGGTCACGCTGGGCACACTGCCCAGCATCTTGCCCATGCGCTCGCGCCAGGCCTCGTTGTAGTAGGCCTCGGCCACCGCGCGGCTCTCCCACAGGTAGGCGCCGCCGCCGGTGCCAGCCTTGGGGTCGTAGAGGTAGTTCTTGCGCAGCAGGCCGGGCAGGCCCTGGAAGCGCGGCACGGATTCGGCGAAACGCTCGCGCACCACGTCGGGAGCGAGCCCGGCGGGCATGGGGAACTGCACGATGGCGATGATCATCCTGTCCTCTCCTGTTTCAATCGACCTGGGCGATGCCGGCCTTCTGGATCACGACGCGCCACTTCTCCACGTCGGCCTTCACGAGCGCGCCGAGTTGCTCCGGGTCGCCCACGCCTATGTCCACGCCCAACGCGCCCAGGCGCTCGCGCACCGCGGGCAGCGCCAGCGCCGCCGCCATTTCCGCGTGCAGCCGGTTGACCACAGGCCTAGGCGTGCCGGCCGGCGCGAACACGCCGAACCAGGCCTGTGCCTCGAAGTCGGGCACGCCCGCCTCGATCATGGTCGGCACATCGGGCAGTTGCGGCGAGCGCGCGCGGCCGGTGGTCGCCAGCGCGCGCACCTTGCCGGCGCGGACCTGCGGAGCGCCGGTGGTGATGAAGTCCAGGAACACCGGCACGTGGCCGGCCATCACGTCGTTCATCGCCAGCGGGCTGGAGCGGTAAGGGATGTGGCGCATCGCGATGCCCATCTGCGCGGCGAACAGTTCCATGTCCAGGTGGTTGAGCGTGCCCAGGCCCGGCGACGCATAGGTCACCTCGCCCGGCTTGCCCTTGGCCATCGCCACCAGTTCCGCTACCGTCTTCGCGGCGAACGAAGGATGGGTCACCAGCACCATGCTGGTTCCGCCGATCAGCGTGACCGGCGCCAGGTCGCGCTGCAGGTCGTAGCTCAGCTTGCGGTACAGGTGCACCGCCACCGGGAAGGTGGCGGTTGCCATCAGCAGCGTATAGCCGTCGGGTGCGGCCTTGGCCACCGCGTCGGCGCCGATGTTGCCGCCCGCGCCGGTACGGCTTTCCACCAGCACCGGCTGGCCGAGGCGCTCGGACATGGGCTGGCCGATGGTGCGCGCCAGCGTGTCCGAGGACCCGCCGGGCGAGAACGGGTTGATGAACTTGATCGGCTTGGACGGAAAGGCCTGCGCGGCCGCCGCGCCCGAGGCGAGCGCGAGGACGGTGCACGCAAGAGCGCCTGCAAGGATGCGGCGGGTGTGGCGCATGGGTATCTCCCCTTCGGCGTTCAACGCGGGTTCAGAGGTCCTGCAAGGTGCCGGGCGCGAACAGTTCTTCGGGTGATACGAACCGGTGTGACAGCCCCTGCTCGTGGGACCAGCGCAGCATCGCGTCCACCGCCTTGCGGTTGGCGGGATAGCCGTAGGGCCAGATGTCCGGCCCCATCACCGCCTTGGCCTGCGCCACGTCCGAGGGCAGCCATGGCAGGCTGGCGCGGCTGATGCCGACGTCCGCCATCTCGTCGAGCGCGATGCGCTTGGCCTGGGTGAAGGCCTTGAGCACGCTGGGCGCAAGCCAGGGATGCTGCACCACCAGCGACCGGCGTATGCCCACCAGATGCATGATGGGAAACAGCCCGGTGCGCCGGAAATAGTCTTCCTCCGCGGCGCGGAAGTCCGGCCACAGCCGGCCGATGTTGGGTGCGCCGTCGAGGAAGGGACGCGGCGCGCGCGCCGCGATCATCGCGTCGATCTCGCCCGACAGCAGCATCTCCGACAGCGTGCGGTCCGGGGGAATCGGCTGCAGGTCGATGCCGCCGTGCAGGGTAATGGGCGTGCGCTCGACCAGCCCCGGCGTGTCCATGCCACCGCTGCGCCACTGGATGTCCTGGGCGCGCACGCCGTAGTCGTCCGACAGCACGCCGCGCGCCCACAGGCCGGCGGTCATCTGGTACTCGGTGACGCCGACCTTGCGCCCGCGCAGGTCGGCCGCGGTCTTGATGCCGCGGTCGGTGCGGATGTAGAAAGAGGAATGCCGGAACAGCCGCGACACGAAGGCCGGCACCGCGATATAGGGCGCGTCGCCGCGCGCGGTGGTCAGGATGTGCGAGCTGGCCGAGAGTTCGGTGACGTCGAAGTCCTGGGTGCGGTAGGCGCGCACGAAGGCCTCGGACGGGTCGATGGGAAAGAAGTTCGCGTCGCAGCCTTCGATCGGCACGCGGCCGCTGATCAGCGGCCAGGTCCGGTCATAGGCCGCGCAGGCGACGCTGATGGCGAGTTTCGACATGGTGCTCCGGCCTCCGGCGGGCGGCGCCCGCGATGTTCACGGCATGTTACCCCGGCGCACGCGCGGCACGAAGGCGGAAGCGCTGGATCTTGCCGGTCGCGGTCTTCGGCAGCTCGGTGACGAACTCCACCCAGCGCGGGTACTTGTACGGCGCGAGGCTGGACTTCACGTGCGCCTGCAGTTCGGCCGCAACTGTGTCGTCCGGCACGATGCCCTGCTTCAGCACCACGAAGGCCTTGGGCTTGATGAGCCGGTCCTCGTCCTCCAACCCCACTACCGCCGCCTCCAGCACCGCCGGGTGGCTGGCGAGCGCCGCCTCGACCTCGAAGGGGGACACATAGATGCCGCCCACCTTGAGCATGTCATCCGAGCGCCCGGCATAGGTGTAATAGCCGTCGGCGTCGCGCGAGTACTTGTCCCCTGCCCGCGTCCACGGGCCGATGAAGGTGGCGAGCGTCTTCCCGCGGTTGTTCCAGTAGTACGCGGCGCTGCTCGGCCCGTTGATCTGCAGCTCGCCGATCTCGCCCACTGCCGCCTCGGCGCCAGCTTCGTTGACCAGGCGGATCTCATAGCCCGGCACCGGCATGCCGGTGGTGCCGTAACGCACCTGCCCCGGCCGGTTGGAGATGAAGATGTGCAGCATCTCGGTTGAACCGATGCCGTCCAGGATCTCCACGCCCAGCGCCTCGTCCCAGCGCGTGCCGATGTGCTCGGGCAGCGCCTCGCCGGCCGAGGTGCAGACGCGCAATGCGAGCTCGCCGCGCCTGGGCAGCTCGGGCCAGGCCAGCAGCGCCGCGAACAGCGTGGGCACGCCGTAGAAGATGGTCGGGCGGTGCTGGCGCAGCACGCGGAACACCGCGGCCGGCGTCGGCCGCTCGGCCATCAGCACCGCGGTCGCGCCCACCGCCATCGGGAAGGTCAGCGCATTGCCCAGGCCGTAGGCAAAGAACAGCTTGGCTGCCGAGAACACCACGTCGGATGCGTTGATGCCCAGCACCGGCACCGCATACAGCTCGGCTGTCTGGACCAGGCTCGCATGCACGTGCACCGTGCCCTTGGGGCTGCCGGTCGACCCGGAGGAGTACAGCCAGAAGCAGGCGTCGTCGCAGGTGGTGGGCGCGACCCTGGCTTCCGGTGCGGCAGCCGCCATCAGCGCCTGCAGGTGGGCATGGCCTTCGGCGGGCTTGCCCGAGACGATCACCTGCTCCAGCGACGGCAGGGATGCGCGGCGCGCCAGCAGCCCGGCGAAGGACGGCAGCAGGGCGTCGGACACCACCAGCGCCCGGGCGCGGCTGTCGCGCAGCATGTATTCGTAATCTGCTGGCGTGAGCAGGGTGTTGACCGCGATCGGCAAGATGCCGGCCTTGATCGCGCCCAGGAACACGGCGACCCAGTCGATGGTGTCGAGGTGCGCGAGCATCACGCGGTCCTCGGGTCGCAGCCCGAGTGACAGCAGCGCGTTCGCCGCACGGTCAACCCGCCCGGCGAGCTGCGCGTAGGTCACGCTGCCCGCATCGTCGATGAAGGCCAGCTTGTCGCCACGCCCTGCGGCGAGGTTGCGCTGTATCAGGTCATGCGCGGCGTTGTAGTCGCGCGGGATGGTGACGCGCGGGGCGCGCAGGCTCCCGTCAGCACCGCGGGCGGACGCGTGGTCCGCCGTGGACAATCCGGCCATGCTCTCCTCCTCCTGGTGCCCCGTTGCCGGGACCGATCCTGACCCCGGACTGCGATCAGGCAGTCTGGCCCGTCGCCTCGCGTGCCTCGGCCAGCCATCCGTTGATCCATTCGACCGCCACCTCTTCGGGCAGCGTGCCTGAACTTGCATCGTGCAGCATCGGTTCGCCGATGCGTTTCGCACCCAGTTCGGTGAGCAGCGCATCGAAGCGCTTGCCGCCGAAGCAATAGGTCTCGGCGTAGGTGCGGTCGCCCAGGGCGATCACGCCGTAGCGCACCGCGGACAGGTCCGGGCGCGTCGCCTGCAGCCCCTCGAATGCGGGGCGCGCGTTGTCCGGCACGTCGCCCTGCCCGTAAGTCGAGGTACAGAGCAGGAACAGGCCGCCGCCGTCGAACACCTCGGGTCCGAGGCCGTCCAGCACCTTGGTCGTGACCTTCATCTCCGGGCTGTCCAGCGTGAGTTCCAGTTCCTGGGCGACCAGCTGGGCGGTGCCGGTCATGGTG
This sequence comes from uncultured Pseudomonadota bacterium, assembly GCA_903909415.1. The sequence goes on along the minus strand of CAIVVS010000126.1, from coordinate 29,302 downwards.
CCGACAAGGATGGTGAGTTCCAGCGCCAAGTTGCCTTGCTCCGTGTTCGGGGTTGCGTGGGCGTCGTGATGCAATATAATGCATCTCGTCGTGATTGGCCCGCATTATACTGCAGGCGTAACGACAGGGACAAGCAGGCACGCACAGGGCAATCCAGGCCATGGCCACGAAATCTGTGGAAAAACAGCCACTTGATTCAAAAATGGGCACCAAGGTGGCGCCCACCGCCACGGCCGAGGCCCTGTCCGGCGGTGCCGACCTGCTGCATCGCCTGGGCGAGCGGGTGCGCGACGCCCGCGCCCGCCGCGGCATGACCCGCCGCATCCTGTCGCGCGACTCCGGCGTCTCCGAGCGCTACCTCGCGCAGCTTGAAGCCGGCCAGGGAAACATCTCCGTGCTGCTGCTGCGCCAGATCGCGCTCGCGCTGAACCTGCCGCTCACCGAACTGCTTGCCGAGGAAGAAGGCCCCTCGGCGGAACTCAGCCTGATCCTGCAACTGGCCAAGCGCGTGCCGCAGGCGCGCCTGCCTGCCCTGCGGGCGCAGTTGATGCGCGAGTTCGGCGGCGCGGGCGACGCGCGCCGCGAGCGCATCGCGCTTGTCGGCCTGCGCGGCGCCGGCAAGTCCACGCTGGGCGAGGCGCTGGCGCGCGAACTCGGCCTGCCCTTCATCGAACTGGACCGCGAGGTGGAAGCCGAGGCCGGCACCAGCCTCTCGGAGATATTCCTGCTCTACGGCCAGGCCGGCTACCGCCGCTACGAGCGGCGCTGCCTGGAACACGTGCTGGAGCGGCACGAGCGCGCGGTGATCGCCACCGGCGGCAGCATCGTGTCCGAGCCCGGCACCTTTGAGCTGCTGCTGTCCACCTGCATGACCATCTGGCTGCGCGCCAATCCCGAGGAACACATGGCGCGCGTCGTGGCCCAGGGCGACACCCGGCCGATGGCGGACAACGAGGAAGCGATGGACGACCTGCGCCGCATCCTGGTCGGCCGCGACCGGCTGTACGGCCAGGCGGACGCGGTGGTGGACACCGCCGGCCGCACCGAACAACAGAGCCTGGCGGAACTGCGCCGGGCGATCGAGGCGCCCCGGCCGGAAACATCCCGGCAAGGCGCGCCCGCAACCGAGGTACCCCAGGAGACCCCATGAACGCCGTACTCAAGTCCGATGCCCCCGCCAGCGCGCCCCTCACCTTCGAGGCGCACCCCGACAGCTACGCCCACTGGACGCTCAAGGTCGAGGGCCGCACCGCGACGCTGAGCCTCACGGTGAACGAGGACCGCGGCCTGCGCCCCGGCTACAAGCTCAAGCTCAACTCCTACGACCTGGGCGTGGACATCGAACTGCACGACGCGCTCAACCGCGTGCGCTTCGAGCACCCGACGGTGCAGGTGGTGGTGCTGACCTCGGGCCGCGAGCGCATGTTCTGCTCCGGCGCGAACATCTACATGCTGGGCCTGTCCAGCCACGCGTGGAAGGTGAACTTCTGCAAGTTCACCAACGAGACGCGCAACGGCATCGAGGACTCCAGCGCCGACGGCCTGAAGTTCCTCGCCGCCTGCAACGGCACGGTCGCCGGCGGCGGCTACGAGCTGGCGCTGGCCTGCGACGAGATCCTGATGGTGGACGACCGTTCTTCCACCGTATCCCTGCCCGAGGTGCCGCTGCTGGGCGTGCTGCCGGGCACCGGCGGCCTGACCCGCCTGACCGACAAGCGCCGCGTGCGCCGCGACCTCGCGGACGTCTTCTGCACCACCAGCGAGGGCGTGCGCGCCGAGCGCGCCAGGCAGTGGAAGCTGGTGGACCACATTGCCAAGCCGCAGGCCTTCGCGCAGGCGATCACCGAGCGCACCGCCGCGCTGGCCGCGCAGAGCGCCCGCCCGGCCGATGCGCAGGGCGTCACGCTCAACCCGGTGGCGCGCCGCATCGATGCGCAGGGCTACCACTACGAACACGTGGACGTGGCGATCGACCGCAAGGCGCGCGTGGCCACCATCACCGTGTCGGCGCCCCGCTCCGCCCCGCCGTCCGCGATCGACGGCATCACCGCGCAAGGCACGGCCTGGTGGCCGCTGGCGATGGCGCGTGAACTTGACGACGCCATCCTGATGCTGCGCGGCAACGACCTGGAGGTCGGCACCTGGGTCTGGAAGACGCGCGGCGACGCGGCCCATGTGCTCGCCGCCGACGCCTCACTGGCCACGCACGCGAACCACTGGTTCGTGCGCGAGACCATCGGCTTCATGCGCCGCACGTTCGCGCGCATCGACGTGTCCTCGCGCACCCTGTTCGCTATCCTCGACCCGGAGTCCTGCTTCGCGGGATCGCTAGCCGAGTTCGCGCTGGGCGCGGACCGCAGCTACATGCTGGCCGAGCCTGAGGAAGCCGCTGCACCAGTAATGACCCTGTCCGCCGCGAATTTCGGGCTGCTGCCCACGGTCAGCGGGCAGACGCGGATTGCCGCGCGCTTCTGCGGCGAGGACGCACCGGTGCAGGCGGCGCACGCGCGCATCGGCGAGCCGCTGGACGCCGCCGCCGCCTCCGGACTCGGCCTGGTGAGCTTCACCCCGGATGAACTCGACTGGGACGACGAGGTGCGCATCGCGATCGAGGAGCGCGCCAGCCTGTCGCCCGACGCGCTCACCGGCATGGAGGCGTCGCTGCGCTTCACCGGCCCGGAGACCATGAACACCCGCATCTTCGCCCGCCTGTCGGCCTGGCAGAACTGGATCTTCATCCGCCCCAATGCCACCGGCGACAAGGGCGCGCTCAAGGTCTACGGCACCGGCGCCAAGGCGAGCTTCAACTGGGACCGCATCTAGGCCCGCACCGAATACGGCGAACTGCATACAGCGAAACAGAATCCGGAGGACAGCATGGCCATCGACTACAGCGAGAAGATCCCCAACAACGTCAACCTCGCCACCGACCGCACGCTGCAGCGCGCGCTCGAGCACTGGCAGCCGAGGTTCCTCGACTGGTGGCGCGACATGGGCCCGGCCGAGTTCGCCGCGAATGACGTGTACCTGCGCACCGCCATCGGCGTGGACGCGCAGGGCTGGGCCTCGTACGGCTACGTGAAGATGCCCGACTACCGCTGGGGCATCTTCCTCGCCGAGCCGGTCGCCGACCGCACCATCGGCTTCGGCGACTTCGCGGGCCAGCCGGCATGGCAGCAGGTGCCGGGCGAGTTCCGCTCGCAGTTCCGCCGCCTGATCGTGACGCAGGGCGACACCGAGCCCGCCTCGGTCGAGCAGCAGCACAGGCTCGGCCTCACCTGCCCGTCGCTCTACGACCTGCGCAACCTGTTCCAGGTGAACGTCGAGGAAGGCCGCCACCTCTGGGCCATGGTCTACCTGCTGGTCAAATACTTCGGCAAAGACGGCCGCGAGGAAGCGCAAGCTTTGCTGGAACGCCGCAGCGGCCAGCAGGACAACCCGCGCATCCTGGGCACCTTCAACGAGCCGATCGAGGACTGGCTGTCCTTCTTCTGTTTCACCTACTTCACCGACCGCGACGGCAAGTTCCAGTTGAAGAGCCTGGCCGAGTCCGCCTTCGACCCGCTGGCGCGCACCTGCCGCTTCATGCTGACCGAGGAAGCGCACCACATGTTCGTCGGCGACACCGGCATCGGCCGGGTGATCCGGCGCACGCTGGAGGTGATGAAGGAACTGGGCACGGACGACCCTACGGCACTGCGCCGGGCCGGCGTGGTGGACCTGCCGCTGCTGCAGAAGTACCTGAACTTCTGGTTCAGCTCCTCGCTCGACCTGTTCGGCTCCGAGGTCTCCTCCAATGCCGCCGGGACCTTCGCCAACGGCATCAAGGGGCGTCCGGACGAAACCAACTACACCGACCACGATGCGTCGGAAGCCACCATGGACATCCTCGCCCCCGATGGACACGGCGGCACGAAGACGGACACCGTGGGCATGCGCAACGCCATGAACGAAGTGGCGCGCGAAGCCTACGTGAAGGACTGCGAGATCGGGGTCAAGCGCTGGAACATGCTGCTGCAGCGCGCCGGCGTCGAGACCCGGCTGTCCCTGCCCTCGCCGCGCTTCCGCCGCGCGATCGGCGTCTGGGCCAACGTGCCCACCGACCTCGCCGGCAAGCCGATCCCCCAGGCCGAATACGACGCGGCCCTGCCCGGCTGGCTGCCCTCGGCCGAGGACCGCGCCCATGTGCACAGCCTGATGCAGCGCGTCACCGCGCCCGGCAAGATGGCCGGCTGGATCGCCCCGCCCGACCGCGGCATCAACAACCTGCCGGTGGACTACGAGTACGTGCGGTTGAACTGAGTGGCTGAACTGAGCTGCTGAACTGAGCGGCCGAACCCGGTCGGCAGGAACCTCCCCATCGGGGCGCTAAGATGGCGCCTCGATGACCGACCTCTCCGCTCTCCCCGGCGCTGCCGCGCCCCGCACCGGAAACGGTACCGAGGGCTGGATGGGCGCCGGCGTCCTGCGCGTCGAGGACGCGCGCCTGCTGCGCGGCGAAGGCTGCTACCTGCCCGACATGGTGCTGCCCGGCATGCTGCACGCCGTGGTGCTGCGCAGCCCGCATGCGCATGCCCGCATACGCGGCATCGACCGCAGCGCGGCGCTGGCCCTGCCCGGCGTGCACGCGGTCTACACCGCCGCCGACCTCGGGCCCTGCAATTCGCCGGTGCCGCTGCGCCTGGCGCCGATCGAGTCCTTCCTGCCCTACCGCCAGCCACCGTTCGCGTCCGACCGGGCGCGCTATGTCGGCGAGCCGGTCGCGCTGGTGGTGGCCGACAGCCGCTACCTCGCGCTGGACGCCGCCGAGCGGATCGTGGTGGATTACGCGCCGCTGCCGGCGGTCACCGAGGCGCAGGCCGCGTTCGCGGGCGGCCCGGTGCTGCATCCGCAGACGGGAAGCAACATCGCCGCGCGCTACACCGTGTCGCGCGGCAACCCCGAGGCCGCGTTCCGGGACGCGCCCTACGTCCGGCGCGAGCGCTTCCGCTGCCATCGCCACACGGCAGCGCCCATGGAGACCCGCGGGCTGCTGGCGGCCGAGCAGGACGGCCGGCTGGTCGTCTGGGGCGCGACCAAAGTGCCCTGGTTCAACCGCAGGCTGCTGGCACGCATGCTGGGCCGCGAGGAAGCCAGCATCGACCTGATCGAATTGGACACCGGCGGTTCCTTCGGCGTGCGCGGCGAGTTCTGTTCCGAAGACCTGCTCGTGCCCTGGGCGGCGCTGAAGCTGCGGCGCCCGGTGAAATGGGTGGAGGACCGCAGCGAGCACCTGGCCAGCGCCAGCCACGCGCGCGAGATGGAAGCCGAACTCGAGATCGCGATGACGCGCGAGGGCCGCATCCTGGGCCTGCGCGCCATCGTGCTCACCGACGTCGGCGCCTACCTGCGCACCACCGGCGGCGTGGCCGCGGCGCGCGCCCCGCAGTTCCTGCCCGGGCCGATGTGCATCGATGACTTCGCCTGCGAGGTGATCGCGGTGGTCACCAACAAGACGCCGGTGGGCACTTGTCGCGGTTCCGGGGGCTACGAGGCGCATTTCTTCCGTGAGCGGCTGATCGACATGGCCTGTGCCGAGCTGGGCCTGGACCCGGTGGCAGTACGGCGCCTCAACCTGCTGGCGGCGGAGGACATGCCCTACCCGATCGGCAAGCTGGTGCCCTTCGAGGTTGCCGGCGAGTACGACACCGGCGACTATCGCGCCGGCTTCGACCAGTTGCTAGAGGCCTTCGGATACGCCGAGGCCGCGAAGCTGAACGGCAGGATGGTGGACGGCTGGCTGCACGGGGTGGGCCTGGGCTGCTTCAACGCGTCCAGCGGCGCCGGGCCGGCGGAGTTCGCGCGCGTCGAGGTGCTGGCCGACGGCGGCTACCTGGTCACCTGCGGCCTCACCGACATGGGACAGGGCCAGAAGACGGTGATGGCGCAGGTCGCCGCCGAGTCGCTGGGCGTGCCCTTCGCCGCGATTCGCGTGCAGCACGGCAGCACCACCCTGCTGGAAGAGGGCTGGGGCACCTACCACAGCCGCGGCGTGATCATGGGCGGCACCGCGGTCAAGATGGCCTGCGACCTGCTGCTGGAACGCATGGCGGCGGCGCGCGCGCGCGGCGAGCCGGTCGCCGGACTGTCGGCGCTCGCCAGGTTCGAGCAGACCAAGCGCAGCTTCACCTACGGCGCGCATGCGGCGCATGTCGCGGTCGATCCCGAGACCGGCGTGGTGCGGGTGTTGCGCTACATGGCGCTGGAGGACATCGGCCGCATCGTCAATCCCGTCCTCGCGCAGGGCCAGGCGCTGGGCGGTGTCGCGCAGGGCATCAGCGGTACGCTGCTGGACGAACTGGTCTACGACGCGCACGGCCAGTTGCTCACCGGCAACCTGATGGACTACGCGATCGCCCATGCCTCGGACCTGCCGCCCATCGAGGCCCTGATCACCGAGACCGCGCCGGCGCGGCTGAACCCGCTGGGCGTCAAGGGTGCGGGCGAAGGCGCGATCGTCGCCACCGGCGCGGCCCTCGCGAATGCGGTGGCCAACGCGCTGGCGCCGCTGGGAGTGAAGTTGACCGAACTGCCACTGTCACGCGCGCGCCTGCACCGGCTGGTCAGCCAGGCGCGGGTGCAGGCGGCGCAGACCAAACCCTGGAAGGACTGACACCATGAAGATCACCCGCATCCACGCCACACCGCTGAACGTCCCGGTGGCCGTCACCGTGCTGGGACTGGACAAGCGCACCTCGCTGTCGATGTGCGTGGTCGAGGTGGAAACCGACACCGGCCTGCACGGCCACGGCTTCACCGCGATCACCGAGGAAGAGGCGCTTGCCGCCATCCTGAACGAGGTGGTCGCGCCCAACCTGCTGGGCGAGGACCCGATGGCGCACGAGCGCCTGTGGGACAAGCTGTACTGGCTGCTGTCCCCACGGGGCCAGACGGGCTATGCCAGCCATGCGATCGCCGCCATGGACATCGCGCTCTGGGACATCAAGGGCAAGGCGCTGGGGCAGCCGGTGTGGCGCCTGCTGGGCGGTGCACGTGACCGTGTGCCGCTGTACGCGACCTTCGGCTTCGCGGTGTTCGACCGCGAACAGCTGGCCGAAGCGGCGCGGCTGTGGGTGTCGCAGGGCTTCCAGCGCCTGAAGATGGTGGTCGGCCACGGCGCGCTGCAGCGCCGCGACGAGCCGCGTCCCGTGGAGGACGTGGTCCGCGAGGACGTGGCGCGCATACGCGCGGTGCGCGAGGCGGTCGGTCCCGGCCCGCGGCTCTACATCGACGCCAACTGCAGCCTGGACCCGCTGTCGGCGCTGGAACTGGCGCGCGCGGCCGAGCCGTACGACATCAGCTTTTTCGAGGAGCCGGTGACGCAGAACGACGTCGCCCTGCTCGCCGACCTGCGCCGCCAGCAGCGCATCCCGCTGGCCTGCGGGCAGAACGAAGGGCTGGCGTGGCGCTTCCGCGACCTGCTTGCCGCGCGAGCGGTGGACGTGCTGCAGCCCAACGTGGCGATCGGCGGTGGCTACACCCAGTGCGCGCGCATCGCCGGCATGGCCTCGGCCTTCAACGTACCGATCGCCAACGGCGGCGCCTGGTCGCACCACAACATGCACCTGCACGCGGGCCTGGCCAACGGCGGGCTGGTGGAATACCACTATGTCGCCGTGGAGGCGGTGAAGCAGTTCTATACCGGGCTGCCGCAGCCCGAAGCAGGCTGGCTGCACCTGCCGGAGGCGCCAGGCCTTGGATTCGAACTCGACCAGGACGCATTGCGCCGGCTCGCGGCATTGCCCACCAGCCAGGGGCGCGGCAAGGGCTAGTCCCGGCTTGCCCCGGGGATGGTGGCTGGGGGTAGCAGCGCGCGGACGCGGCATAATCGCAGCTCCCGAACCAAACGGACACCGCCATGGCCAATCCCCAGCGTTTCTGCGATTTCATCGCCGGCATGGACCTGCTGCTCGGCGAAGCCGGCGGTAACGAGGCCCGCATCCTCGACGAAGGCAGCAAGCTGCTCACCGCCCTTGTCAGCCATGACGACTGGCTGCCGGACGAGTTCGCGAAGGAAAGCACCGAGTCCTACCGCCAGTACCTGCTTTACTGCGATGCGCGCGAGCGTTACTCGGTGGTGAGCTTCGTCTGGGGTCCCGGCCAGATCACGCCGGTCCACGACCACACCGTCTGGGGCATGGTGGGCATGATGCGCGGCGCGGAACTGTGCCGTGAGTACGCCAACCCTGTTCCCGGTGGCGGGCTGAAGCTGACCGGCGAGCACCGCGTCGATCCCGGCCAGGTGGACCGCGTCTCGCCCACCATCGGCGACGTGCACACCGTGTCCAACGCCCTGTCGGACCGGCCCTCTATCAGCATCCACGTGTACGGCGCCAACATCGGCGCGGTCGCGCGCCATGTCTTCGACCCCGTCACCGGGGCGGCCAAGCCCTTCGTGTCCGGATACCACAACACCGTGCTGCCGAATTTCTGGGACCGCAGCGCGCAGGTCCGGGCCGCGCTCGCATGAGCGGGCGGCGTAACCGGAAGCTCGCATGAGCGCTCGGCGTAACGGGGGAGCTCGCATGGGCGAGCGGCGTAGAAAGGAAATGAAGTGAGCGACGTCCTGCTGCTGGGCCGCGATGGCCCGCTCACCCGCGTCACGCTGAACCGGCCCGACAAGGCCAATGCGCTGGACGCGTCGCTGGTGGATGCGCTGCTGGACGCGGTGCGCATCGCGCATGCCGACGGCACCCGCTTGCTGGTGATGGAGCCCGGTCCCAAGTGCCTGTCGGCGGGCTTCGATTTCTCCGGCTACGAGCAGCAGTCCGACGGCGACCTGCTCGCGCGCGTCGTGCGCATCGAACAGTTGCTGCAGGCGGTGTACCACGCGCCGTTCGCGACACTGGCGCTGGCGCGCGGACGCAACTTCGGCGCGGGCGCGGACCTGTTCGCCGCGGCGTCGGTGCGCGTCGCCGCACCCGGCACGAGCTTCCGCATGCCGGGCCTGCGCTTCGGCCTGCAGCTGGGCACGCGCCGCCTCGCCGCGCGCATCGGCGCCGACCGCGCCCGCGCGATGCTGGCCGACAGCAGCACCATCAACGCCGAGCAGGCGCTGACCTGGGGCTTTGCCACGAGCGTCAGCGCCGAGGCGGACTGGCCCGCGCTGGTCGAGGCGGAAATCGCCCGCGCCTGCGCGCTCACGCCACCGTCCCAGGCACGGCTGCATGCCGCCACCGTGACCGACACCCGCGCCGCCGACATGGCGGACCTGGTGGACTCGGTGATGCAGCCGGGGCTCAAGGCACGCATCGCCGACTACCGGGCGGGCGCATGAACCGCGCCGCCGCGCCAGGGGAACTGTCGCCATCGGCCTGCGACGCCCGCCGCAGGCTGGAGCAACTGGCCTGGGACAATTCCTTTGCACGGTTGCCTGCAGGCTTCCACAGCAAGCTGACGCCTGACGGCCTGCCCGAGCCCTACCTCGTCGCCTTCAACCCGGATGCGGCGGCGCTGCTCGGCCTGGACCCGGATGAAGCGCGGCGCCCGGACTTTGCGGAGATCTTCTGCGGCAACACGCTGCTGCCGGGCAGCGAACCGCTGTCGGCGCTGTACGCCGGCCACCAGTTCGGCACTTTCGTGCCGCAACTGGGCGACGGACGCGCGCACCTGCTGGGCGAAGTCGTCGGCGCGACGGGCAGCGGCGGCGGCGGCCCCGACGCGCGGCGCTGGGACCTGCAGTTGAAGGGCGCGGGGCTCACGCCCTACTCCCGCATGGGCGACGGCCGCGCGGTGCTGCGCTCGACCATCCGCGAGTACCTGTGCTCGGAAGCCATGCACGGCCTGGGCATCCCGACGACGAGGTCGCTGGCCATCGTCGGCTCCGACCAGCCGGTGATACGCGAGAACGTGGAAACCGCCGCGGTGCTGACGCGTGTCGCGCCCAGCCACGTGCGCTTCGGGTCCTTCGAGGTGTTCTTCTACCGCCGCCAGATGGACCAGGTCCGCACCCTGGCGGACCACCTGATTGATGAACATTATCAGCCACTTAGGTCAAATCCAGCCCCCTATGTCGCGCTGCTGCGCGAAATCGTCCGGCGCACCGGCGTGCTGGTGGCGCGCTGGCAGGCGGTGGGCTTCTGCCATGGCGTGATGAACACCGACAACATGTCGGCACTGGGACTGACCATCGACTACGGCCCGTTCGGCTTCCTCGACGGCTTCGACGCCGGCCACATCTGCAACCACACCGACGAGGGCGGCCGCTACGCGTACAACCAGCAGCCCGCCGTCGCGCACTGGAACCTCACGCGCCTCGCGCAGGCGATGCTGCCGCTGATGAAGCAGCACGAGGCCGAGGAAGCACTGGACAGCTTCGCCACCGATTTCGAGGCCGAGTACTCGGCCCTGGTCCGCGCCAAGCTGGGCCTCGCCACCGAGGAGGAGGAGGACGCGGAACTGCTGCGCGGCCTGTTCAGCCTGTTGCAGGCGGGCCGCACCGACTACACGCTGTTCTTCCGCCGGCTGTGCGACTTCGACTCATCTCCCGGGGCCTTGAACGCGCCGCTGCGCGACCTGTTCATCGACCGCACCGGCTTCGATGCCTGGGCCGCGGCTTATCGCGCCCGCCTCGCCCGCGAAGGCAGCGTGGATGCCGTCCGTTCGCAGGCCATGCGCCGCGTGAATCCCAAATACGTCCTGCGCAACCATTTGGCGGAAATCGCCATCCGCAAGGCGGCCGACGAGCGCGACTGGTCGGAGATCGAGCGCCTGCGCCTGCTGCTGTCGAGGCCGTTCGATGAACAGCCGGAGATGGCCGCCTACGGGGATCCGCCACCTGACTGGGCGGCCGGCATCGAGGTGTCCTGCTCGTCCTGAGCAGATGCCGGCGCCGTGAAGCCGCGCCGGCGCCGGGTGTGACGCTCAGTACTCGCCGCCGGCGTCCTGCGGCCCCGCGTAGTTCTCGAAGCGGGTGTGCTGGCCCATGAAGGTCAGCTTCACCGTGCCGATCGGGCCGTTACGCTGCTTGCCGATGATGATCTCGGCCATGCCCTTCTCGGGCGTGTCCGGGTTGTAGACCTCGTCACGGTAGATGAACAGGATCACGTCCGCGTCCTGCTCGATGGCGCCGGATTCGCGCAGGTCGGACATCACCGGGCGCTTGTTGGGACGCTGTTCCAGGCCGCGGTTGAGCTGCGACAGGGCCACCACCGGCACCCGCAGTTCCTTGGCCATGGCTTTCAGCGAGCGCGAGATCTCGGAGATCTCCGTCGCACGGTTCTCGCCCATGGTCGAGGACTGCATCAGCTGCAGGTAGTCGACCACGATCAGGCCGAGCTTGCCGTACTGGCGGAACAGTCGGCGCGAGCGCGCGCGCAGTTCCAGCGGGTTCAGCGCCGGGGTCTCGTCGATGTGGATGGGCGCGTCGTGCAGCCGGCCCACCGCATTGGTCAGCTTGTTCCAGTCGTCATCGGCCAGCCGGCCGGTGCGCAGGCGGTGCTGGTCGAGCTTGCCGATGGAGCCCAGCATCCGCAGCGCGAGCTGCGAACCGGACATTTCCATGGAGAACACCGCCACCGGCAGGCGGTTCTCCACCGCGACGTGTTCCGCGATGTTCAGCGCGAAGGCGGTCTTGCCCATGGAAGGGCGGCCGGCGACGATGATCAGGTCGCCTTCCTGGAAGCCCGAAGTGCGCGAATCCAGGTCGTGGTAGCCGGTGGGCACGCCGGTCACGTCGGAGGGATTGTCCCGGTGGTAGAGCATGTCCACCCGTTCCATCACCTGCGTGACCACCTGCTGGATGTCGAGGAAGCCCTGGCGGGTGCGCGCGCCGGCCTCGGCGATCTCGAACACCTTGGACTCGGCCTCGTCCAGCAGCGTGGCGACTTCCTTGCCGCCCGGGTTGAAGGCGGAGTCGGCGATGCCGGTACCGACCTCCACCAGCCTGCGCATGATTGCGCGCTCGCGCACGATCTCGCCGTAGCGGCGGATGTTGTGCGCCGAGGGCACGCCCTGCGCCAGCGCGCCCAGGTAGGCCAGGCCCCCGGTGCGGTCGCGGTCCTCGCTCGCCTTGATGGACTCGTCCACGGTGACCATGTCGGCGGGACGGCCGCGGTCCAGCAGCTTGGAGATGTGGCGCCAGATGCGCCGGTGGTCGTCGCGGTAGAAGTCCGCCTCGCCGATCACGTCGGCGATCTTGTCGAAGGCCGTGTTGTCGATCATCAGGCCGCCCAACACCGACTGCTCCGCCTCGATGGAATGCGGCGGCACCTTCAGCTGGACTAGCTGCTGGTCTTGCTGCGATTGGAGGACGGACGACATGGGACAGCGATTCTACAGCGCCCGGGCGGGCGCGCCGGTGCCAATGAAAAGGGCCTGCCGGCTACCGCCGTACAGGCCCTTTCCAATCAGGGACTTGCGTCCCCGATCGGGGCGGATCAGGAACCCTGCGTGTCGCCGAGCACCGAAACCTTGATCGTGACCACCACGTCGCCGTGCAGCGCGACGCTGAGTTCATGGTCGCCGATCTGCTTCAGCGGGCCCTGCGGCAGGCGGATCATCGAACGCTCGATGTCGTGTCCCAGCGCCTTGAGCGCCTCGGCGATGTCGTAGTTCGTGACCGAGCCGAACAGGCGGCCGTCCACGCCGGACTTCTGCGTGATCTGCACCATCAGTCCATCCAGCTTGGCGCCCTTCTCCTGCGCGGCGGTGAGCGCGGCGGCCTGCGCGGCCTCCAGCTCAGCGCGGCGCGTCTCGAACTCGGCCAGGTTGGCGGGCGTCGCGCGGCGCGCCTTGCCGGTCGGGATCAGGAAGTTGCGGGCATAGCCGTCCTTGACCTTGACCACGTCGCCCAGGCCGCCCAGGTTGACCACCTTCTCGAGGAGGATGATTTGCATGTTCGTTCTCCCCTCAGTGCAGGTCGGTGAAAGGCATCAGCGCGAGGAAACGCGCGCGCTTGATCGCCTCGGACAACTGGCGCTGGAAACCGGTCTTGGTGCCGGTGATGCGCGCCGGGATGATGCGGCCGTTCTCGCTGATGAAGTCCTTGAGCACGTCCACGTCCTTGTAGTCCACCCAGTCGCGCTTCTCCGCGGTGAAGCGGCAGAACTTGCGGCGCTTGAACAGCGCCCCGCCCTTGCGATCGCGACCCTTGCCCTTGCCCTTGCCCTTGGCGCCCTTGCCAAACCGGCCACCGCCGGTACGTCCTTGCATTGCCATCGTGCTTCTCCTGAATTTCGTCTTCTATCCGTTGAATTCGATTCGCGTCGCGTGCAGCACCAGTTTCGCGCTGGTCAGGCTCTTGCGGTCCAGGAACCCCTGCACCGTGACCCTGCTTCCCAGTTGCATCCCGGCAACCAGCCGGGCATCGCGTTCCGTTGCCACCGCCTCGACCTCGCAGCCCACCTTCCTGGCTGCACCGGCCTCCTGCTGCGTCGATTCGTGGGTCAGCGTGAACCTCACCATCGCCACGCCTCCCGGCGTGTGCCGCAGAACATCGAGACCGGTGATCGAGCCCGACATGCTTACCTGGTTGGCCGGTTGGTCGCGTTCAGAATCACCCGCCAACTGCGCCATCAGGCCAGCCGCCGGGGTCAGGACGCCGTCGTGCCTGCAGACGGTGCGCGCTCGGTGCGCTCGGCGCGCTCCGGACGGTCACCGCCGCGGCCTTCCATCAGCGACTTGGACTTCTCCTCCTTCATCATCGGGGAGGGCGTGATGTGGGCCTTGTCCATCTTGACCACGAGGTGACGCAGCACGGCGTCGTTGAACTTGAACGAGTGCTCGAGCTCCTTGAGGGTCTCGGCGTCGCACTCGATGTTCATGAGCACGTAGTGGGCCTTGTGCATCTTCTGGATCGGGTAGGCCATCTGGCGGCGGCCCCAGTCTTCCAGGCGGTGGATGATGCCGCTGCGGCCGGTCACCGTGTTCCGGTAACGCTCGACCATCGCCGGGACCTGCTCGCTCTGGTCCGGGTGGACGATGAAAACGATCTCGTAATGTCGCATCAGGTGGTTCTCCCTATGGATAATGCTGGCCCGTTGGGGCCCGCGTTGCGACGCGCGGACCTCGGGTGCAGCAGGGGTTGCAGGTTGTCCTTTTCCGCCCTCCCCGTGCCGCTTGAAGAAGCATCGGGGAAATCCGGAAAAGCCTTGAATTGTAACAGCTTTGGGCAATTTCCCGCAAGGAAACCGCAACCAGCCCCCTGCAGCGCCATGTCGCTTGCTGGACCGCCTGCCAGCAGGGACAATGGCCCTTCGCCGAACGGATGCCTGAGAAACAGCAGCCTGCGGCCATGCCAACGAGCGCGGCAAACGCGCCTGAAACGAGGAGGAAGTCCATGTTCCGTGCCCTGATGCGCCCTGCCCGCGCCGCCGCGCCCCTGCTTGTTGCCCTGTCCACCCTGTTCGCGGCGCCGGCCGCCACCGGCCAGGACTACCCGGCGAGGCCCCTGAAGTTCTACATCGGCTTCGCAGCCGGTGGCAGCGCGGACCTCGTATCCCGCCTGCTGGCCCAGAAACTCCAGGATCGGCTGGGGCAGACGGTGGTCGCGGAGCCCAAGATCGGCGCCACCGGCATCATCGCGCAGGACGCGGTGGCCAAGGCCCCGCCCGACGGCCTGTCCCTCGTGCTGCTGACCGGCGGCCATCCGACCTCGGCAGTGCTGATGCGCAAGCTGCCCTACGACCCGGTCCGCGACTTCGGCATGGTGTCGCTGGTCACGCAGTACCCGATGGTCATCTCGGTGCTGCCCGGTTCGCCCATCAAGACCCTGGCCGACCTGATCGCGCGCGCCAAGGCCGCACCGGGCAAGGTGACCTACACCACCAGCGGCGTGGGCAGCCTGCACCACCTGCTCGGCGAGTGGTTGAACATCGAAGCAGGCACTGAGATGGTCCAGGTCCCGTTCAAGGGAGCGGGCCCGGCCTACACCGAACTGCTGGGCGGCCGGGTGGACGTGATGATCGAGACCATGACCTTCTCCAGCGGCCAGATCAAGTCAGGCAGGTTGCGCGGCCTGGCCCAGTCGGCCGCGGCACGTGTGCCGAACTTCCCCGACATCCCGGCCGTTGCCGAGACCCTTCCGCAGATCGAGTTCCAGTCCTGGCTGGGCGTGGTCACGTCTCCCGGCACGCCGCGACCCATCATCGACCGCCTGAACCGCGAGATGCGCGAGGTGCTGAACGACCGGGACGTGCGAACGCGCCTGGCCGACCTGGGCGGCGAAGCTGTGCCCAGCACGCCCGACGAACTGCGCGCGCGCGTCGAACGCGAGGTCCAGCGCTGGGGGCGCGTCGTGGAACTGCGGAAGATCGAGAGGCAGTAGGTCGAGGGCGCTAAGCAGGGCCAGGCAGCCGCCCTCAGGCGCCCGCCAGCAGGCGCCGGCGGCTCTCGAACAGGCACACGCCCGAGGCCACCGACACGTTCAGGCTGGCCACGCTGCCGGACATCGGGATGCGGATGAGCTGGTCGCAGCGCTCGCGGGTCAGCCGGCGCATGCCCTCCCCCTCGGCACCCAGCACCCATGCGACGGCTTTGGGCAGGTCCGCCTCGTAGAGGGTGTGTTCCGCGCGCTCGTCGGTGCCGACCACCCAGATGTCGCGCTCCTTGAGTTCGTCCAGGGTCCGCGCCAGGTTGGTGACCATGAAATAGGGAATGACCTCGGCCGCGCCGCTGGCGACCTTGGACACCGTGGCATTCAGGCCGCAGGCGCGGTCCTTCGGCGCGACCACCGCGTCGGCGCCTGCCGCGTCGGCCACCCTCAGGCAAGCGCCGAGGTTGTGCGGGTCGGTCACGCCATCCAGCACCAGCAGCAAGGGGGGATGGTCCAGCACCTCCAGCAGTTCATCCAGGCTCTTGCCCGGGGTGGCCGCCTCGACCCGCGCCACCACCCCGCCATGGCCACCATGGAAGCCGTCCAGGCGCTTGGCTCCCACGCGCAGTACGCGCACGCCGGCGGCCTCGGCGGAGGCGACCAGCTCGCGCATGCGGGCATCGTCACGCGCCTCGTCGACGAAAATCTCCATGATCGTCTTCGGCGCAGCGCGCAGGCGTGACACCACCGGGTGGAACCCGAAAAGGGTGCGTTCCGGCTTCATCGCTCAGCTCCGGCCCTTGCGGACGGTCTTGGCGGCGGCCTTGCCCTTGCCCCCCGCGGCGGGCTTTGCAGCGCGCCCGGACGGGGCGGCGTGGGTTCCGTCGCCAATCGATCCTGACGGCCCGCCCAGCGGCGAGGAGCGCTGCGGCTCGAAGCCCTTGGCGAGCACGAAGTCCATCTTGCTCGTCTCCAGGTCCACGCGGGCGATCTTCACCCTGACGCGGTCTGAAAGGCGGAAGCGCACGCCGGTGCGCTCGCCCCGGATCTCGTAGCGCGCCGGGTCGAACTGGAAGTAGTCCGAGCCCAATTCGGAGACGTGCACCAGGCCCTCGACGTAGAACTCGTCCAGACCGACGAAGATGCCGAAGCCGGTGACGGCGCTGATGGTGCCGTCGAACTCCTCCCCCTCCCGGTCGCGCATGTAGTAGCACTTCAGCCACTGCTCGACCTCGCGCGTCGCCTCGTCGGCGCGGCGCTCTGTCATGGAGCAGTGCTTGCCCAGTTCCACCCAGCTGCCGGCCTTGTACTGCCCGCCTTCCAGCACCGACTTGATCGCGCGGTGCACGAGCAGGTCCGGATAGCGCCGGATCGGCGAAGTGAAGTGGGCGTAGCCGTCGTAGGCGAGTCCGAAGTGGCCGACGTTGTCCGGACTGTAGACCGCCTGCTGCAGCGAGCGCAGCAGCACCGTCTGCAGCAGGCCGAAGTCCGGCCGGGTACGTATCGTCTCGACCAGCTTGGCGTAGTCCTTGGCGCTGGGCTTCTCGCCTCCCTGCAGGTGCAGGCCGAATCCCTTGAGGAATTCGCGCAGCACCTGCAGCCGCTCGGGCGTCGGCCCCTCATGCACGCGGAACAACGTCGGGTGCCCGTTGCTGACGAGGTAGTCGGAGGCCGACACGTTGGCCGCCAGCATGCACTCCTCGATGATGCGGTGCGCGTCGTTGCGCGTGGACGGGACGATCTTCGCGATGCGCCCGTCGTCGTCGAAGATGAAGCGCGTCTCCACCGTGTCGAAGTCGATCGCGCCGCGGCGCGTGCGCGCCGACAGGAGCACCTTGAAAAGTTCGTGCAGGTTCTGGAGGTCTGGCAGCAGCGCCCCCATGCCGCGGGCAGTGTCGCCCTTGGGATCGCTCAGCGCGTCCCAGACCTGGTTGTAGGTCAGGCGCGCCTTGGAACGCATCACCGCCGGGTAGAACTTGTAGTGCTTGATGTCGCCCTGGCCCGAGATCGCCATGTCCGCGACCAGGCAGAGCCGCTCCACGTCCGGGTTGATGGAGCACAGTCCGTTGGACAGGTGCTCGGGCAGCATCGGGATCACCCGCCGCGGGAAGTACACCGAGTTGCCGCGCGCCCGGCCCTCGACGTCCAGCGCATCTCCGTCGCGCACGTAATGGCTGACGTCGGCGATCGCCACCACCAGCCTGAAGCCCTTGCCCTCCTTCGCGCACCAGACCGCATCGTCGAAGTCCTTCGCCGTCTCGCCATCGATGGTCACCAGCGCCATGTCGCAAAGGTCGGTGCGCCCCGCCCAGTCGGACTTGCGCGGCTCGGACGGATAGCGCGAGGCCTGTTCGGTGGCGGCCGCGGAGAACTCGAAGGGCAACTTGTGCTTGCGCAGGGCGATTTCGATCTCGATGCCGGGATCGGTCGCGTTGCCCAGCACTTCCTTCACCCGGCCCACGGCCTGGCTGTGGTCCGTGGGCGGCTCGATGATCTCGACCACCACCACTTCGCCCGGCTTGGCCTTGCCCGCATCGGCGCGGCTGACGAGGATGTCCTGGCTGATCTTGCGCTCCGAGGGACGCACGTAGAGCACGTCGCGTTCGGCCTGCAGCCGCCCGACCAGGGTCGCATTGGCACGTTCGAGGACCTCGACGATGCTCGCCTCGCGCCGGCCACGGCGGTCCAGCCCCCCGGCCCGGCCCATGACCCTGTCGCCGTGGAACACCTTGCGCATCTCGCGGGGCCCGACGTACAGGTCGCTGTCGTCACCATCCGGGGTGGGCGCATCCGGCACCAGGAAGCCGAAGCCGTCCGGATGGCCTTCGATGCGGCCGGCGATCAGGTCGAGTTTGCCCGCCACGAGGATGGCGTCCTTGCGGTTCCGCAGGATCTGGCCGTCGCGCTCCATGGCACCCAGGCGCCGGTGGAAGCCGTCGGTTTCCTCTTCGCGCACACCCAGCAGCTTGGCCAGGGCCCTCTCGTTCATGGGCACGCCTTCCTCCGCCAGCACCTGGAGGATGTACTCCCGGGAGGGCAGTGGTTCGTCGTAAAGGGAGGCTTCCCGGTCGCGGTGCGGGTCCGCGTCTCTTCTGCCCGTAGTTCTCGCCGCGGGGGTCTTTTTCATGGTCTTATTTTCCTGTAGAATCTTGGCTCTTTCGCAGTTGCCGCACCCGGTTGATGGGGCTTGCGGTCACTGCGGACGCCGAGGTGGCGAAATTGGTAGACGCACCAGGTTCAGGTCCTGGCGGTGGCAACACTGTGGGGGTTCGAGTCCCTTCCTCGGCACCAGTTGGTTGGAAACGGGCGCGCAAGCGCCCGTTTTCTTTTGGGCGACGGATTCAGCCGCTCGCCGGTACACCGGGATTTTCCCCTTATTGGGGCAAGCGCGCGCGGGCCCCCCGCGATTCGGCGTCCTGACGAACTCGCGGGCGATTGACTCAGCCGCCCTGCTTTCCCGGATCACGCCGGGTGCCCAGGCCTTGGGGGGTACACTGTTCCCACCATTCCATCGGCTGGTGGATCCAGGGACTGTCGGCGAGGTAGGCCGCATGGAAGTCCGGCTGGAAGGTCGAGACCCCCTTCCACCACAGCACCGCCGTCCTGAGTTCCCGGATCTGCGGGAAATGTGCCCGCAGGTGGCGGTCCACAACCTCAAGTGTTGCGCCCGAATCGACCAGGTCGTCCACCAGCAGGACCCTGTCGCCCAGTTCCGGCGTGGTCATGGTGATGTTCTTCGACACCGACAGCTTGCCGCGCACCGTCCCGTGCGCCTCGACATAGGACGAGGTGAACAGTATCGCAAGCGGCTTGCCGAACACGCGGGAGAACATGTCCCCGACCTGGAGGCCTCCGCGGGCTATGCAGACGATCTGGTTGAATTCGTAGCCGGAGTCCCGCACCTTCACAGCGAGATCCTCCATTAGCGTGCGGTAGTCTTCCCAGCTGACATGAAGGTCGGCCATGCCTTGCGCGCTCCGTGTTCGTCCGCGTCCGGGTCAAGTCGGGCGGTTCAGAGGAAGGGATGCCGGCGCACGATGGTTTCATCGCGGTCGGGTCCGGTGGAGATCATGTCGATCGGCACTTCGAGCAGTTCCTCGATGCGCGCGAGGTAGGCCTGCGCCGCCTTCGGCAGCCGCGCATGGTCGCGCACTCCGACGGTGCTCTCGGTCCAGCCCTTGAGGTCTTCGTATACCGGCTCGCAAAGCGCCGTGTCCTCGGCGCCCACCGGCAGCAGGTCCGAAAGGGTCCCGTTGATCCGGTACCCGACGCAGACCCGCACGGTCTCCATGCCGTCGAGGACGTCCAGCTTGGTGATGCACAGGCCGGATACGCCGTTGATCTGGATGGAGCGCTTCATCGCGGCCGCATCGAACCAGCCGGTGCGGCGAGGACGCCCGGTGGTCGCACCGAACTCGTTTCCCCTCGCCCGCAACTGCTCGCCGGTCTGGTCCTCGAGTTCCGTGGGGAACGGTCCGGAGCCGACGCGCGTCGTGTAGGCCTTGGTGATGCCCAGCACGTAATGCAGCATCTGCGGCCCGACACCCGCACCTGCGGCGGCCGCACCGGCCACGCAATTGGACGAGGTGACGAAGGGGTAGGTGCCGTGGTCGACGTCCAGCAGGGTGCCCTGGGCCCCCTCGAACAAGAGGTTGTGGCCGGCCTTGTGCGCCTCGTAGAGCGCCCGTGGCACGTCCGCCACCAGCGGGGCAAGTCGTGGCGCGAGGGCCAGCGCCTCGTCCCGTACCTGTTCGAAGTCGACCGCCTTGGCGCCGAGGTACCGCGTCAGCACGAAGTTGTGGTAATCGAGGAGTTCCCGCAGCTTCGCGGTGAAGCGCTCGGGCACAAGGAGGTCCTGCAGGCGGATGGCGCGCCGCGCCACCTTGTCCTCGTAAGCCGGGCCGATGCCACGGCCGGTGGTGCCGATCTTTCCTGCTCCCTTGGCCGACTCGCGCGCGATGTCGAGCGCAGCGTGGTACGGGAGGATCAGGGGACAGGCTTCGGAGATGCGCAGCCGGTCCGCGACGTTCACCCCCGCAGCCTCGAGTTCGTCGATCTCCTTGAGCAGGGCTTCCGGTGACAGCACTACGCCGTTGCCGATGTAGCATCCGACTCCTTCGCGCAGGATGCCGGAGGGAACCAGGTGCAGCACCGTCTTCGTGCCGGCAATCACCAGCGTGTGGCCGGCGTTATGCCCGCCCTGGAAGCGGACCACGCCCTGTGAATGCACCGTGAGCAGGTCAACGATCTTGCCCTTGCCCTCGTCACCCCACTGGGTGCCGATCACCACGACGTTCTTTGCCACGTCCCTAGTCCCTTTTCTTCACCTGCCAGCGACCTGCTGACAACACGAGTTCACGCCCACAGTCCTCGGTCGCGGCTGGCGCTCCCGGCAGGTCCTGCACCACCACTTCACCGCCAGCCCGCAGCCTGGCTATCTCGGAGGCCAGCGCCGGGTCATCGGACCACGGCGCACGGGTCGCACCCGGCTCCGGGGAGGCCGGGCTCAGGCGCACGACATCCCGCAGGTCCATCGAGAATCCCGTTGCTGCTCGCGCGCGCCCGAACGCCGCACCCACCTTGTCGTAGCGCCCGCCCAGGGCGATCGCATTGGGGTGGCCTGCCGCGTAGGCCGCGAACACCACTCCCGTATGGTAGTGGTAGCCGCGCAGGTCGGCGAGGTCGACCGATACAGGCAGGCTGCCCGCCTCCACGAAGCGGGTCAGGTCATCCAGGGCCCGGGCGATCTCCGGCAACGGAGGAAGCATCGCGCGTGCGCGCGACAGGGTACCGGCATCCCCGTACAGGCCAGGCAGCGCCATGAGCGCGCGCGACGTCTGGGCAGGAAGGCCGTCGCACAGTGCGGCCAGCCCGGGCACGTCCTTCCCTTCCAGGGCGGCCTGGATCTCCGCTTCGCGTTCCGCGGTGACACCGCCATTCCTGCAGATCGCCCCGAACACGCCCACGTGGCCCACGTCAATTCGCGCCCCGCTGATCCCGCAGGCCGCCAGGGCCGCTACCAGCAGCCGGTGGATCTCGACGTCGGACTCCGGTCCGGCATGTCCGTACAGTTCCGCGCCGATCTGCAGCGGTTCACGCGTCGCGTAGAGGCCGCGCGGGCGCGTATGCAGCACGGTGCCGCAGTAGCACAGGCGCGTGGCGCCTGGCTTGTTCAGGAGGTGGGCGTCGATACGGGCCACCTGGGGCGTGATGTCGGCGCGCAGGCCCATCATGCGCCCTGACAACTGGTCGACCAGCTTGAAAGTCCGCAGATCAAGATCGTGGCCCGTGCCGGTCAGCAGCGACTCGAGGTACTCGAGCATCGGGGGATAGACGAGCTGGTAGCCGTGCACCCGGAACAACTCCAGCAAGCGGGCGCGCAGCAGCTCGACCCTCGCCGCGTCTGCCGGCAGGATGTCCTCGATGTGTTCGGGGAGTATCCAGTTGCGCACGTGGACCACCTATCGAAGTACGGCCAGCAAGCCCAGGCCCCCGACCATGGACGCCAGGCCGGCGAAACGCAGCTGACCGTCGCTGAGTGACATGATCCTGGCAAAGGCGCCCCGCCATGCGGAAGGCGCCACGAACGGCAGGACGCCCTCGATCACGAGGACGAGCGAAAACGCCACCAGCAGGGACTGTTCCACGGGACGGCGGCGCTTCGGGGGGCTACTTCCCGCCCTTGCCGGGGTTCCTCAGGTACTTGAAGAAATCGGAACCGGGCTCGAGCACGAGCACGTCGGATCGCTTGGAGAACGAGGTCTTGTACGCTTCCATGCTGCGCCAGAAGGAGTAGAACTCTGGGTTCTCGCTGAACGCCTGCGAGTACTTTGCCGCGGCCTTGCGGTCGCCCTCGCCCTTGATCTGCTGCGCTTCCTTGTAGGCCTCGGCGATGATCACCTCGCGTTCGCGGTCGGCGTCGGCGCGGATCTTCTCGCCTTCGGACGAACCCTGGGAGCGCAGCTCGGAGGCCACAGACTTGCGCTCGGCCTCCATGCGCCGGTAGACCGACTCGGACACTTCCTGCGGGAGCTCGACGCGCTTGAGACGCACGTCGACGATCTTCACGCCCAGCTGCTTGGCGTCATCGGAAATCTTGTCGCGCACCACCTGCATGATCCTGTCACGCTCTCCCGACACCACCTCCTGGACCGTGCGCTTGCCGAACTCCTCGCGCAGGGCGGAATTGACCCACTGCGAAAGGCGGTTCTGCGCCAGCGCCTCGTCACCGGAAGTGCTGGTGTAGTAGCTGCGCAGGTCCTCGATCCGCCACTTCACGAAGGAATCAACCAGCAGGTTCTTCTTCTCGGACGTGATGAATCGCTCCGTGTCCGGCGTGTCCAGCGTCAGCACGCGCCCGTCGAAGAAGCGCACGTTCTGGATCAGCGGGATCTTGAAGTGCAGGCCCGGGTCGGCAATCACTTCCTTGATCTCGCCTAGCTGGAAGACGATGGCCCGCTCACGCTGGTCCACTGTGAACAGCGACATCCCCAGCAGGACCGCTACCGCCGCCGCCACTGCCACGACCACCCCGATGCGGTTTTCCATCATTGCCGTGTCTCCCGTTCGCGGCTGCGCAGGGCCTCGCGCGAACGCAGGTTCTGCGCAGCGTCCACCGGCGGCACGGCCGCGGGTGCCGGCGCCGTCGCGGGAGCGGCCGACTGCTCGGGCGCGGCCTGCGCCGCGGTCATTTGCATGATCTTGTCCAAAGGCAGGTAAAGGAGATTGGAGCCGGCCTTGGCGTCCACGAGTATCTTCGTCGTCGAGGTCATGATCTGCTGCATGGCGTCGAGGTACATGCGCTCGCGCGTGACCTGCGGCGCCTTGGAATACTCGCTCAACACCTGCTTGAAGCGCGATGCCTCACCTTCTGCGTTCGCCACGACCCGGCTGCGGTAACCGCTGGCCTCCTCGAGAAGGCGGGATGCAGCGCCGCGCGCCTTCGGCACGACGTCGTTGTAGTAGGCCTGCCCCTCGTTCTTCTGGCGCTCCAGGTCCTGCTTGGCACGCACCGCGTCGTCGAACGCGGCCTGCACCTGCTCGGGGGGCTGCGAGTTCTGCATCGTCACCTTGGCGATGGTGATGCCGGTCTGGTAGCGGTTGAGTATCTCCTGCATCAGCTTCTGTGCCTCGACCGCGATCGCCTCCCGCCCCTCGTACAGCACGAAGTCCATCTTGCTCTTTCCGACGATCTCGCGGAAGGCTGTCTCGGCCGCCTGCAACACGGTCTCATCGGTGCGGCGGTTGTTGAACAGGTAGTCGCGGGGATTGCTGATCGTGTACTGCACGGAGAACTGGGCGTCAACGATGTTCTCGTCGTCGGTCAGCATCAGCGCTTCCCTCAGCACCTTGGTCTTGACGTTGTTGCGATAACCGATCTCGACCGTTCGGACCTGCGTCAGGTTGACGATCTCGTGCGTCTGGACCGGGTACGGCAGCCGCCAGCGCAGACCGGCATTGCTCTCATCCGAGATCTTTCCGAACGTGAGCACGATGCCTCGCTGCCCCTCGACCACGATGTAGAAGCCGCTCGCCAGCCAGACAAGGAGCACGAGTCCTGCCATCAGCGCGAATCCGCCGCCCAGCTGCTTCATGTTGGGGCCGCCACCCGCAGGAGCGCCGCCGCCGCGCCTCCCACCGAAAAGCCCGGAGAGCTTCTCGTTGAAACTGCGCCACATTTCGTCGAGGTCGGGCGGACCGTCTCCGCCGCCACCGGGCCGCTTGCCCCATTGGGGGTCGTTCAATGACATGTCGGGAGAACCTAGCTGGTGAGTTCTTGCTGGATGAAGGATGCAGCGGGATGTCGGGGGCGGGAATGCAGCGCAACCTCGGCAAGCGCCTGCCTCAGCAGGTCAAGTCCGGTGCCGTCGCGCGCGCTCATCCTAAGTCTTTGAATTTTACCATACTCGTCCCGCTCCACCCCCGGAGGGAAAGCGGCGAGGTCGATCTTGTTCCAGACCACGATCTGGGGTATTTCCGCGGCCCCGATCTCCGCGAGGACCTTGTTGACCTCCGAAATCTGGTCATCGCGCGTCGGGGACGCCGCGTCCACGACGTGCAGCAGGAGATCGGCCTGAATCGTCTCCTCCAGGGTCGCCCGGAAGGCTTCCACGAGGGTGTGAGGCAGCTCGCGGATGAACCCGACAGTGTCGGAGATGACCATCGCGCCCGCCCCCTCCACGAAAATGCGCCTCGTGGTCGTGTCGAGCGTCGCGAACAACCGGTCCTCGGCCACCGCCTTCGCATGGGTCAGTGCATTGAACAGGGTCGACTTCCCGGCGTTGGTGTAGCCCACTAGCGAGACCGACATCACGTCCCGCCGCGACCGGGCCTTGCGCTGGACATCCCGCTGGCGCCGCAACTTCACCAGCTTCTCCTTGAGCACCTTCACCCGGTCCGTGATCATCCTGCGGTCGAGTTCCAGCTGCTTCTCGCCCGGGCCGCCGCGCAGGCCGATGCCGCCGCTCTGCCGCTCGAGGTGGGTCCACCCGCGCACGAGCCGCGTCGACAGGTGCTCCAACTGCGCAAGCTCGACCTGCAGCTTGCCCTCATGGCTCTGGGCGCGCTGGGCGAATATCTTGAGAATGAGGCTTGTCCGGTCGACCACCAGGCAATTGAGTGTCCGCTCCAGGTTACGTTCCTGGGCGGGTGACAGCGCGTGATTGAATATCGCAATGTCCGCCCCGTGGGCGGCCATGCTGGCGCGGATCTCCTCGACCTTGCCCTTGCCGGCGAACAGCGCCGGATCGGGCCGGTCCCGGCGTCCCTGCACCACTGCACAGGTCCGCACCCCGGCACTGGAAGCCAGCAAGCGGAGTTCTTCTAGGCTGTCGGCGTGACCATGCTGGCCCAGGTCAAGGCCAACCAGAACGGCGAGTCCGCCGCCGGACGGACGTTCAAACACGCAGGTGATCCTTGCGCGGCAATGCGCGCTGGACAGGCATCAGCTGTCTGCGTTTTCCAGGGAAAGGTTGACCGGGCGGGCCGGCACGACCGTCGAGATGGCGTGCTTGTAGACCATCTGGGTGACCGTATTCTTGAGGAGAACGACGTACTGGTCGAAGGATTCGATCTGGCCCTGCAGCTTGATGCCGTTGACAAGGTAGATCGAGACCGGGATGTGTTCTTTCCTGAGCGTATTCAGGAACGGGTCTTGAAGCAGCTGCCCTTTGTTGCTCATGGGGAACCCCTAGACTCTTTTTCTGGAGTTTCTACTGTATCGGAATTTCCCGCTGTTGCCAAACCGGGAAGGCTCTCGAACTCACTCTTTGACGTAGGGATTGCGGCCGGATTTGAACTCGATGCGCAGCGGCGTTCCCTCTAGATCGAACGCCTTGCGGAAAGTCCCTTCAAGGTAGCGACGATAGGCCTCGGTCACGGAGTCCGTGGCGTTGCCGTGGACCACGATGACCGGCGGGTTCATGCCACCCTGGTGCGCATAGCGCAGCTTCGGGCGGAAACGCCCCCGCTTCGGCGGCGACTGGCGCTCTACCGCCTCCGCAAGGATGCGGGACAGGCGCGGCGTCGACAGCTTGGTCATGGCCGAGGCATACGCCCGGTCCACCGCCTCCATCATCGGCGCGATGCCGGTGCGTTCCTTCGCCGATATGAAGTGGATGCTGGCGAAGGCAAGGAACTTGAGCTTGCGGACCAGGGAGCGTTTGGCCTCCTCGCGGGCCTGTTCGCTCAGGCCGTCCCACTTGTTGATAGCCACCACCAGGGCCCGGCCGCGCTCGACGATGAATCCCGCGATGTGTGCGTCCTGCTCGGCGATGTCCGCGCTGGCGTCCAGCACCAGCACCACCACGTTGGCATCGTCGATCGCCTGGAGCGTCTTGATCACCGAGAACTTCTCGATGGTCTCGAAAACCTTGCCCTTGCGGCGCAGGCCCGCGGTGTCGATCAGGGTGTACGGGCGCCCCTTCCAGGTGAACTCGACGAAAATGCTGTCACGTGTCGTGCCGGGCTGGTCGAAGGCGATCACGCGTTCCTCTCCCACCAGTGCGTTGACCAGGGTGGACTTTCCGACGTTGGGTCGACCCACGATGGCGACCTTGGGCGCGCGCGATCCCTCGGTGCCGTCGTCCTCTGGTTCCGGAGGGAAGTCTTCCAGGACCAGGTCCATCAAGGCGCGAACGCCGTCGCCATGGCTCGCCGAGACGCAGGTTGGCGTGCCCAGCCCCAGTTCGTGGAACTCCGCGCCCGCCACTGCGCCGTCCATGCCCTCGGCCTTGTTCGCCACGAGCCAGACGCGCCTGCCTTCGCGGCGCAGCTTTTCGGCGATGTTCGCGTCCTGTGGCTTAACGCCGTCCCGGGCATCCACCATGAACAGGATGGCGTCGCCTTCCGCGATCGCGGACTCAGCCTGGCGCGCCATCTCGGCCATGACCCCTTCGGGCTTCAGCGGCTCGAATCCGCCGGTGTCCACCACGAGGTAGGGGCGATTGCCGATGCGGCCGACGCCGTAGTGCCGGTCCCGGGTCAACCCCGGGAAATCCGCCACCAGGGCATCACGGGAACGCGTGAGGCGGTTGAACAGGGTCGACTTGCCGACGTTCGGCCGTCCGACTATGACGATGGTGGGTTTCATTGCGTCTCGCCAATCACGTGCCGGTAGAGCCGCCAGTCCGGCGGCGGCTCAGCGGTTGATCGTGATTGCGTAAATGGTGCCGTTGAGTGTCTGCAGCAGCGCGGCAGTGCCCAGGCGCACCGGGGCCGACACGATGGGACTGCCGTCCGTGGAGATGCGCGCCACCGCCTGGCCGGTATCCCGGGAAAGGAAATGCACGAATCCCTGCATGTCGGCCACCAGGACCTCCTGGCCCAGCGCGAGGGGCGCCGTGAGGCCGCGCCGCGCGAACTGGTCGCTGCGCCATACGCTGGTGCCGCCCGCGCGGTCCAGGCCATGCACGGCGTCGCGGTCGTCGGTCACGAACACGTAGCGCGCATCCAGCGCAAGCCCGCTGGTGCTGGACATCACGCGCGACCAAAGGCTGTTGCCGTTCGCGATGTCGAAGCAGGCAACCCGCCCCTGGTAGGCGACAGCACAGGCCTCGCGCTCGGTGATCTGCGGCAGGCCGACCACGTCGGTCACGCGCTCCAGTTCCGTGGCCCCCTTCGGGAGCGCGACCGTGCCTTCCCATCGCACCGCACCGTTGGACAGGGAAACAGCCGCAAGCTTGCCGCCGGCGAATCCCGCATAGACCTGGCCCCTGCCCGATGCCATGCCCACCGGGCTGCGCACCGCCAGCGACGGGGCCGTGCGCTGGTACACCCAGCGTCGGCGTCCATCACGCGCGTCCAGCGCGAACAATCGGCTGTCGACTGCCCTAACCATCACCAGGTCCTCGGCGATGACGGGCGGCGCCAGCACTTCACTGGACACCCTGGCGCGCCAGCGCAGCGCACCGGTGCCCGCCTCGAGCGCGATGACTTCGCCTTCCGGCGATCCGACAACGACCAGCCCGCCTCCAGCCCCGACTCCGCCAGACAGTTGCCGTTCGACGTTGACGCGCCAAAGCAGCTTTCCGCTGGCGGAATCCAGCGCGCTGACGCTGCCGTCCGCGGCGGCCGCATAGACGCTGGAGTCCACCACCGCCGGGCTGAACGCCGCCGCTCCTCCCGCCCCCACGCCGGCCTGCCAGAGGATGCGGACCGGCAGCGCGTTCGCGAGCGGCTGAAGTTCGGCGGGCTTGGGACCCTTCTTGGCACCCCACCAATCCATCGGATTCAGCGAGAAGTCCTTGGGCGCGGCGCAAGCGCCCAACCCGACGACCAGCGTCGCGGCGAGAACCAGACGGAAAGCTTGCATCACCCCGCCCCTACCGCGTCGAGCCGCTGCTGGATGGAAGCCTTGAGGGCGAGGTCCTTGGCATCGACCTTGTCCAGCGCCAGCTTGTAGGCGGAGCGGGCATCGGGAAGGCGCTTCTGCGCGACGAAGATGTCCCCGCGCGTGGCAGCGAACAGGCTCTCGAACGACGCAGGCGCCTTCGCCTCGAGGAGCTTGAGCGCTTCCTCGGGCGCGCCATCATCGACCATCACGGCGGCCAACCGCAGCCGGGCAATCGCGCGGAACTCGTCCGAGCCGCCCTTGTCGACCACCCATTGAAGCTGCGCACGCGCCGTCTTCAGGTCGCCCGTTTCGTAGTGCACCTTGGCGGAAAGCAGCGCGGACAACGGTGCATAGGCGGTCCCGGAATGTTTTTCCAGGATGGTGCCGGCGGCATCGCGCACCGCCTTGACGTCGCGCGCGGTCGCGCCCTTCATCACCGCTTCGTAAAGCGTCGCGGCGGCCGTGGACTGCCCCCGCTGGTACCAGGTCCATCCGCTCCATGCGGCAACTGCGAGCAGCAGCAGGGTCACCACCGTCAGGACGCGGTCGCCCCACACGCGCCACCATGTGCGAAGCGCCGCCAGTTGTTCCTGTTCTTCCAGATCCAGAGTACTCATTTCGCCCATCCTGCCAAGTCAGCGCCGGTCCGGCGCGGAGTTCGTCGTATTGGTTCAGTTCAAGATCATGTTGCGCACGGCTTCCGGTACGGCGTCGATCGCAACGCGGACCTGCTCTCCCGCCTCGCGCAACGGCTTGAGGGCAGCCTGCCCGGCCGCCACTTCGTCCTCGCCGAGGATCACCGCGACCGTCGCGCCGCTGCCATCCGCTTTCTTCATCTGCGACTTGAAGCTGCCACCGCCGCAGTGGTGGATCACCGACAGGCCCTGCGAGCGCAGTCCTTCGGCGACGCGGAATGCGATGCGCGCAGCCTGTTCGCCCTGGTTTACCAGGTAGACATCGGTCACGGGACGCTGGCTGGTCGCGCCGGCCTCGTCCAGAAGCGCAACCAGCCGCTCCATGCCCATGGCCCAGCCGCAGGCCTGCGTCGGCTTGCCGCCGATCTGCTCGAACAGTCCGTCGTAGCGCCCGCCGCCGCACACCGTTCCCTGCGCGCCGAGGCGATCCGTCACCCACTCCCAGACGGTCAGGTTGTAGTAGTCCAGCCCGCGTACCAGGCG
>CAIVVS010000125.1 GCA_903909415.1 uncultured Pseudomonadota bacterium | reverse complement strand
GATCGCGATGCGCATCGTCGCCCCGGCTCAGGCCGTCACCGGGCTCACGCCACGCCCATGCCGTTCACGCCATCCCCATCGCGCCGGGCCTGCCCTTGCCCAGCATCACCTGCACGTAGACATCCTCGGTGCCGCGGTTCCAGAAGCCGTGCGGCACGCCGGCGGGGCAGGACGCGCAGTCCCAGCGCGACAACTGCTTCTCGCCGATGCGGCCCTGCTCGTCCTGCAGCGTGACGGTGAGTTCGCCCTGCAGCACGAACAGCACCTCCTCGACCTCGTGCGTGTGTTCCTTGGCACCCTGGCCTGGCGGCAGCAGCATCACGCTGACGGTGAACTGGCCCGGCGGGATCACGTTCGGGTCGTCATGCTTGCCCGAGCCGCCCCCGCCGACCACGCGGTGCTGCGCGCGGCGCAATCCCTCGGTCTGCGCATCGGCGAAGGCGTGCCAGTCCGGCACGATGTCCTTGAAGGCCTTGGCGTAACGCTTGAACAGGTCCTCGTTGGACACGCCGACGATGTCGGGAGAACGCTCGTGCTTGCTCATGGTGTGGCCCGTGCAGGGTGGGGATGCTGGGGATAGTACCGTCGCGGGCCTGCCCTTGGCGCGCTCGCGAGAAAATGCACGAAAATAGCATAACCCACTGTTTTAATGCACTTTATTTCACCTGCAGATAGGGCGTGATCAGCCTCGCCCAGGCGGCATAGCCGGCGTCGTTGAGGTGGAAGCCATCCCCGGTGTACTGCGGCATCAGACCGTCATTGCCGGTGGACAGCGCCTCGTTGAGGTCGATGTAGGCCAGCTTGCTGCCCGCCGCATGCTCGCGCAGCTTCCGGTTCAGCTCGCGCACCTTCTCCAGCCAGGGGCCGCACACCGGCTTGCTGCACTCCAGCGTGGACTGCAGGTGCACCCTGACCTTGCGCGCCTTGAGCCGCTCGCTGATGGCCACGAGGTTGGCCAGCACCGCATCGGGCTCCGCGCCCTGCACCAGGTCGTTGATGCCGGCCATCAGGAAGGCCTTGCCGGGTTCATCGGCCAGGATGGGCTGCATGCGCGCCAGGATGTCGCCGGTCTTGTCGCCGGCATTGCCGCGGTTGACGAGGCGCACGCCCGGCAGCAGGGCATTCCAGTTGCCTCCCGCGGTGATGGAGTCGCCGATCATCGACACCTGCATCTTCTTGCCGGCGCTCCTGAACAGGGACAGGCCGGCGATGACGGCCAGCAGCACGGCCAGCGTGACGGCGATGATGATGTTGCGCGTGGCGGATGCGGCCATGGGCGGCAAAGGCTTTCAGGGTCACGGGGGAAGGACGGCATTCTAGCCGCGCCCTGCGCGGAACCGCGCCCCCCGCCGTTCAGGCGCGCAGCAACTCCAGCTGCGGCCAGCGCCCGCCCAGCACGCTGGCTGCCGAGGCGGCATCGGCCTGCCACCAGTCGCGCAGCACGCTGGCATACAGGCTCCGGTAGTCCACCGTGTGCACCAGGTTGCCGCCGTCCAGGCGATCGAGGCTGGGCATCTCGCCATGCAGCCCGCCGCGCACCCGCCCGCCCATCGCGAACTGCACCGAGGCCGTGCCATGGTCGGTGCCGCCCGAGGCGTTCTCCGCCGGGCGCCGGCCGAACTCGGCATAGGTCATCACCAAAGTGCGCTCCCAGCGCCCGAGTTCCACCAGCGCCGCCTTGAGCGCGACCAGGCCCTCGGCGAGCTGGCGCAGCAGGTTGGCCTGGGTGCCGGCCTGGTTCTGGTGGGTGTCGAAGCCGTTGAGCGTCAGGCGCAGCACCGCCACGCCGGCAGGGTTGGCCAGCACCTGCGCCGCGGTGCGCACTGCGTTGCCGAACTCGCCCTGCGGGAACACGGTGCGCAGCGCGACCCCGCCCTGCAGCTCGCGCGCCGCCTGCACCACGTCGCCCTCGACCTTCATCACATGCGCGAGCGCGCGGTTGCGCGACGGCGCCGCGCCGCCGGCAAGCTTCGCCTGGCGCAGGAACTGTTCCGGGTTGGACAGCACCACGGCGCGCGCCCCACCGGCCAGCGGCCCCATGTCGTTGCTGCCGATGACGATGCCGTCAGCCGCGAAATTCGCCGGCACCGGTGCCGCGTTGAACGCGCGCGTCAGCCAGCCCTCCTGCAGGGTCTGGTCGCTGCGCGAGGCGGTCTCCCAGATCTCGATGGAGCGGAAGTGCGACAGGTTGGGCTGCGGGTAGCCCACGCCCTGGATCACCGCCAGCTCGCGCGCCTCCCAGATGGGCAGCAGCGGCGCAAGCGAAGGATGCAGGCCGGCGCGCTCGGTGAGCTGCACCACCTCCTCGCGGCGGATGCCGATGCGGGGCCGCAGCCGCGCATAGGCCGGATCGGCGTAGGGCACCAGCGTGTTCAGGCCGTCGTTGCCGCCCTTCAGTTCGACCAGCACCAGCGGATTGCGGTAGGCGTCGCCGGGCGCGGCGCGCAGCACCTGCACGTTGCCCCCGAGCAGCGCGCCCGCGGTGGCCGCCTTGAGGAAGTCACGTCGCTTCATTGCCGGTGCCTCACTTGAGTTGGTAGGCCGGATCGAGCACCAGCGCCCGTACCTGCGCGCGCAGGCCGGCCGAGGGCTCCACGACCTGCGCATTGGCCTGCCCGGTCGCCAGCACCACGCGGTTCAGGTCCTCGGGCAGCGGCGCGGTGCCGAAGCCCGCGCTCCAGCGGCGGTCATCGAACTGGGTCTGCAGCATGGCGCGCCGCATGCGCTCGCGGCCCTCCTCGCCCATGCGGTTGGTGCCCTTGGGCAGCGGTCCGGCCTGCTCGCGCATTGCCTTCGCCTGCTCGCGCATCGGATACGCCTGCTCACGCATTGCATTCGCCTGCTCGCGCAGCGGGCGCCGCTCCATGTCCACCATCCTTGCCGCGACCGGCATTTCCTCGGCGCGGAACAGCCGCTCGACGAACTGCTTGCGCGCCAGCAGGGTGCTGGAGTTGATCCAGGCCTCGCCCCCCGGCCAGCCCTTCACGTTGGGCGGGTTGAGCAGGTTCTGGCCCAGTCCGTTGAGGATGAGCGCGAACGGCATGCCGTCGTCCACCGCGATGCCGAAGGTATGCAGCGTGCCGACCACCAGGTCCACCGGCGACTTCACCAGCGAGCCGCGGTTGTCCGCGCTCCAGAAGGCGCGCGACAGCAGCATCTCGCGCAGCACCGGCTTCATCTCCCAGCCCGCCTCGCGCCAGCGCCGCGCCAGGCGCCGGACCTCCGCCGGGTCCGGGTCGGGCGAGACGAACTCGCGCCAGAGCTTGCCCACCAGCAGCTCGCCCATCTGCGGCTGCTCCAGCAGGATGCCGAGCACGTCGTCGCCATCGAAGCGCCCGGTGCGTCCCAGCACCGTCTTCTCGCCTTCGTCATGAGCGAAGCGCCGGAACAGGAAGCCGCCGGTCTCGGGATCGATGCTCCAGCCGGTGAAGGCGCGCGCCGCCTCGCGGATGTCGGCCTCGGCATAGCGCCCCTCGCCCAGCGTGAACAGCTCCATCACCTCGCGCGCGAAGTTCTCGTTGGGCTGGCCGCGCCGGTTGCTGGCCGAGTCCAGGTACACCAGCATCGCCGGGTCGCGCGCGACCGCGTGCAGGAGCTCGCGGAAATTGCCCAGCGCATGCCGGCGCAGCAGCAGGTTCTGGCGCGCGACCAGGTTCACCGACTTCACCTTCTGCAGGCTGGAGGTGAAGTGGTTGTGCCAGAACAAGGTGAGCCGCTCGGTCAGCGGCGAGGGGCTGGCGAGCATCTCCTCGAGCCACCAGCCGCGCAGCTCGAAGCCGCGGCGGATTTCCTGGTCGAGCAGCGCGCGGCGTTCTTCCTCGCTCGCCTCGCGCAACTGCCGGCGCGGCGTCCATTCGCGGGCCCACTCGGGCAGCGGCGTGGCGGGCGTCGCGCGCACGCCGGACAGCAGCCGGTCCACCGCCTGCTCGCGCGACAGGCGCGCGGTGTCGCGGATTTCCGCGGGCGTCGCGCCGAACTGCAGCCGGTTCAGCAGGTGGCGGGCATCGTCCTCGCCCATGGCCTGCGCCAGCGCGGCTCCGGCCGTCGCCACCAGCGCGACCGCAGTTGCGGCACGCAGGACTGCGGCGACAGACCTACGGACGGCGATCCGGGTTGCGGTAGACCTGGCGCCCGTGTTCATAGATGTCCCGCCTCAGGTTGCGCCGTTCCTCCGGGGACATGCCGCGTTGCGGCTGGGCACCGTCGCCCGCCTGGCGCCATTCGCGCTGCGGCTGCACCGGACGCTGCGGGGGCGGTCCCTGCCGCTCGAAGCGCCTGCCGCCATGCGGGCCGGGCTGGGCCTGCGCATCCAGGGGCCAGGCCGCGGCCAGCAGGGCGAACGCCAGGCCTGCGGCGAGAAACAGCCTCCAGGCCTGATGGGCGAACACCAGGCCTGCGGCGAACAGCCGCCTCTCGGCCTGCAAAGTGGTCTTCAATTCGCCCTCCTCTCGTCGCGGACACCGCACCCGCATTGTAGGGACGCCGGGCGGCGCTGTTAAGTTCCGCCAGCGCCACCGCGCCACGCACCGCCATCGTCCCGTCCACCGGCATGCTCCCCTCGTTCCCGGTTTCCCGCCATTCGGCGGCCCCTTGCCATCCAACGTCCCGGCCCGGCTTGCGTGTACAGGCCATGGCGCAGTATCCAAGGACGGCAGCGCGAAAGGCGGCTGCTTTGTAAGCAGTTGTTTCATGGCGGCGCCGGGCTCACCGACTGTTACCCGCGCAACCCGGGCAGCTTCCCGCCCGTCGCCTGAACTGCGCCTAAACTGCGACCTGCAAGGGCCACGGCGGCCCGGAGAACACGGACATGGCTGAGAACAAGACCCGCATCCTGGTGGTGGACGACGACCTGCGGCTGCGCGACCTGCTGCAGCGCTACCTCGGCGAGCAGGGCTTCGCGGTACAGGCGGTGTCCGACGCGGCCGGCATGGACCGCAGCATGAACCGCGAGCGCTTCGACCTGCTGGTGCTGGACCTGATGCTGCCCGGCGAGGACGGCCTGTCCATCTGCCGGCGACTGCGCGGCACCAAGAACGGCATCCCCATCATCATGCTCACCGCCAAGGGCGAGGACGTGGACCGCATCGTGGGACTGGAGATGGGCGCGGACGACTACCTGCCCAAGCCCTTCAACCCGCGCGAACTGGTCGCGCGCATCCACGCGGTGCTGCGGCGTCGCACCGCCCCGCCCCCGCCCGGGGCGCCCGAGGCCGACGCAGGCGAGTACGAGTTCGGCGGCATGCAGCTGAACCTCGCCACCCGCACCCTGGTGCGCGACGGCGCGAGCACCTCGCTCACCACCGGCGAGTTCGCGCTGCTCAAGGTGCTGGTCACCAATGCCCGCGTGCCGCTGTCGCGCGACAAGCTGATGGAACTGGCGCGCGGCCGCGAGTACGAGGTGTTCGACCGCGCCATCGACGTGCAGATCTCGCGCCTGCGCAAGCTGGTGGAGAAGGACCCGGCCAAGCCGACCTACATCCAGACCATCTGGGGCTTCGGCTACGTGTTCGTGCCCGACGGCACCAAGGCCTGAGCCCGCCCCTACGATGAGGCTGCCCCGGAGGTCCTTGCTTCCGCGCTCGCTGCTGTGGCGCACCTTCGGGCTGCTGGCGCTGCTGGTGGTCGCGACCGTGGCCGCCTGGATACAGATCTTCCGCAGCTACGAGGCCGAGCCGCGCGCGCGGCAGGTGGCGCAGAACCTGGTGTCCATCGTCAACCTCACCCGCACCGCGCTGGTGACGGCGGAATCCGCCAAGCGGCGCGACCTGCTGCAGGAACTGTCCGAGCGCGAGGGCATACAGGTCTACCCGGCCGAACCCGGGGAGACGCTGCTGCCCCCGCCGGCGATACGCAACATCCCGCGCATCCTCGCCATCGTGCGCGAGCAACTCGGCCCGCAGACGCGCTTCGCGATGGAGCGCGAGGGCGTGCGCGGCTTCTGGATCAGCTTCCGCATCGAGGAGGACGAGTACTGGGTGCGCGTGCCCTCCGAGCGTCTGGAGCGGCGCCAGGCGCTGCAGTGGCTGGGCTGGGGCATGGTGGCCCTCGCCCTCGCGCTGCTCGCCGCCTGGTTCATCGTCCGGCGCATCACCCGACCGATGCGCCTGCTGGCCGCCGCCGCGGCCGACATCGGGCAAGGCCGGCGCACCGACCCGGTCCCCGAGACCGGCGCGGCCGAGTTGCAGACCCTGTCGCGCTCGTTCAACCAGATGGCGCGCGACCTGCAGCGCCTGGACGAGGACCGCGCGCTGATCCTGGCTGGCGTCTCGCATGACCTGCGCACGCCGCTGGCGCGGCTGCGCCTGGGCGTGGAGATGAGCGGCGGCAACGCCTCGCTGCGCGACGGCATGGGCGCGGACATCGACGAGATGGACCGCATCATCAGCCAGTTCCTCGACTTCGCGCGCCCGGACGGCGGCGAGGCGCCGCAGCCAATGCGGCTGTCGCAGCTGGCGAACGAAGTGCTAGAGCACCAGCGGCGCCTCGGCCACATGATCAAGGCCAACATCAGCGAGACGCCCGAGCAGCCGCTGCGGCCGCTCGCGCTCAGGCGCGCCCTGCTCAACCTGCTGGACAACGCGCTGCGCTACGGTGGCGGCGAGGTGGCGCTGCGCGTGTACTCCGAGGATGGGGCTGCCGTCGCCGAGGTTTCCGACAACGGGCCGGGCGTGCCTGAAGCGGAACTCGAGCGCCTGAAGCTGCCTT
>CAIVVS010000124.1 GCA_903909415.1 uncultured Pseudomonadota bacterium | reverse complement strand
GTGATCGACCTGGTGTCGGGCCAGATCAACCTGATGTTCGACAGCCTGTCCACCGTGATCCCGAATGCCAAGGCGGGCAAGGTGCGCGTCATCGGCCTGACCAACTCCAAGCGCTCGGCCTCGGCACCCGAGATGCCCACGCTGGACGAGCTGGGCGTGACCGGCTACGAGGCCACGGGCTGGTTCGGCATCGCCGCGCCGGCCCAGGTGCCGCGCGACATCATCGGCAAGCTCAACACCGAGATCGACTCCATCATCCGCACGCCGGAGATGCGCGAGCGCCTGATCACCTTCGGCAGCGACGTGGTCGGCGGTTCGCCCGAGGACTTCCGCGGCTTCATCCAGTCCGAGGCGGTGAAGTGGGGCCGGGTGATCAAGGAAGCGAACATCAAGGCCGAGTGATCGGCCCGCGGCAGGGGCTCAGCGTGGCGCGCGGGAGAGTGCGTCACGCAGCCACGCGGCGAGCTCGTCGCCACTGCTGATCCGCGTCACCCCGGCGTCGGACCGCGAGCGCGCGGCCTCGTCCAGGCAGGGCGCCCAGGCATCGTCCTCGCGCGCCACCAGCAGCGGTGCAGCCAGCAGCGCCTTGAGCCGCGCCGCCATCGGATAGCCGAGCACCGCGCGCAGCGCCGGGCCGTAGCTGTGCGGCTGCTTCATCGCCTCGCGCAGTTCCGCCGTCAGCGCCACCGGATCGATCGCCGGCGCATCGGCGCGGGCGGTTTCCCGGCGGCGGTCGAACCACGGCCACCACAGCGCCATGTCGCGCCGCATGTGCCAGGCCTGCACCAGGTGTCCTCCGTCCCAGCGCGGCGCGAAGGACTGCAGCCCGGCGAACCAGGCTTGCACCAGCTGCGCCTGCCGCTCCGGCGCAAGGCAGGGCGGCGCATCCAGCACCAGCCGGCGCACGCGGCCCGGCGCGAGCAAGGCGAGTTCCGCCGCCACCGCGCTGCCGCCCTGGTGGGCGTACACATCGCAGGCGGTGATGCCCAGCGCATCCAGCGTCGTGAGCGCGGCGTTCGCGAGCGAGGCGATGTCCTGCGGGTTTCCCGGCAGCGGCGCGGATTCGCCGTGGCCGGGCAGGTCGAAGGCGAGCACCTGGCGTGTGGGTCCGGCCAGCGACAGCATGAGCGCATCCAGCAATTGCGAGGAACCGGGCAGGGCATGCAGCATCACCAGCGGCGTGGTGCCCGTCACTGCGCCCGGCGAACCGGCGCGACGTACCAGTACCTGCCGGCCTTCCACGTCCACGTAGTCGGTCGTGGTCCGGCCTTCGACCGGGGCGCAGGCGGGCGGCGGCGGCACCACGGCGGTGGCCGGATGCTTGAGCAGCACCTCAAGTTCACGCCCTGCGGCCTCGCGCATCTCGCGCGGGAATTCCATGTTCCACGAATTCTCGGGCATGCGCCCGCGCATGAAGTGCAGGCTGTCGCCCGGACGCCAGCCGAAGCACACCGGCACGCGCAGGTCGGGGATCGCATCGATGCCGCGATGGCGGTAGGCGGTCGCATAGCCGACGCGATAGCCGTCGCCCGCCTCGAGGAACTCGACCACGCCGCGGTGCAGGTAGTCC
>CAIVVS010000123.1 GCA_903909415.1 uncultured Pseudomonadota bacterium | reverse complement strand
CCCTGGTTCTTGGTGCCCATCAGCACCGTCGCGCGGCCGGCCGGGTCGAAGCGCACCTCGGCGAACTCCATGGTCGGGGCGCCGGCGCGCTCGATCGGGTTGGACAGGCCCAGGCCGCGCAGGCGGCCCCGCGCCTTGGACTCCGCGCGGCGCGCCTCGAATCCGGCGACGTCGGCCAGCTCCAGGGTCATGTCCATGCAGCGTTCGAACTCGCCGCAGTCGTAGTCGAAGCCCAGCGGCGTCTTCATCGGCAGGGCAGACGGCGGGATCAGGTTCCTGCGGCGCAGCGCGATCCGGTCCATGCCCAGCTCGCGTGCCGCATCGTCGATCAGGCGCTCCAGCACGTAGGTCGCCTCGGGACGGCCGGCGCCCCGGAACGGCGCCAGCGACATGGTGTGGGTCA
Organism: uncultured Pseudomonadota bacterium; assembly: GCA_903909415.1. The sequence goes on along the minus strand of CAIVVS010000123.1, from coordinate 2,293 downwards.
TCACGCAGCTGGAACGCACGCAGGCCGCGGGGAAGTCGTACACCCCGACCATGCCCGGCGTGTTCTGGAAGGTCGCCTGGAAATTGCGGTCGCTGTTGACGTAGGCGCCGACGTTGGCGATCCAGTGGGCGCGCAGGCCGAGGAAGCGGCCCTCGGCATCCAGCGCCAGTTCCGCTTCATGGATGTTGTCGCGCGCGTGCTCGTCGCCCAGCAGGGACTCGCCGCGGTCGGACTGCCACTTCACCGCGCGCCCCAGGCGCTTGGCGGCCCACAGCACCAGCCGGTGCTCCACCGCCTGCGGCCCCTTGCCGCCGAAGGCCCCGCCGATGTCGTAGCCGATCACGCGGATCTGGCTCTCGGGCACCTTCAGGATCTCGCGCGACAGCAGCTCCCTCACCCGGTGCGGGGTCTGCGAATCGCAATGCAGGGTGTAACGGTCCTCGAGCGGGTCGAACTGGCCGATGGCGCCGCGCGGCTCCATGTAGGCCGAGTGCACCCGAGTGATCACGTAGCGGCGCTTGACCACGTGCTTCGCGGCCGCGAAGGCGGCATCCGTGGCCCTGGCGTCGCCGAGCACGTGCACGTGCGACACGTTGTCCGGGCACTCATCCCATACGCGCGGGCTGCCCGGTTGCAGGGCGGCATCCAGCCCGGTGACCGAGTCGCGCGGCGCGTAGTCCACCTCGACCAGCTCGGCGGCGTCCTTCGCCTGCACCAGGGTCTCGGCAATCACCATGGCCACCGGGTCGCCCACGTGGCGCGCGTGCCCCATGGCCAGGCCGGGATGCGAGCGCCAGAACCCGTCGGTGCCGTCCGGGCGCTTGCGCTTGAAGCTGACCGCCGTCACGCCCAGGTCCCGGCCCAGGTCCTCGCCGGTGAACACGCCCACGACACCGGGCGCCGCGCGCGCCGCGCTGGTGTCGATGCGGCCGATGGCCGCGTAGGCGTGCGGCGAGCGCACGAACACCACCCATCCCTGCCCCGGAATGTTGACGTCGCCCATGTAGCGGCCCCGCCCCGACAGGAGCCGCGGGTCTTCCACGCGCGAAACGGACTGGCCTATGCCGAACGTACCCTCAGACGCACCCAATGCTGTTCTCCAACTTGGTCAGCAGTCCCGCCGGACGCGCCGGGACCGAAAGATCGCGAGCATACCCGCCCGGGGCGGGGCCTATCCATCCGCGGGCCGGCCTCAGCCGTGGCCGATGGCCGCATTCACGCGGGGCATCACCTCGGTGGCCATGAGTTCCATGGAGCGCCTCGCCAGGACCGGGTCGGCCCAGTCCAGCCCCGCATACACCAGTTCGCCGAAGTCGCCGGTGAGTTCGTGCAGCGCGAGGATCCGGTCCACCACCTTGTCCACGCTGCCGCGGATCACCAGCCGGTCCAGGATGAAATCCTCGGTGAGTTCCGCATCGGGCTGGTCGGCATGCTCCTTGAACACCACGTGGCGCTTGCCCTTGGTGAGCTTGGTGCCGAGGTTGCGGTAGTAGAAGCGGTACGGGCTGGCGGCGTCGGCCGCCGCGTAGCGCTCGGCCACCTTGTCGTCGTCGGCGACGAAGATGGTCCGTGCAACGCGCCAGTCGGCCGGGTCGGCCACCTTCCCGGCGCGGGCCTTGCCCTCGGCGTAGTTGTTCCAGTGCGAGGGCAGCCAGTGCGGCAGCAGGAAGTTGGCCGACAGCGGGTGGAAATCGCGCTCGCCCATGGCGATCACGCCCTTGGAATACGGCGCCACCACCGTGCCGACGATCTCCGGCCGCGGTTTCTGGTAGGGCTTGTACATGATGCCGGTGCCGGTGGGCGGGTGCAGGGTGGCCTCGGTCGTCACCTTGAACCGGTTGCCCGGGAAGTCGATGCCGTAGGGCGGTTCGCGCTCCCAGATCGCGAGGATCACGTCGATCGCCTCGGCGAACATCCTGTTGCGGTCCTCGCCCAGGATGCCCAGCGCCTCGGCATCGGACACCAGCGCGCCCGGGCTGATGCCGAAGATGAAGCGCCCCTCGGCCAGGTGGTCGAACATCGCCGCCTGCGCCGCCACCAGCACCGGATGCATGTGCGACAGGTTCGCCGTGCCGCTGGCGAGCTTGATGGTCTTCGTGGAATGGATCAGCGTGGCCAGGAACATCATGCTGTTGGTGATGTTCTCGATGCGGTCGGTGAGGTGTTCGCCGACGAAGGCATCGTGGTAGCCCAGCCGGTCCGCGAGCATGATGGCCTCGCGGTCTTCCTTCAGTGTCTCGGCGGGATGCCGATGCTGGGGATGCACCGGCATCGTGAAATAACCAAGCCGCAT
>CAIVVS010000122.1 GCA_903909415.1 uncultured Pseudomonadota bacterium | reverse complement strand
GCGGCGGGCCGCGGCGTGATCTTCGTCACCCCGCACCTGGGCTGCTTCGAGATCACCGCGCAGTGGTACGCCCACCGCGTCGGGCCGATGACGGTCTTGTTCGCGCCGCCCAAGAAAGGCGGGCTGGACGCGCTGGTGCGCGGCGGGCGCGCCAAGGCACGGCTGAAGATGGCCACGCCCGACCTGCGCGGCATGCGCGCCCTGCACCGCGCGCTGCGCGCGGGCGAGGCCGTGGGCATGCTGCCGGACCAGGTGCCCGGACGCGGCGAAGGCGAGTGGGCGCCGTTCTTCGGCCGGCCCGCATACACCATGACGCTGGTGCAGCGGCTGGCCGAGGCCACCGGCGCCGCCGTCCTGCTGGCCTGGGGCGAGCGCCTGCCGCGCGCCGCCGGTTTTCGCATCCACGTCGCCGAGATGCCCGCGCGCGAGCCGGGCGAGTCCGCCGCGCGCCACACCAACCGGGCGCTGGAGTCGCTGGTGCGCCAGTGCCCCGGGCAGTACCTGTGGGGCTACAACCGTTACAAGGTGCCGGCCGGCGCGCAGGCGCCCGCGGCGCAGGACGGGACCTGAACATGCACCTGGGCGCGCGCGTCGTCCTCGGCCTGCTGTGGCTGGTGCACCTGCTGCCGGTACCGGTGGTCGCCGCGCTGGGCGAGCTGCTGGGATCGGTGCTGTATGCGCTGGCCGGCTCGCGCCGCCAGGTGTGCCTCACGAACCTCGCGCGCTGCTTTCCGGGACGCACGCCGATGTGGCACCGCTCGATCGCGCGCGCGCACTTCCGCGCGCTGGCGCGCAGCCTGCTCGACCGTGGCGTGCTGCGCTGGAGTTCGCGCGACCGGGTGGTGTCCTTCGTGCGGGTGCTCGGCCTGGAGCACGTGCGCCAGGCGGCCGCGCGCGGTCCGGTGATCCTGCTGGTGCCGCATTTCGTCGGGCTGGATGCGGCGGTGACGCGCCTGCTCGCGGACGTGCCGCTCACCGGGCTGTATTCCATGCAGAAGCAGGGGCCGGTCAACGACTTCCTGCTGTCCATGCGCGCGCGCCTGGGCAATTCCGTACCGCTGTCGCGCCAGGACGGCGTGCGCCCGCTGCTGCGCGCGATGCGCGACGGGTACGCCTGCTACTATCTTCCGGACATGGACTATGGCCCGCGCGACGCGATCTTCGTGCCCTTCTTCGGGGTGCCGGCCGCCACCATCACCGGCCTGTCGCGACTGGCGCGGCTGTCCCGCGCCACCGTCGTGCCCTGCGTGGCCACGCTGCTGGACCGCCCGGGGGCGGACGGCGCGGCCTACGAGGTGCGCCTGCTGCCCGCGCTCGCCGACTACCCCGGCGAGGACGTCGAGTCCGACACCCGGCGCATGAACGCGTGGATCGAGGAACAGGTGCTGGCCCAGCCGGCGCAGTACCTGTGGACCCACAAGCGCTTCAAGACCCGTCCCGAGGGCGAGCCGGCGTTCTATCCATGAACGCGACCGGCATGGACGGCAAGTTCAGCAACCCGGCGCCCGACGCGATCCGCGCGCTGTTGTCTTCCGCGCGCACCGTCGCCGTGGTCGGCTTCTCGCCCAAGCCGCAGCGCGCCAGCCACAACATCGCGCGCCAGCTGCAGCGGATGGGCATGCGCGTCGTGCCGGTGCGGCCCAAGCTGAAGGAAGGCCTGAACGAGACCGCATACCCGGACCTCGCCGCAGCCGTCGCCGGGCTGGGACCGGACGCGCCCATCGACCTGGTCAACGTGTTCCGCGCCCCCGAACACGTGCCGGGCCTGGTCGACGAATGCCTCGCGCTCGGCCTGAAGGCGATCTGGCTGCAGGACGGCGTGGTGGACGAGGCCTCGGCGCTGCGCGCCCAGGCCGCCGGCATGCTGGTGGTGATGGACCGCTGCATCATGCGTGACTACACGCGCTTTTGCGATTCCAAGGTGTGAGGCAGGGGCCGGAGACGAAGATGGGCAAGCTGCGGTTTTCCAAGATGCAGGGACTGGGCAACGACTTCGTCGTGCTGGACGGCGTGCGCCAGTCGGTGGACATGACCCCGGAGCGCGCGCGCCGCATCGCCGACCGGCACTTCGGCGTCGGCTGCGACCAGATCCTGCTGGTCGAACCGCTCGCGGGTGGGCTCGCGGGCCAGGCCGACTTCCGCTACCGCATCTGGAACTCGGATGGCGGCGAGGTCGAGCAGTGCGGCAACGGCGCGCGCTGCTTCGCGCGCTTCGTCAACGACAAGGGCCTGTCGACCGCGCGCGAGATCCGCGTGCTCACCGCCTCGGGCGTGATCGCGCCGCGGCTGGAGGACGACGGCGAGGTGACGGTGGACATGGGCGCGCCGGTGTTCGAGGCCGCGCGCATCCCCTTCATCACCGACAGCGACGCGCTGGTGCAGCCGCTGGAGCTGGCCATGGGCAACGCGCGGCTGACGGTCCAGGTCACCGCGCTGTCCATGGGCAACCCGCACGCGGTTCAGGTGGTGGAGGACGTGGACACCGCGCCGGTGGCCGGGCAGGGCCCGTTGATCGAATCCCATGTCCGCTTCCCGAACAGGGTGAACGCCGGCTTCATGCAGGTGCTGGACCGCGGCCGCATCCGGCTGCGCGTCCATGAACGCGGCGCGGGCGAGACGCTCGCGTGCGGCACCGGCGCCTGCGCCGCGGTGGTCGCCGGCATACGCCGCGGCCTGCTGGACGACACGGTGCGGGTGCAGACGCGCGGCGGCGAATTGACGATACGCTGGCCCGGCAACGACAATGCGAAGCTGGGGCCGAAGCTGGGACAGGCGGTGTTCATGACCGGGCCGGCAGTGACGGTCTTCGAGGGAGAGCTGGAAATCTGATGGACGCCGACGACGTCGCAACCTACCTCCGGGGCAACCCGGGATTCTTCGAGCAGCACACGCAACTGCTGGCCGACATCACGGTGCCGCATCCCCACGATGGCCGCGCCATTTCGCTGTCGGACCGGCAGATGCTCCAGCTGCGCGAGCGCAACAAGGTGCTGGAATCGCGCCTGGGCGAACTGATCCAGATCGGCGAGGAAAACGATGCCATCGGCGCGCGCATGCACCGGCTGTCGCTCGGGCTGACGTCGGCGCGCGACCTGGCCACGCTGGACGCGGCCCTGCACAACCACCTGCAGCAGGACTTCGCCGTGCCGCACGTGGCGTTGCGCCTCTGGGGCGGGTTCAGCCAGCGCGGCGGGGACGCCTTGGGTGGCGCGGCGGGCGAGGCCGGGGGCGCGGTGGTCGAGTGCCTGCGCCCGGTGGGCGATGCGGTGCGCGAGTACGCGGCCGCACTGGCGCAGCCGTTCTGCGGCCCCAGCGGCCAGCCGGAGGTCGCGTCCTGGTTCGGCCCGGCGGCATCGCACGTGCGCTCGGTGGCTTTCATGGCGCTGCGCGACCTGCGCGGCTCCGATCCCGGCAGCGCCCCCGATCCCGCCGCGCCCTGCGCCGGCATGCTGGCGCTGGGCAGCGAGGACGTGCTGCGGTTCTATCCGGACATGGGCACGCTGTTCCTCGAGCGCATCGGCGAACTGGTCAGCGCCTCGCTGGTCCGGATCGCGCCGTGACCACCGCGGCCCGCAAGGCGGGCCCGGTCGTGGGATCGATCGCGGCCCGCAAGGCGGGCCCGGTCGCGGAATCCAGGTCGGACCACACCGACCCGCGCCTCGCGCTGGTCAACGCCTACCTCGCGTCGCTGGGAGGCGAGCGTCGCCTGTCGGCGCATACCGTCGATGCTTACCGGCGCGACCTGCACGTCCTGCTGGCGTCCATCGGCGAGCTGCCGCTGGACCAGGTCGGCACGCCGCTGATCCGCCGCGCCGCCGCGCAGGCGCACGGCCGCGGGCTGTCGGGCAAGTCGGTGGCGCGCATGTTGTCTGCATGGCGCGGCCTGTTCCGCTGGCTGGGGCGGCGCGATGTCGTGGCGGGCCTGGTTGCGGGCACCGCCGCGGAAGCCGCGGACGGGGGCCAGGTCACCGCCAATCCCGCGGCCGGCGTGCGCGCGCCGCGCAGTCCGAAGTCCCTGCCCAAGGCGCTGTCGCCCGACCTCGCGGCGCGGCTGCTCGACCTGAAGCCGGAGGATGACCTCGAAACGCGCGACCGCGCCATGTTCGAGCTGCTGTATTCCTCCGGCCTGCGCCTGGCCGAGCTGGTCGGGCTGGACCTGGCCGGGGCGCGCGAGATGCGCGGCGAGCACGAGGTCACCGTGCTCGGCAAGGGCTCCAAGACGCGGCGCGTGCCGGTCGGCGCGCGCGCGCTGGAGTCGCTCGAGGCCTGGCTGGCGGTGCGCTCGTCGCATGCCGCGCCGGACGAGCCCGCGCTGTTCGTCGGCGAGCGCGGCCTGCGCGTGTCGCCGCGCGTGGTGCAGCTGCGCCTGAAGCGCTGGGCGCGCAAGGCCGGCGTCGCCGCCGACGTGCACCCGCACGTGCTGCGCCACTCCTTCGCCAGCCACGTGCTGCAGTCCTCGGGGGACCTGCGCGCGGTGCAGGAAATGCTCGGCCACGCCAGCATCGCGACGACGCAGGTCTATACGAGCCTGGACTTCCAGCATCTGGCCAAGGTCTACGACGCGGCCCATCCGCGGGCCCGCTCGGGCGCGCGGGGCGACACGGAATCCAGGGCGCGCTCCAAGACGCCCGCGAAGCGCCAGCCGTGAGCGGGTCCACGCCACCCGCGGCCGCGACCGGCCGCAAACCTTCTTTCGGTGAATTCACCTGGGGACTGTTCGTCATCGGCGTGTCCGGCTTCGGCGGCGTGCTGCCCTGGGCGCGGCTGGTGATGGTCGAGCGACGCAAGTGGCTGACCGCGGCCGAGTTCAACGACCTGCTCGCGCTCAGCCAGTTCATGCCGGGGCCGAACATCATCAACATGGCGGTGGTGATGGGTGGGCGCCTGCACGGCCTGCCGGGCGCGGTCGTGGGCCTGCTCGCATTGATGGGCGCGCCGTTCGCGATCGCGTGCTGCCTGGGCGCCATCTACGTGGGCTACGGCCACTCGCCCATCGTCGATGGCGTGATGCGCGGCGTGGCGCCGGTGGCCGCCGGCCTGATGGTGGCCACCGCGCTCAAGGTGGCCGGGGCCTACGACTGGCGCAACCCGATGGGCATCTTCGCGGTCCTGGCGTTCGTCGCGATCGCCCTGCTGCGCGTCAGCCTGCCGGCGATGCTGGCGGTGCTGGTGCCGCTCGCGCTGCTGATCGCCTGGCGGCGGGTGAAGTAGCGCATGCAGGGCCTGGACACCATCTGGGGCTTCGCGCTGGAGCTGGCGGCGATATCGCTGCTGTCCATCGGCGGGGTGCAGTCCATCCTCCCCGAGATACAGCGCAAGGTCGTGGACATCAACGGCTGGATGACCGAGCCGACCTTCGCCGACCTGTACGCCATGGGCACGGCCGCGCCCGGCCCGAACGTGCTGGTGATGACCCTGATCGGCTTCCACATGGGCGGGCTGGCCGGGGCGGTGATCCTCACCGCGGCGATGACCATTCCCACCTGCACGGTCGCGCATTTCGGCGCGCAGGTCTGGGAGCGCTTCCGCGAGGCGCGCTGGCGGCGCGTGGTGCAGTCGGCGCTCGCGCCCATCACCGTCGGGCTGATGCTCTCGGCGGCCTGGCTGCTGACCCAGGCCGCCGACCACACGATCAAGGATTACACGCTCACCGCAGTCGCGGCGGGCGTATTGCTGCTGGCTTCGCGCATCAACCCGATCTGGCTGATCATCGCCGGCGCAGGCATGGGCCTGGCCGGCTGGTTATGACTGGAATCCGATGAGCGACTCAAGCAAGGCACCGAAGTCCCCGAAGCACTCGAAGCCCGCGAACCCGCGGGGGGCGCCGGCTGCGCGCAATGCGTCGAAGGGGCCGAAGCCGGAGCAGGCCACGAGGCCGTCGAAGGAACACGGGAAGGAACACGACGCAGCCCCGCCGCCGCCACCGCCGGTGCAGACCTACATCCCGCACGGACCGACCGTGATGCTCAACGCGGGGCGCGACAAGTCGCTGCACAAGCGCCATCCCTGGGTGTTCTCCGGCGCGGTGGCCAGGACCAGCGGCGGCCCGCAACTGGGCGACACGGTGGCGGTACGCGCCGCCGACGGCACGTTCCTCGCCTGGGCGGCCTACAGCCCCAAGAGCCAGATCCGCGCGCGGGCCTGGAGCTTCGATGAAGCCGAGGCGCCGGACGAGGCCTGGCTGCGCGCGCGGGTGCGGCGCGCGGTGAACGCGCGCAACGACCTGCTGCCGGTGGACGCAGGCAATGCGCGGCGACTGGTGCATGGCGAGTCCGACGGCCTGCCCGGCCTGATCGCCGACCAGTACGGCGAGCTGCTGGTGGTGCAGTGCCTGTCGGCCGGGGCCGAGCGCTGGCGCGAGGTGCTGGTGGACGAGCTGGTCGCCGCGAGCGGCTGCACCCGCGCCTGGGAGCGCTCCGACACCGATGCGCGCGTGCTGGAGGGCCTGGGGCCGCGCGCGGGCAGCCTGCGCGGCGAGGTGCCCGGCGCGCCGGTGGACATCACCGAGCACGGCATCCGCTACCGCGTGGACGTGGTCGAGGGCCAGAAGACCGGCTTCTACCTGGACCAGCGCGACAACCGGCTGCGGGTGCGCGGCCTGTCGGGCGGGCACCGGGTGCTCAACTGCTTTGCCTACACCGGCGGCTTCACGCTGAGCGCGCTGGCGGGCGGCGCGGCGAGCGTGGTGTCGGTGGAGTCCTCGGAGCCGGCGCAGGCCGCCGAGCGCGCCAACCTGCTGTTGAACGGCATGGATCCCTCAAGGCTGGAGCAGCGCCAGGGCAACGCCTTCGGTCTGTTGCGCGCGCTCGGTGCGGAGGGCGCGCGCTTCGGCATGATCGTGCTCGACCCCCCCAAGTTCGCGCCCACGCCCAAGGACGCGGAGCGCGCGGCGCGCGGCTACAAGGACATCAACCTGCATGCCATGCGCCTGCTCGAGCCGGGCGGCTGGCTCGCGACCTTCTCCTGCTCGGGCGGCATCGCCACCGAGCTGTTCCAGAAGATCGTCGCCGGCGCGGCGTCCGATGCCGGCGTGCCGCTCTCCATCGTCGGGCGGCTGCAGGCCGCCGCCGACCACCCGGTGAGCATGGACTTCCCCGAGGGCGAGTACCTGAAGGGGTTGCTGCTGCACCGGCCGCGCTAGCGGGCGGTGCAGGTGTAACCGCGGTCACAGGCCGCGACGACGCGCGGCCTGCAGGTCAGCGCGGTACCCAGGGCGCGCGCCGCCCGACCAGCTGTTCGAGTCCGTCCATCTCCTCGTCGGTGTGGAACATCATCGGCGCGGCCTCCAGCGAGCCGGCGGGCGTGGCCTCCCCCAGCGCCCAATGCGCATGGTGGTGGGTGGACTGCACGCTGAGCCGGTCGCGCGAGCCCCGGGTGGCGGCGAGGTCCACGGTGCCGAAGCAGGCGCAGACGTAGGTGCCGCGCGCGCCGGTTTGCATGTACACGCCGGTGCCGCGTATGCCGGCCGTCACCGTGGGGCCGACGACGCTGCGGGGCGCGCCGCGGCCGAAGACCGCCGCCAGCGCGCCGGTGGTCAGCCTCAGCGCGGCCACGATGTTCGCCGCCGCGGATCCGTCCACCGCGAGCTCGCTGCGGCTGCGCAGCTGGAAGGCGTCGGCGCCGATGGAAAACGCGATCTCGCCGTCCGGTCCGGTGCGCACCCTGTCGCCGGGCCGGATCTCCGAGGCGATGGACGCGAGCCGTTCATTGACCCGTACTTCGCCTGACAGGCGGTGGATGGCGTTGCGCCGCGTAGCCGGCGCGGGTTGCGCCATCGCGGCCGACGGAAGCAGGGCGAGGCACAGGCATGCGCCGCAAGCGAGTTCCGCCCGTTGGAGGAAGGCGCGCCTCTGCGGCGACGCCGGCTGCGGGCGTTCTGGGGTCATGCGTTTGCTCCTGTCCGGGAAATCGGGCCTGCGGTCCGGGCGGTGCAGGGCCGGCTGCCGCTCCGGATTTGGTCGGCAGGGGCGGACATTCCTTACGGGACGGCGCCTCAACGCCGATTTCCTTGCGCCGGGGATGGGGGCCGAGGCACCCTGGGTCCGGGATCGTGGCGCGAAAAAAGTAAATAAGAACAGCCAGTTAGTGTCTTTTATGCCTGCGGAGGAAGCGGCCATTCGCCAGGCTGGGGCGGTCATCGTGCAACTTGTTTGCGCACCGGGGCGCACCCATCTACCATTGCGCTCCTGCCATGGCCCCGAACAAAGACCTTTCCCAGTTCCGCGATGCGATCCGGCACGCCGGCGGCCGCATCACGCCCACCCGCGTGCAGGTCATGGAACTGCTGTCGCGCACGGAGCGGGCGCTGTCGCACCACGAGATCGAGGCCGAGCTCTCCAAGGTCATGCCGATCGACCGCGTGACGGTGTACCGCGTGCTGGAATGGCTGGTCGATCGGGGGCTCGCGCACCGGGTGTCCGGCGAGGACCGCGTCTGGCGGTTCCGCACCAACGACGCAACCCATGCGAACCACGCGCACTTCGAATGTTCCCGCTGCGGCAAGGTGCTTTGCCTGGAAAACCTCAGCGCCGAGGGGCTGGGACTGGCCGGGAAGCTGGGCCTGACCGCAACCGAGTTAACCGTGAGGGGCGTCTGCGCGCAGTGCGCGTGACCCGCCCCGCTTAAGAGAGAAAGAGCCCGCATGTCTGATTCGAACATGGTACCCGTCACCATCCTCACCGGATTCCTGGGCAGCGGCAAGACCACGCTGCTCAACCGCATCCTCAAGGAGCAGCACGGCCAGCGCATCGCGGTGATCGAGAACGAGTTCGGCGAGGCCGGAGTCGACAACGAGATCCTGGTGCAGGACAAGGACGAGCAGATCGTGGAGATGAACAACGGCTGCATCTGCTGCACCGTGCGCGGCGACCTGGTGCGCATCCTGGGCGAGCTGAAGGACAAGCGCGACGGCGGCACGCTCAAGTTCGACCGCGTCATCATCGAGACCACCGGCATGGCCGACCCGGGCCCGGTCGCGCAGACCTTCTTCATGGAAGAGGACATCGGCAACTACTACCTGCTGGATTCGGTGATCACGCTGGTGGACGCCAAGCACGCCGAGCAGACGCTGGACGAGTTCAAGGAGGCGCAGGAGCAGGTGGGCTTCGCCGACAGGATCCTGCTGTCCAAGACCGACCTGGTGGACGACAAGGACGTGGAGAAGCTGCGCGCGCGCCTCGCGCGCATGAACCCGCGCGCGCCGGTGAAGAAGGTCAACTTCGGGCACACGCCGCTCAAGGAGATCCTGGACATCCGCGGCTTCAACCTGAACGCCATCCTCGAGCTGGACCCGACCTTCCTGGAGGACGCCGAGCACGAGCACGACGAGCACGTGTCCTCGTTCGTGTTCCGCACCGAGCGCCACTTCGACGGGGCCAAGCTGGAGGAGTTCCTGTCCGGCCTGATTCAGGTTTACGGGGCCGACATGCTGCGGTATAAAGGCGTCCTTTCGCTGAAGGACAACGCCCACAGGGTGGTGTTCCAGGGCGTCCACATGCTGATGGGCGGCGACATCGGCAAGCCCTGGGGGCCGGGGGAAAAGCGTTCCAGCGTCATGGTGTTCATCGGGCGCAACCTGCCCGAAGACCTGTTCATCAAAGGGCTCGAGCAATGCCTCGTGCAAGCACAGTGAAGGCCACAGTGAAAAAGACCGCAGCCAAGAAAGCCGCACCGGCCACCAAGGCGACCTCCAAGGCGACGTCCAGGCCTGCGGCCAAGCCCGCCAGCGCGGTGCGCAGCGTTGCCGCCCGCAAGGCGGTAAGCGCAGCCGTGAAGCCCGCCGCGTCACCCGCGGCCAAGGCTGCGACGCCTGCCGCCAAGCCCGCTCCCAAGTCCTCCGCAAAGGCTGCGTCGCAGCCGGTCGCGCGCCCCGAGCCCGAGCAGGTGTCCTCCACGCCCAGCGCCGCGCAGGCCGCCGTGGCCGCGCTCACCCCGCCGCGCGCATCGGAGCGCCTGGGCGACACCGCCGTGTACGCCGCGCCGCTGGCCGCCGCCGTGCGCCCGTCCAACCCGGTGGCGCGTCCCGAGGCGCGCTATGCCGGGATCACCGAGTCGCAGCTGCTCAAGCAGCCCGCGGGCGACTACATGAATGCCGCGCAGCTCGCATTCTTCAAGGAAGTCCTCGAGGAGATGCGCAACGAGATCATCGAGAAGGCCGACGCGACCTCCGAGCACCTGCGCGAGCACGAGATCGAGCCCGATCCCACCGACCAGGCCACGATCGAGGAAGAGTACGCGCTCGAACTGCGCGCGCGCGACCGCGAGCGCAAGCTGCTCAAGAAGATCATGCAGGCGCTGGGCCGCATCGCCGACGGCAGCTACGGCTATTGCGAGGAGACCGGCGAGCCGATCGGGCTGCCGCGCCTGCTCGCGCGTCCGACCGCGTCCATGTCGGTGGAAGCCCAGTCGCGCCGCGAGCTGAAACAGAAGCTGTACGGCGACTGAAGGCCGACTGAGGGCCGACGGCGGCGCGCCGCCCTCGCCATGCGGGCCAACCGGGTCGTCCAGCCATGATCCAGCTGCGTTCCTTGGCTTACTCCTACGCCGGCGCGGCTGCGCTGGTCCTTGACGCCTGGGATGCGGCGGCCGGGGAGCACTGGCTGGTGATGGGCCCCTCGGGATCCGGCAAGACCACCCTGTTGCACCTGCTGTGCGGCCTGCTGCGTGCCGCGCCGGGCCAGGTCAGCGTGGACGGGCGCGACCTCGGCGGCCTTGCCCCGCGCGAACTGGACCGCTTCCGCGGCGCGCGCATCGGCTTCGTTCCCCAGCGTTTCCACCTCGTGGGCAGCCTGAGCGTGGAGCAGAACCTCACGCTGGCGCGCTCGCTGGCCGGCCTGCCGCCCTCGCCCGGTCGGGTGCGCGAGGTGCTCGCGGCGGTGGGCATGGGCGGGCGCTTGCGCGCCATGCCCCACGAGCTGTCGCAGGGCCAGGCGCAGCGCGTGGCGGTGGCGCGCGCCGTGGTCAACGGGCCGGCGCTGGTGCTGGCGGACGAGCCGACGTCCAGCCTGGACGACGCCAGCGCGCGCCAGGTACTGGACCTGCTCGGGGAGCAGGCGCGATCCTGCGGTGCGACCCTGGTGGTCGCCACCCACGACTCACGCTGCAAGCCGGCGTTCGAACGGTGCCTCGTGCTGGGCGGGACCGGCGCGTCGGCAAAGCCATGAACACCGCTGCGATCAGCTTCGCCTACCTGCGCGCGCGGCCGCTCGCCACGGCCCTGAACCTCCTGTTGCTGGCGCTGGGCATCGCCACCATCACCGTGCTGCTGCTCGCCAGCCACCAGCTGGAGCAGCGCATGCAGCGGGATTCGGCGGGCATCGACCTGGTGGTCGGCGCCAAGGGCAGTCCGCTGCAGCTGGTGTTGTCGGCGCTCTACCAGGTGGACGTGCCGACCGGCAACATCGCGCTCTCGGACGCTCGCGACGTGCAGGCGCACCGCATGGTGAAGAAGGTGATCCCGATCGCGATGGGCGACAGTGTCGGGGGTTTCCGGATCGTGGGGACCAGCCACGATTACCCGGCGCACTTCGGCGCGGCGCTCGCCGCCGGCCGGCTGTGGGAGGCCCCGCTGGAGGCGGTGCCGGGCGCCCTTGCCGCGCGCGACCTCGGGCTCGCGCCGGGGGCCCGGTTCGAGGGCGTGCACGGCCTGGGCGGCGACGGCGGCGGCAGCTCGCACGCCGCGACGCCGTACACCGTGACCGGGGTGCTCGCGCCCACCGGCACGGTGGTCGACCGCCTGGTGCTGACCGGCGTCGAGTCGGTCTGGCTGGTGCATACCCACCTGGACGACCTCGCGCAGGCCCGCAAGGCGCTCGCCGACATGGCCGAGGAGGAGAAGGAGGTCACGGCCCTCCTGGTGCAGTACGCCACGCCGCTCGCCGCGGCCATGCTGCCGCGCTTCGTCAACGCCACGGCGGGACTGCAGGCCGCGTCCCCCGCGTTCGAGACCGCGCGCATGTTCCAGCTGGTGGGCGCCGGCGTCGACGCGGTGCAGGGAATGGCGTGGATCCTGGTGTTCGCGGCCGGGTTGTCCGTGTTCATCGCGCTGTACGGGGCCATGGAGGAACGGCGCCGCGACCTGGCGGTGATGCGCATGCTCGGCGCGAGCCCGGCGCGCTTGTTCCTGCTGGTGCTGTTCGAGGGCGCCTTGCTCGCGGCCATCGGGGCGGTGATCGGGCTGGTCGCGGGACACGTGCTCACGGAGGTGCTCGGCTTCGCGCTCGCGTCGCGCCAGCAACCCGCGGTCACGGGTTGGGCGCTGCTGCCCGGCGAGTACTGGATCGCCCTGGCCGCGGTGGGCGTCGGGCTGGTTGCGGCCCTGATTCCCGCCATGCGGGCGTATCGGACGGATATCGCCGCAACGCTTGCGCGCGGCTGATTGCTGGGCTAGCATTTTCGTATAAGTGCCTAAATGGGAAGGAAAATGCGCTATAGTGCAACTGTGTTGCTAATACGAAGCCCCCTCGTTGGACTCGCTTGCGCGCTCGCCTTCGCCGCATCGCCCGCGTTCGCGCAGGCGGCGCCCGACAAGGCCGCGCCCCGTGGCGGGCACAGCGTCAAGAACGATATCCTTGACCATCGGGTGATGGCCCAGGCGCACGAGGCTGCCGCGAAATGCCTGGAGTCCGGCAAACCCGAAAAGGATTGCCATGCGCAGCTCGCCAAGGATTGCCGCGGCGTGGGCATAGGCAAGGTGTGCGGGATGAAGCACAAGCACTGACGGAGAGGCCCGATGATGACCAAGGTCCTGACAATTGCCGTGGTTGCCGCGCTCGCGGCGCCGGCGTTCGCGCAGAAGTGGGGCGGCACGGAGCCGGGGGCGATGACCCTGTCCTCGCCGATTGCGCCGCAGGCCGCCAAGCCGCTTCCCGAGATGAACGGCGTGGTGTCCTGGCGCACGCTCGCCCAGGTCGAGCCGGTGAAGGTCAAGAACAAGGTGGTGCCGCAGTTCTCCGACGCGGTGACGGCGCTGTCCAGCAAGGAAGTGCGCATCAACGGCTTCATGATGCCGCTCGAGACGGGAAACCAGCAGAAGCATTTCCTGCTGTCTGCCATGCCTGTGACCTGCGGCTTCTGCATGCCCGGCGGGCCGGAGGCGCTGGTTGAAGTGAGGGCGCGCGTGGGCGTGAAGCACAGCTTCGAGCCGGTGCTGGTGGCCGGGAAGCTGGAAGTGCTGCGCGACGATCCCGCAGGCCTGTATTACCGCCTCACCGACGCGAGGCCGGTCGCAAAGTGAGGCATCGTCCGCTGGCGCTGCTGCTCGCCTTCCTGCTGGGCTTTGCCCAGCTGGGGGCGCAGCTGCATGCGCTTGCCCACGCCGAGCACGACCTGGTCGTTGCGCAGCATGGTCCGGACGGGGCGCCGCCCATCGGGCACGCCACGGACGAGTGCCTTGCATTCGCTGCGCTGGACAGTCCGGCGCCGTCCCTGCTTCCATCGCTTCCCTCGCCGGACCTGCCGGTGGCCACGCCTTCGGCCGGGCAGCCGGCAGTTGCACTTCGCCTCCACGCCGCGCCCCTGTCGCGCGGCCCGCCTCCGCTCCTCTCCTAGCCGGCCCGGCCGCCCGGTCCCGCCCAGCGGGGCCCCGGCAGCCCTCCCCGGAGCCCGTGGCCTTGGTCCGGGTTCCCCACATGCCTTTGGAGAGAAGCATCATGGCGTTTCCCCGCCGTTCCCGCGTTTCCGCACTTCGCCTTGCCGTTGGCGCCGCTTTTGCCGCGCCCGGGTTTGCTTTCGCACAGTCCGCCGGTCCGTCCGCCGCATCCGCCCCCGCGAGCGCGGGAGCAACGACCGAACTCGACGCGGTCATCGTGACGGGCAGCCCGATCCGCGCCAGCCGCCTGTTCGATTTCATCGCGCCTGCCTCCACCCTGCAGGGCCGCGGCCTGGTCCTGCGCCGCGGCACGACGGTCGGCGACACCATCAACGACATGCCCGGGGTGTCTTCCAGCTACTTCGGGCCGAACGCCAGCCGCCCGGTGATACGCGGCCTGGACGGCGAGCGCGTGCGCATCATGAGCAACGGGATGGGTTCCCTGGACGCGTCGGCGCTGAGTTTCGACCATGCGCTTCCCGTCGATCCGGCGACGGCTGACCGCGTCGAAGTGGTGCGGGGGGCCGCCGCGCTGCTGTACGGAGGCAACGCAGTCGGCGGCGTGGTGAACGTGATCGACAACCGGATTCCGCAGGATGCGCGAAACGGGGTGAGCGGCTCCATCGAGCCGCGGGTCGGTGGCGCCGACCGGCTGCGCAGCAATGCGGTTGTCCTCGAGGGAGGCAACGGCAGGTTCGCGCTCCATGCCGATGTGTACTCGCGCCAGACCGAGAACCTCGACATCCCCGGCGGAGCGGTATCCGGCCGGCTGCGCCAGGCGATCGCGCAGAACCGCCAGGGCTTTGCGGCGCAGGCGCATTCGCTCGCCGCCAACGGCAGGCTGCCCAACAGCCGCTCCAGCGCGGACGGCGGGGCGCTCGGTGCCTCGCTCACCTGGGACAAGGGCTATGCGGGCATGTCCTACCGCGGCTTCAACAGCACCTATGGGACGGTGGCGGAGCCGCGCGTGTCCATCGACATGCAGAGCGGCCGCTGGGACTTCGCCGGCGAGGTCCGCGAAGTCAGCAGCCTGGTCGAGGCGGTGAAGTTCAAGTACGCGCGCACCGACTATGCGCACCGCGAGATCGACAACGGCGTGGCCGGCACGACCTTCCGCAACAAGGGCAACGAGGGCCGGGTCGAGGCGGTTCACGGCAAGCTGGGCCCGCTGACCGGTGCGTTCGGCTTCCAGTACGGCGGCGGCACGTTCGAGGCGCAGGGTGCGGAAGCCTTCGTGCCTTCCACGCGCAGCGATGCCAAGGCGCTGTTCCTGTATGAGGAAATGACCGTCGGCGCCCTGAAGCTCAGCGCCGGCGCGCGCACCGAGCGCAATGAACTGAAGTCGGTGGGAGGCGGCACGGTGGACGCCTCCACGGGCGCGGCAAGGTTCGGCGCGGCGCAGACGCGGTCGTTCTCCCCGCGCAGCGGAACCCTGGGTGGCCTGTACGCCTTCACGCCCGGTGTCGCGCTGGCTGCGAACTACTCGCTCACCGAGCGCGCGCCCAGCGCGGGCGAACTGTTTGCCAACGGCCGCCACGTGGCGACCGGCGAATATGAAGTCGGCAACACGGGGTTCGGCAAGGAGAAATCGCGCTCGCTGGACCTGGGCCTGCGCATGAGGTCGGGCGGCCACTCGGGATCGGTGGGGGCCTACTACACGCGGTTCTCCAACTACATCGCGCTGTTCCGCTCCGGCAACAACCGCGGTTCCGACGGCGAGCTGAACCCGGTGGACGCCGATGGTGACGGCAACGCCGACGGCTCGGGCAACCCGATCAACCCCGAAACCCAGTTCCGCGCGGTGCGGGCGGTGTTCAAGGGCATCGAGGCGCAGGGACGCTTCCAGCTGATGGACGCGGGCACCAAGCTGCACCTGCTGCTCGGGCTGGACATCGTGCGCGCCGAGAACGCCGACACCGGTGCCCCGCTGCCCAGGATCGCGCCCGCGCGGCTGAAGGCCGGGCTGGAGTACGCGCGCAATGCCTGGGGCGCCCGCGCCGAGGTGGTTCGGGTCAGCGCCCAGAACCGGGTGACGGCCAACGAATTGCCGACCGACGCCTACACCCTGCTCAATGCGAGCGTGAGCTACCGCTTCAAGGCCTTCGCCGGAACCACCTGGGATGCCTTCCTGCGCGGTGACAACCTGACCAACCGCGAAGCGCGCAACCATGCGTCGTCGCTGAAGGACATCGCTCCGCTGCCCGGCCGAGGCATCATGGCCGGCCTGCGTGGCGAGTTCTGATCCCCGTCCGGGAAGGACGCCATTGACCGCCATCAGGGCGTGCAACCGGGGCGCGGAGGTGGGCGCGCCCCGGGCTTGAACCGCGGGGCGACAACCCCATATCCTTGGGGTTTCCCCTTCGCGGCACCTCCCCCATGGAATCCTTTCACGGCACCACCATCGTGTCCGCCCGGCGCGGCGCGCAGGTCTCCATGGGCGGCGACGGCCAGGTGACCCTGGGCAGCATCGTCATCAAGGCGGGTGCGCGCAAGGTGCGCCGCATGCACCAGGACCGCATCCTAGCGGGCTTCGCCGGCAGTACCGCCGATGCCTTCACGCTGTTCGAGCGCTTCGAGGCCAAGCTGGACAAGCACCAGGGCAACCTGATGCGCTCGGCGGTGGAACTGGCCAAGGACTGGCGCACCGACCGCATGCTGCGCCGCCTGGAGGCGATGCTGGCGGTGGCCGACGCGCAGCATTCGCTGATCCTCACCGGCAACGGCGACGTGCTCGAGCCCGAACACGGCCTGATCGCCATCGGCTCGGGCGGCGCCTATGCGCAGGCCGCCGCGCGCGGCCTGCTGGAGAACACGCAGCTCGGCGCGGAGGAGGTGGTGAGGAAGTCGCTGCTGATCGCCGCGGACCTGTGCATCTACACCAACACCAACATCACGGTCGAGACGCTGGGCTGAGTGCCCGGCGCCGGCGCCCGCACCGCAGGCCGGGCGGCCACCGCAACTGACCCCAGCCGCCGCAGCAACCCCCAGCCTCCGCAGGAACCCCCATGTCGTCCATGACCCCGCAGGAAATCGTCCACGAACTGGACAAGCACATCGTCGGGCAGGACCGCGCCAAGCGCGCGGTGGCGATCGCCATGCGCAACCGCTGGCGCCGCCAGCAGGTGGCCGAGCCGCTGCGCCAGGAGATCACGCCCAAGAACATCCTGATGATCGGGCCCACCGGCGTGGGCAAGACCGAGATCGCGCGGCGCCTGGCGCGGCTGGCCGATGCGCCCTTCATCAAGGTCGAGGCGACCAAGTTCACCGAGGTCGGCTACGTCGGCCG